>NZ_JAPMLG010000005.1:0-218963 GCF_035726925.1 Enterococcus sp. E5-37
GCTCTGCACAAGCAGCTGCTGAACCTCAAGCAGCCGTTCAAGAAGCACCCGTCCAAGCTGAACCTGTTCAAGCTGAACAACCTGTTGTACAAGAAACGGTTCAAACGGAAACACAAGCAGCGCCTGTTGCTGAAACACAACCTGCTCCTGCTGTAACAGAAACTGCTGCTACTCCAGCAAGCACAAGCTCTGCAAAAGAATGGATCGCACAAAAAGAATCAAGCGGTTCTTACACAGCAACGAACGGACGTTACATCGGACGTTACCAATTAGATTCTTCTTACTTAAATGGTGACTACTCTGCTGCAAACCAAGAAAGAGTAGCAGAACAATATGTTACTTCACGTTATGGTTCTTGGGAAGCGGCGAAAGCATTCTGGGAAGCAAACGGTTGGTACTAAGATTCATTATTTGAACGTTTAAACACATTCAAAATATAGTAAGAGGTCATGCGATTTATTCTTTCGCATGACCTCTTTTTGAGTTTAAGTTTAGTCTTTATTCCTTAACTATCGTTTGCCAGTATTTCTTGTATCAGAATCTATAAATCTACTATTTGAATCAATCTATTAGGTTTTAAACTGTCCCACCTTCACACAAATTTTTTTTGATTTATTTGAATCTGGTTCCGTTGTTTAAAATTTTTCCTATATTCTTTTAGATAATATGTTATTTTCTTTCTCATCGCTCCAGGTGTACCTTCTCTTTATAAAAAAAGATATCAACAGAGAAACTCCGTCGATATCTTTTTTCCTTCTCAAAAAACAAATTATGCGGCTAAGAAGACTCGAACTTCCACGAGGTCACCCTCACTAGCGCCTGAAGCTAGCGCGTCTGCCAATTCCGCCATAGCCGCATCACATCTTTTAGTTTAGGATTACATGTGTTTTTTGTCAAGAACATATTTTGTTCTTTTTCATTTCTGTACGCCCTCCCTTATGCCATCTACACAAATAATTCATCCGAGCAATTCCATCATCTATTGAGGGTTGGTGAAAAAATCTGTTTTATCCATATTATCGATTTCAATGTTAAACGAACGACTCTGGGATTAGTAACTATTTTATTTTTTTCTTCATTTCTTTTTTCCTCTTTTTCTCGATTCAGCTATCTTCTTTCATTTGGATATTGATTATTTCTTCTGTTGGTTACTATCCTTCTGGAATTCTAGACGCTGAAGTAATTCACGTTTTCTTTCTTCTAGAGATCATAAGTAACGAATGAACGAACTTCAAATAATTTTTTTATTGTAATTCATATTTATATTGTTCGATGATTCTTAATACGATATGACACAATAAATAAAAATAGGCATGGCTATTTACAACAATAGTGCTATAGTAGAAAACAAATGAATAAGGTTACTTAAAGAGGTGAATACGATGAAACTGATCAAACTATGGGAAGCAGATTTAAAGAAAGCTTATCAGCTACAAACTAGCTTTGGACCAAATGAGAATGGATTTATCAACAATGCTTATAGCTATACATTTGCTGAATTTTTAGATTATGTAAAAAAATGCGAAAAAAAGTCTTTAGGAATCGATCTTCCTGAGAGTTACGTTCCCGCAACCGTCTTTATTTTAGAAAGTGATGAACATGAGTATGTAGGAATTTTTAATTTGCGCCATAAACTGAACGAAACATTAAGAAACGGCGCTGGCCATATTGGTTACGGCATCTCCCCTAATTATCGTAAAAAAGGATATGCCACACAAGGATTAGCATTAGTACTACAAGAGGCAAAAAAAATCGGCATTGATGAGGCACTTTTGTCTGTAAATAAAAAAAATCTTGGCAGTCTTAAAGCACAACAAAAAAATGGGGCTGCGATTTATCGTGAAGATGAGAAAGAATACTATACGAAAATCAAACTGATGTAAAAAAGAAGGATTCCAAAAGGAAAGGGATTTGAATGTCCTTTATCAATAGAACACATTTATTTAATTAACTTATAATATAGCAGACAAAATTTTATAAACAAAGAAACCTTTTATCTCTTTTCTTCTAGAAAGGATAAAAGGCTTTTTTGTTTTTCCTATTTGCTTCTCATAGCTAGTCAGCCAAGATTTCTATCGTATCCCCAGCGCAATCCGTGCATAACGGCTCATCTTATCTGTCGTCCATGCTGGATACCAGACTAGTTTGACTTCTGCTTTCGTTACTTCTGGCACTTCTTTTAATGCGTCATGGATAGATTCTGTTAAAATATCTGCTAATGGACAGCCCATAGTTGTTAAAGTCATCTTAATGACTGTTTCTCCATTTTCAGGATTGAATTCTATATCATAAATCAAGCCTAAATTGACGATGTCGATTCCTAATTCAGGATCAATCACCATTTCCAAGGCAGCAAGAATACGTTCTTTGATTAGTTCTATTTCTTGTCCAGACCGTTCTTGGTTTGCTTCGCTCATCGTACGACACTCCTTAACACGATTTTTATTTATCATACTCTTTTTTTAGCTGCTTGTAAATGAGAATTTAGAAGGAAGATTCTCGTTTAAATTTATAAAAATGTTCTTATTAGATGTAATAGATTAAATTTATTCTAAAATAAACCTGATTCCTCATTTTTTTTGTGAACGATTTTTTATTTCTGGCAATACGCCAGTTGTTCGATACATTTTTTGTTCGTTTTCATTTGCAAACCGGCCAAATACTGAATGAGTTGGTAAAATATTGATAAATGCATCGTCGTCGATTTCATGAACGATCTGATCAAGATCATACATTTCGTAGCGGGTGATGACCATCATGATCATGTTCCCTTGTTTTTTTGAATAGCCACCGACAGACGGCAGTAATGTCATTCCACGTACCATCCGTTTTGCTAGTTCTTCTGTTACCTCTTCTGGCTTGACGGTAACGATCATTGCTGTTACTTTTTGATGACTCGTGTGGATGGCATCAATTACTTGAGTCATTGCATAAATGGAAATAATCGTATACAAGGCACTTTCCCAGTTAAAGAAGAAGCCTGCGATGACTACAATGATACCATTTAGAATCAGCATGTAGTTTCCGACTGTTTTTCCAGTTGTTTGTGAAAGTACAAGAGAGATGATATCCATCCCACCAGTTGTAAAGCCCATTTTTAAAGATAATCCTACGCCAAGACCTAATAAAACACCGCCTACTAGGGCATTCATCAAAATATTATCAGTGATCTGTCCGACTGGAAGCAGCATCGTCATCACCGATACACATACAACATTCACAAAACTAAGGATCGTTGCTCGTTTTCCTACTTTGAGAAACCCTAATACAAACACAGGGATATTCAAAAGAAAAATAAATGTTCCTGTGTCTATCTTGATATGAAACCATTCATATAAAAGCGAGGAAATGATTTGAGCGATCCCATTCATCCCTGCAGAAAAGACATTGGCTGGAATCAAAAAATAATTTAAAGCGACCGCAGCGGTCAATCCGGTTATCAAAATAACCACTATTTTCTTTAATCTTTCATTTTTATGATACGCAGTCATAATTTTACTCACAAGCACCTCTCCCCTACTTTGGTATTCCAAATGTAAGAATAACAGTTTATCTATTAAAATAAAATACTTCGAACTCAAATGAGAAGAATTTTAGCAAACAGGTAAGAATCTGCCCTAATCCTATGATAAGATAGATGTATGGTAAATATTTATATGTATATCAGGAGGGTTCCTATGGCAAAAGATGCTAGCTTCGACATTGTATCAGAAGTCAATACAGAAGAAGTAAAAAATGCGATTCAGCAAACAACAAAAGAATTGTCCAATCGCTTTGACTTCAAGGATTCTACAGTAGAAATCAAATTAGAGAACAGCAATCTAGTTGTATTGAGCGATGATGATTTCAAAATCGAACAGATCAAAGATGTATTATTTGGTAAGCTGATCAAAAGAAATGTGCCAATCAAAAATATCCATTTTTCCGAATCAGAACACGCTCTAGGTGGCAAAGCTCGACAAACTGCCGATTTGGTCAACGGAATCGATCGTGAAAACGCGAAGAAAATCACTACAGCTATCAAAAATGAAAAACTGAAAGTAAAAGCACAAATCCAAGAAGATCAGATTAGAGTGACAGGTAAGAACCGTGATGATCTACAAGCTGTGATTGCTTTATTACGTAAACTTGACTTACCAATCGAGTTGCAATTCACTAACTATCGTTAATCAAAAAACGAGGCTGACGTCTGTCATTCCTCGTTTTTTTGATTTACTGCTTCTTTTGATAACCAAAAACGCTGTATTCCTTCTTCCAATTCCCCAACACTTCGTACTTCTCTTGCTGTTTGCCAATGTTGTGGGAATAAACGTCGATAAGAAAAACTAGAAAATCGTTGATCTGCCAATACAACGATTCCTTGATCCGCCATGCCACGAATCACTCGACCACCAGCTTGCAAGACTTTGTTCATTCCAGGAAGCTGATAAGCGTAAGCAAATCCAAGGTGTTCCTTCTCATCATAATATGATTTGATCAGTTCCTGCTCATGATTCATCTGCGGCAAACCTACACCTACGATCATACTGCCGATCAATCGGTCCCCTCTCAAATCGATTCCTTCTGAAAAAATCCCGCCAAGTACGCAAAATCCAATCAATGTTTCAGCGGGATTTGTTTGAAATTTTGTTAAAAATCGTTCGCGTTCTTCCTCATTCATGTCCGTTTCTTGGATTAGCACATTGCTGTCGGGATATTGCTGTCTGAATGCTTCCACCGCAAGATCTAAATATTGATAAGAAGGAAAGAAAACGAAATAATTCCCGACCTTTCCATCAGCAAAAGCATGAATCGTCTCTACTAATTTTGCCAGACTGTGTTCCCTTTTTCGATAAGTCGTCTCTAGGTAATTTGCGATGAAAACTTGCCGGTTTCCTTCTGGGAAAGGACTCGGCAGTTTGTAAGCCAGACTTTTTTGTCCCCCCAGTGTTTCCTGATAATAAGAGAGTGGTGAAAAACTAGCAGAAAAAAGAATACTGCTTTTTCCTTTATCCAACGACTGCTCAAGAAACAAGCTTGGATCAATACAAAACTCTTTTACTATCAGATCGCGATACGTTTTTTCGACTGTTGTTTCGTAGTGATCATCATAAAATTCACTGACCTTCAAAAAATGAAGCAAATCAAAATAATAAGGAAGCAATTGTTCTTGTGATGGGTGCTCAGGAAATTCTGCCAGCCATTCTTTAATTTTTTCGCTTAATTGATAACCTGCCTTTACTAAAGATTCAGCCGGTGCTTTTTGATGATGATAATCCCAATGATCTTCTTTTGCTATTTCTCGGATCGAATCAAATTCTTTTAATAGTTTGTTGAAACGGCGATGAAGTTTTTTGAATTCCTTTGGTATAGCTTCCTTACTTTGTTTCGTTTTTTCATAAGATAGTTCTGCCGAATACATATCTCGGGAACGATTCACCAAATTATGTGCTTCGTCAATCAAAAACAGATAGTCCTCGTTTTTTTCATCTTCAAAAAAACGTCTTAAATAAACAGTTGGATCAAATAAATAATTGTAATCCCCAATGATTACGTCACACCAGATACTGACATCTAATGATAGTTCGAAAGGACAAAGTGTATGCTTTCTTGCATAAGTTTCGATGACTTCACGAGTGATCTGATTCTCATGATTCAAAAGATCCCATAAACCTTCATTAATCCGATTGTAATAACCATTGGCATATGGGCACTGATCTGGATTACAGGTCGTCTCATCTAAAAAGCAGATCTTGTCTTTCGCCGTCAAAGTGACACTTTTTACTTCAGCTCCTGTATCTTTTAATGCTGTCATAGCATCTTCAGCTACTTGTCTAGTTATTGTTTTAGCCGTTAGATAAAAGATCTTTTCTCCCTCTTCTTCCCCTACAGCTTTCAAAGCGGGGAATAACGTAGAGATTGTTTTTCCTGTTCCGGTAGGTGCTTCTACAAACAATTTCTGTTTCGTACGGATCGTTTTATAAGCAGCTACCGCTAGTTCACGCTGACCTTTCCTATACTCATCATGGGGGAATTTCAAAGCCATCAAAGAGGCATTGCGTACAGTGCGCCAGTTTTCTTGAAAAACAAGCCATTCTTTATAATCTTCAGTCAGCTTTTTAAAAAAAGTTTCTAACTGCTCTCTTGTCTGATGTTCAACCTTTCTCGTGATCACTTCTTCTGCCGTCTGGAAGTAAGTCAATTGCAGATTTATTTCTTGTAAATCATGTTCTTGACTATAGATATAGGCATACACCCTTGCTTGATGAAAGAAAAGTTCCACTTGTTCTGGTTCTAAATCTTCAAATCGTGGTTCGGAGGTTTTGATTTCATCTATATAATAAATACCGTCTCTTTTGAAAATACCGTCTGCACGGCCTTCAACGATCAGGTGATATTCATCTAATTGAACTGTTGTTTTTAAAAAGACTTCTTTTTCATAGTTTTCTCCCGCATCTTTTTGGAGCTTGCGGTGGATTCTCGCTCCTTCTAATGCAGTATGGTTACTTTTTTTACGATTGTCGATACTTCCACGTCGCAAAATAAATTCTACTAAGTGCCGCACAGATATTTTTGACTGTTTGATCATTTCCACCACCTCTTTCTCTCTAAGATTACCTGAAAAAACCTAGTTTAGCAAAAAGAGCTCTCTTTCCAAACATAAAAAAACACCCTGCTGATTAGGCAGGGATATAGGATATAGAATTTGGATTTTTGGATGAATCTAATGTAACAAGGACATATTAAAATGCTATGAAAACTTACTTTCCTTCTCTTTAGAATATCCAAATACTTTTCATATATTCTGATAATTCAGATAAGTAAAGAGAAATAAGTACCTGTTTTTGTTTCCTAGCAATGAATGCGTTATACTAATGGATGAAAGAAGTTTTGGCTATCAAGGAGGAATGCACATGCATATCGAAAGTTTAAAAACAGGAATGATTGAAGAAAACTGTTATTTGGTCTACAACGAAGAAGCACTTTTGATCATTGACCCTGGAGAAGATGCGGAACGAATCAAACAAGAAATCAAAAAAACAAACCAACAGCCGGTAGCGATTTTGCTTACCCATACCCACTACGATCATATCGGTGCAGTGGAACCTTTACGCGCGTATTATCAAATCCCAGTTTATGTCAGCCCACTAGAGCAAAAATGGCTAGGTGATCCGATTTTGAATCTTTCTGGACTCGGTAGACATGATGATATTGCTGATGTTATTGTCTCGCCTGCAGAATATGAATTTGAAATGAAAACTTATACTTTAGGAAACATGTCTTTTCGCGTCGTCCCTACCCCAGGGCACTCTATAGGAAGCGTCAGCTTTATTTTTGATGATTTTGTCGTTTCTGGCGACGCCCTGTTTAGAGGAAGTATCGGTAGAACCGATCTGTATACAGGGAATTTAGAACAATTACTTCATAGTATTCGGACCCAGCTGTTTGTTTTACCTGATGAATTTGCAGTCTATCCAGGACATGGCGATGCAACGACGATTGAACAGGAAAAAAGGACAAATCCTTTTTTCAATCGTTAAAACGACTTAGGAGGAGAATAAAATGACAGAAACTACACTTTATATCGTACGACATGGAAAAACGATGTTCAATACAATTGAACGAGTGCAAGGCTGGTGTGATACACCCCTCACAAAGCAAGGACAAGAAGGCATTCATTATTTAGGTCGCGGGTTAAAAGATGTCGACTTTTCATTTGCTTATTCTAGTGACAGTGGTCGTGCAATCGAAACTGCCCGTATTATTCTAGGAGAACATTCTAAGGGAAAAGAAATTCCTTATTTTATTGAAAAAAGGATTAGAGAATGGTGTTTCGGGTCTCTTGAAGGTGGATATGACATGGAAATGTGGGGTGTGATCCCTCGTGTATTGAATTTTAAAACATATGATGAAATGTTTACCACAGAAGTTTCTTTTGAACAAATTGCTAATGCTGTATACAACTTAGATACCGCTGGGTGGGCGGAAACTTATGAAACATTGCGAGACCGTGTATGGACAGGATTTGAAGATATCGCCCATCACTGCGAAAAAAATGGTGGTGGAAATGTTTTAGTCGTATCTCATGGTTTGACGATCGCCTTTTTGCTTAATCTGATCGATCCTAAACAGCCTGTTCGTGCTGGGCTTTTAAATGGCAGCGTAACAAAGGTCACTTATGCAAACGGTCGATTTTCTATCCACGGCATCAATGATACGTCTTATATCGATAACGGGAAAACACATAGTCGCGACTCGTTTCTATAATGGGGATATTTTAATTTTTACCAGAGAATCATAAAAGGCAAAGTCTGAACGAGGGCTTTGTCTTCTTTTTTCTCTTCGTGTACTTATCTGCTTTATTTCTCAAGTTTTTCTTAATATTAAAAAACAGATTGGGTTTCTCAAAAAATAACGGTATACTATAAGATGTATCTTAATTGGGAAGGAAGGAATTTATGTTTTTTGCAAATATTATCAAAGCAGTGATTCTCGGTATTATTGAAGGAATAACGGAATGGCTGCCCATCAGTAGTACTGGTCATTTGATCCTAGCAGATGAATTCATCAAACTGGATGCCAGTTCACAATTTATGTCGATGTTCAATGTCGTTATCCAATTAGGGGCGATCTTGGCTGTCGTCGTTCTTTATTTTCACAAGTTAAACCCATTTTCTCCAAGTAAATCAACGGTAGAAAAAAAAGATACGTGGACACTTTGGTTTAAAGTGATCGTTGCTTGCATACCAGCCATCATCATTGGTTTGCCTTTGGATGATTGGTTAGAAGCAAATTTCCACAAGTTCTTACCAGTTGCCATTGTTTTGATCGTTTACGGTATTGCCTTTATTATTGTCGAAAAACGCAACAAAAACAAAACACCTCGTTGGACTTCTCTGAATGACTTTACGTACCAAGCAGCTCTTCTTGTTGGGTTATTCCAAGTCTTGGCACTTGTTCCCGGAACATCCCGTTCTGGCGCAACGATCCTAGGAGCTATCTTGATTGGTGCTTCGCGTTTTGTCGCTACAGAGTTTTCATTTTTCTTAGGGATTCCTGTCATGTTTGGCGCAAGCGGCTTGAAGATCGTCAAATATTTAGCTGAAGGGAATTCATTCAAAATGGAAGAAACTGTTGTTCTTCTTGTAGGAACATTCGTATCTTTTGTGGTTTCTGTCTTAGCTATCAAATTCTTACTAAGCTATTTGAAGAAAAACGACTTTACCGCTTTTGGCTGGTATCGTATTATCCTTGGTATCATTTTGATTGGTTATTGGTTTATTGCAATGTAGAAAAAACCAGAACACTTCTCTTATTTGAGAAATGTTCTGGTTTTTTATTTTCTTTAATAATAATCATTATAAATAATAAAAACAACATCAAGCTTAATCACCAAATGATAACCATTATCGTTCTCATTTATCCGTTATTATTATCAATTACATTTTTATTATGCTATCCTTGTTTTGACAAGGAGGTCTGATAACGATGACTAATCAGAAAAAAGCTTTTGCAGCAACAATCGGCTGCCTTTTATTTATGATCTTCGGTTTTATCTTCGACCGATTCTCTCTTACCATCACCCCACTTTTTTATATCAGTGCCATTATCATCGGTGGATACAAACAAACATCGGAAGGCTTGAAAGAATTGTGGAATGATCGGACACTGAATGTGGACTTATTGATGGCTTTAGCTGCTATTGGTGCCTGTTTGATCGGTAATTATTTTGAAGGAGCAATGTTGACATTCATCTTTTGTTTAAGCGGTGCATTAGAGGAATACACAACTAATAAAAGTCAAAAAGAAATTACTGCTTTGATGAATATTCAACCACAAAAAGCCCAATTATTAAAAGAAAATGGACAAATGCAAGAAGTAGATGTTTCTCAACTAAAGGTGGATAACTTGGTATTTGTCGCTAAAGGAGCAGCTGTTCCGATAGATGGCTTTTTAGAAAGCACACAGGCAACGATCGATGAGTCTGCATTAAGCGGTGAATCTGTGCCTGTAGAAAAATATTTAGGCGATGAGATGTATGCAGGAACGCTGAATCAAGGAAATCCCATCACGATTCGAGTAACAAAAACGAGTTCCGAAACTGTCTTTGCTAAGATTATCCAATTAGTAGAAGAAGCGCAGAATACGCCAACTCAAACAGCTTCATTTATCGAAAGAATCGAAAATAATTATGTAAAATTGATTTTGCTTGCTGTTCCTCTAATGATCCTTCTCCCCCACTTTTTCCTAGGTTGGAGTTGGGATGAAAGCTTTTATCGAGGAATGGTATTATTAGTTGTGGCTTCTCCTTGTGCGCTTGTCGCATCTGCTACACCAGCTTCTCTAGCTGCTCTTTCAAATTCTGCAAAAAATGGGATTTTAATCAAAGGCGGTATCCATTTAGAAAAGCTTTCTGAATTAAAAGCGATTGCCTTTGATAAAACAGGAACGCTCACTAAAGGAAAACCAGTTGTAACTGACAGCTTTTTCTTTGATGAAAAGGATTTGGCACAACAACTTCTTGTTGCTATGGAACAAAAAACGACGCATCCACTTGCTCATGCGATTTTGCAATATTTTGATTGCACAATACCTGAAGAAATCCAATACTTACCAATAGAAGAAATTACTGGTTTTGGATTACAAACTACCCATTTAGGTGCGCAATGGAAAGTTGGCAAGCACGCATATGATCCTGAGACGATGATAATCAGCAAAGAGATTGCGGAAATGATCGAACGTTTAGAAAGTCAAGGTAAAACCGTGATTTATCTTTCTAAAGATCAGCAGTTAATTGCTGTTTTAGGTCTGCTAGATATTCCAAAAGCAAATGCCCAACAAGTAATTTCCTACTTTAAATCCCAAAACATCCATACAAGTATGATAACTGGCGACCATTCTGGCACAGCAAAGGCCATTGCTGAACAAGTAGGGATTGAACATTACTATGCAAGCTGTACTCCGGAAGAAAAAACACAACTAGTCAAAAAAGAGAATGAACTTTACCAAGTAAATGCGATGGTTGGTGATGGAGTCAATGATGCGCCTGCTTTAGCAGCCGCTTCTTTAGGTGTCGCTATGGGGCAAGGGACAGATGCCGCTATGGATATCGCAGACATCGTCTTAATGAAAAGCGACTTAAATAAATTTGTCTACAGTCATCGGCTATCTTTAAAAATGCGGCGGATCATCAAACAAAATATTATTTTTTCGATTCTTGTTATTCTCTTGTTGATTGCTTCTAACTTCCTGCAATTTTTAAATCTACCTCTTGGAGTTGTAGGACACGAAGGAAGCACAATATTGGTTATTCTGAATGGCTTGCGTTTACTAAGACCTTTACCTGATCTTTCTGATTCTTCAAAAAAATGTAAGTCTTGTCCACTATACAAAGCGCGGCTGTCTTCTGTCAAATAAGCAAAGTGTTTTTTTATGATTTTGTTTATTTTATGAAAAAAACAGCTTATGAATAGGTCTTGAAGGATGAATTCCTACTTTTGCAACTTTCTAAAAACATGTTATGATTGTTTCGAAGAAAGTGAGGAATATATTTCATGGAAAGTTGGCTTTTTTTAGGAATTATTTTACTTGTAGCAATTTTAGCTAAGAATCAAAGTCTGATGATAGCGGCAGCTTTTGTTTTGATTATGAAGCTCATACCAGCCTCCCGTTCCTTTTTCCCTTGGCTGCAAGGCAAAGGAATCAATATTGGGGTGACGATCATCACAGCGGCTATTCTAATCCCTATCGCAACAGGAGAAATTGGTCTACGTGATCTATTAGAAGCCTTTAAATCCCCTATTGGCTGGGTAGCTGTTTTTTGCGGTGGGCTAGTGGCTGTCTTATCTTCCAAGGGTGTAGGATTGATTGCTTCTGATCCACAAATCACTGTTGCACTTGTTTTCGGCACGATTTTAGGTGTTGTCTTCTTAAGAGGAATCGCCGCCGGACCGGTCATTGCTTCTGGTATCACTTACTGTATCTTACAAGTATTTGCTTTAGGAAAATAGAACAAATTTTGTCTATTTTAGGAGATTCTTAACACCCCCAATTTACTGATCCGTGATATACTGACAACGAGGTGATACAATGTTCGAAAAATTAAAGTATTTCATAGGAACAATCGGCTGGTTTCTTCTAGCGGTACTTTTGATTCTGGGCTTAGCTTATCTATTATTTCCTGATTTGATACAAAATGTGTTTGATACTGCTTTTTGATTGACCTATTAAAACGATATAGGGGATGCTCCTGCGATGCAGGGGCTTTTTTTAATCAATGTTTTGTAATAATTTAGGCCGTGCCAATGAGACTTCCTATAGAATTTGATGCTCTTTTTTCTTTTTGGCTCTTCTGCTCTTTTTTGTTATACTAGATTACAGTGGACAAAAGAAAGAATGATCGCATCCACTTCAACGAATATCAAAATGGAAGAATTAGTGCCTGTTTTCAGGTTACTTTGAAAAGAAAGGAAGACGCTTGTGGAAACTTTTGAAGGTCTTTTAATTGATACGTACGTTTTACAAGAACAGCCAATGATGCTGACTGGGATTAACTTGCAGCTTGAGGACCGTGTGATCAATGGCCTGCTTAAAGATCGCTATTTGGCAAAATATATCTTACGTTTGCCCCTAAATAAATATGTGCTGGAAGTAAGTGGCAAATGGAACCGTCGGAACCAGTTGGTCATAAAAAAAATGTTGATAAAAAATATCGATGAATACATTAAAATAATCGGTACACCAGAATAGCCTTTACTGATCAAAGGATACTGGTTATAAAATAACTGCAGTTTCTTAATAGAAAAACAAAGAACAACAGGGAATCGTATCCCTTTTCAAAAAAAACTTTGCAAACGGTTCTCTTTGTTATATAATAACTTAGTACCAAACATTCCCATTCAAACTTTGTTTAAATAGATAAATAAAAATCTAGTTTGGTTTGACGCTATTGCCTCCCACAATAGCGTCTTTTTGATTTTTTTCAGCTTGTACTATCCGTTTTTACTGAAAAAAAATCCTAATAAAAGACTGTTAAGGAAAAAAACTTGTCATGTTCATATTGCAAAGCACGCTGCCTTTAGGTATAATAATGAATGTTGAATTATGCGGTAACACGCGTAAGAACTTAAGTTATCGGAGGTGAAACTAATGCCAAACATTGAATCTGCAATCAAACGTGTTCGTACAAGCGAAAACGCTAATGTGAAAAATTCATCTCAAACAAGCGCTATGCGTACTGCAATCAAAAAATTTGAAGATGCTGTAGCTTCAGGTGCTGACAACGTAGATGCGTTATATAAAGAAGCTGTTAAAGCTATTGATATGGCTGAATCAAAAGGTCTAATCCACAAAAACAAAGCTAACCGCGACAAATCTCGTTTAAGCAAAAAAATCGCTAAATAAAAGATCGGCTTCGGCCGGTTTTTTTATTTGTCAAAAAAGGACAAAAACAAACGACCTTCCCGCATGCTTTGTCCTCGTCTTTCTTCTTATCGATTTCTTAACAACTGCCCTGTGCGCAAAACGAATAGTTGAAAACTTAATTCTTTTTCGATTTGTCCTGTTTTGATTTGATAATCCATCTCAACTAATTGATCAAACAACTGTACCAGCAAATGTTCATCGAATTTTTTTACTTCCTGCATGGCAAGTTTTACACGATATGGATGGATTTTCAATGTTTCAGCAATATTTGCCTGCTGATAACCAATCTTTACAAGAAATTTTGTCTGTAAAAATAAACGTAATTGAGAAATCAAAATCGCATTGATTTTGATTGTTTCTTCCCCTTGCATAACTAAATCTTCGTATAAACGCAAAGCTTGTTCCGTCTTCCCTTTTAAAATATATTGGGTCATGTCAAAAATATTATGTTCTAACGTTTTAGGAACTAATTCTTCTACTTCTCTTACCGTGATTTGCTGTTGATTTTGTCCATAAAGGACCAATTTCTGTAACTCTCTCATCATTTTGGATAAATCTAAGTCGGTCAACCTCAAGAATAAATCAATTGCACTTCGTTCCATTTTGATTGAGGAATTCTCTAAGGTATTCATCAGATATTGACGTACTTCTTTTTCATTCAACTGTTGGACATTGACGATGATTGCTGTTTTTTTCAATTGTTTCGTTACTTTTTTCCGTTCATCCAACTTTTCATATGGCGCAAAGAATACTAATACAGTCGATTCTAATGGTTCTTTCAAATAAGCCGTCAATAAATCAGTATTTTGTTCGATTCCATTGTTTACTTTTTCACCTGTTAAAAAATAAGGATTCTCTACGAATACTAACCGTTGATCTCCGAAAAACGGCAACGTCTCTGCTTCAGCTACTACCTCATCTAAACTTGCATTTTCCATGTCAAAACTTAAAAAATTTAAGTCATCTTCGCCCTCTAATTGGATTTTTTTGACAATTTCTGTCCGAACTTGATCTTGGAGAAACTTTTCTGTTCCTAAAATCAAGTAACAAGATGCAAGTTTTTCTTTACGTATTTTTTGTAACTCTGCTTGTATACTCAAATTACTCACCACTTTCAAAAATTATCCTACCATGAGCAGATGAGAATTACTAGTCTATCATTGTTTCCACTAGCCCATGAGGATGAAAAACTGGATGCCAGCGATAGGTGATCATTCCTTGTTGATCCGTTCGCCATGTTTTTATCTGATTTTCTTCTAGTGTCTCCAATACTTCGCTGTGCGGGTGACCATAACGATTATTTACGCCGCAGGATATAATCCCATGTTTTGCTTCAATATGGGAAAGAAAATCTGTGTTACTTGACGTACGGCTACCGTGATGACCTAATTTGACTACATCGGCTTTCAGATTAGGATAAATCAAAAGCAATTGTTTTTCCATTGCTTGATTCAAATCTCCTAAAAATAAAAAGCGCCTATTGTTATATTCCATCCATAGACCAATCGAATCTTCATTTCTTCCCTCTCCCTTTTCAAAAGGAGTCAATACATAAAGATCATAATAACCGCTGATCCTGTCCCCATGTTTGATTTCAATGATCTCAGTACCATTTTTTTGAGCTTCAGATAAATGCCTTTGTAATGGCTCATTTCGTCCAGCGCCCCAACCGATATAAATTTTTTTGATAGTAAAATGCTGAGATAACGTGGGTAATTCTCCCACATGATCCGTATCGTCATGTGTCAAGATGAGTTTATCGATTACACTTATCCCCTGACCTTTTAGATATGGAACGATATTTCTTTCAGCAGGAGGACGTATCATACCTTGCGCCCACTTTTCTCTTTCAAAGTGTAACTGACCTCCAGTATCGATCAAAATCGTTTCTTTTCGAAAAGGACTTTGCAAAAAGATACTGTCTCCTTGACCGACATCGATAAAAGCGATCGTTGAAGAAAAGCGTAAAAATGGCAAAGTCAAAAAAATAAAAGAAAAAAGACCAACATAAAACAAGTGTTTCACAGGTTGTTCTTTCAACCTATCCGTACAAATCAGTAATCCAAAAATATACATCCCAGATAGCACAAGGGGCAAACGTCCTATAATGAGAGACGACCCTGAAGAAAAATCGATTATTCGCTCAAATAAGATTAATCCCTCTTCTATCAGCAAAAGTAAAGTTTCCGGCAGCCAGCGATTGAAGAGTGTGAGAAATAACACACCAGGAAGAAAAAGAAACTTGAATACCGGTGCAATCAGTAATGTAAAAAGACTACCTAAAATAGGCCACTCATAAAAATGCCATACAACCAACGGCATCGTGATCATAGTAAACAGGACGTGAGAGGCCGTTTTTTTCAACCAATCTCCATCAAAAGAAATCAGGATAAACAAAAAACTCATGAAAAAACTAAGCTGTCCACCCGCATGAAAAAGAAATCGAGGATCAAATAGTAAAAGAAGCCAAAAGACAACTGCAAATAAGTCCATGGTGGAATAATGCTTATTCAGCAATTTGACTAGCAATCGCAATAAAAACAGCAAACTAGCACGCAAAACAGAAATAGAACTTCCTGCAATAGAAACATAACAGATAGTTAGTAGACTCAACGGAATAATACTGACGTGTAGTGGCCATCCGATACGTCGAAATAAATAATACAGCCACCCTAAATAAAATTGGATGTGTAGACCCGATAGACTGAACAGATGCAGCAAACCACTCTCCCTAAAAATTTCTTCTGATTCTCTGAATCCTGCATCTTTATAGCCCCATAATAAAGAATTAATATATACACTTGTTTTTTGCGGAAATTCAGATTGGACAAAGGAGATAAAAGATCCTCTTTTTCTCTGAAGCCAGTTTCGCCAGTGATTTTGCATGGTGATCTGTTCAATCTTTTGAATTTGGAACCGTCCAGAGATTCTATGGTTCCTGAAGTAAGCTTCTTGGTCAAAATTATAAAGATTCCGCTTTCTTGCTGGAGAAATGAACTCGCCTTCAGCAGTCAATTCTATTCCCTTTCCTCGGAAGTTAAGCCATGTTTTCAATTCTGCTTCTGTGTTTACTTGATAAGAAAGCTGGAGCTTTTGTTTATTCTCTGATAACCTTCCTTCCATTGTCAAAAAATTACCATTTGCACGAATCGTATCTGTAAATACAGTAATTTGCGCAGATGTTGTTTTTTCCTCTAAAAATGAATACTCTTGTAGCCTATAAGAAATGGATACCGTTATGCTACACAAAATACACAAGTACGCGATAAAACGTCCTTCTTTTAGCGAAAACCATAAAAAAATTCCGGCAAGAAGCAAACGATAACCCCAATTGTCAGTGTAATACAACAAACAGATAATCATCGACGTAATTGCCGGAAAAATCAACCGATTTCGAACATGCCTTTCTAAAACGCTAGACATGTTTTCCTGTTAATTCATTTTGAAGTTTTGAAAAATGCTGTGAGTCTAAAGCAACTTGGTGTACAGATACACCTAATTGTTCGATCAACGCTTGGGCATAAGGATCATTTCGATAGTCATGGAGATAATTGATCCCTTTCACACCAGCTTGCAACAAAGCCTTTGTACAGGCCAAACATGGAAAATGTGTGACATAGATTTCTGAACCTTCCGTCGGGATACCAAGTTTTGCACACTGTAGGAGTGCATTCATCTCTGCATGGATCGTTCGCAAGCAGTGTCCATCCACGACGTAACACCCTTCATCTATGCAGTGGACATCTCCACTGACTGCTCCATTATAGCCGCCAGCAATGATCCTTTTTTCTCGAACGAGTGTCGCTCCTACTTCTAAACGTGTACACGTACTACGTAAAGATAACAGTACTGCCTGAGCCATAAAATACTGGTCCCAAGGAATGCGTTCATTATGTGACTTATCAGTAACTTTTTCTTTATTCGTATCGCATGCTTTTGAAGATTTTTCTAACATGTTTTATATTCCTCCGTTTTTTCAAGTTGATTAAAAAGTACTCATTGCTTAAACAAAATATTCTTTAAATATAACGAATCATCCTGTCTGACAAAAGATCCTACCCTTCACTGCCGAAATGAAGTCCGTCATCCATTAGCCCATTATAAAAATTCTTCGAATCCATTTGTTCAAGAAATTCCGTATAAAAATCGATACTTCACAATCATGGCGTTTTGCTACTTCTGTGAGAACAGAGATATATTCTTTGATCAACTTGTTATTCCGATATTTTTGTTTTGTCTCATCGACTGCTGGTGGCGTGATAAAGAAAGCATGATCAGAACTATAGTCTTTTTTCAGCTGAACTATCATCCACTGCAGATTTTTTGGTACGTTTCTTTAGAAAGTTGTTTATGCTCTGCTAGATCATTCGTCCCAATGAGAATAAGTACTTTATCTGCTGTATAGCTAAGTACATCTTTGACAAAGCGTTCTCGTAGAGCTTGACTGTTATTGCCGCTGACAGCCGTATTCATAATATGAATCCCAGATATTTTATTTTGGAGATAGACATTCAGCATTGGTTCTTTTAATGTTTCTTTGCGAACAATTAAGCTATTTCCTATCCAAAAATACTACCTCCTCGTCCTGCCAAGCTCTTAAAATTGGATTATTCTTAGTATCCATTAGCGTCCTTTTATTGCTCGTGCCAGTCGATTTTGAATCATTCTATTTAATTGTAACGAAGTTTTTTAGTTTTTCAACTGTCTTTTCACCGATACCAGAAATCTCCTGCAGGTCTTCCACTTTCTGGAAGGATCCGTTTTCTTCTCTAAATCGAATGATTTCTTGCGCTTTGACTGATCCGATCCCAGGAATCTGCTGAAGTTCTGATGGAGTGGCTGTATTGATATTTATTTTGGGAGGCTCGGAATCTGCTGTAGGCTGTTTTCCTTCCGAGGATGCCAACTGATCAAGATGTTCTGGCAGCTCTTCACCTACAGCAGGGATATATAGGACTTGCTGATCTTCTATCTTCGCAGAAAAGTTGATTCGATCGCTATCCGCTTCTTCTAATAATCCACCTGCACGCTTTAGTACATCATAGACCCGTTCTTCTGAAGAAAAGGAATAGATACCAGGCTCCTTCACACTTCCTTTGATATCGGTGTACATGACCTTTGGACGAGCATCCTCTTCTACATCGTTTCCTTCAGCTGATGGATCTTCTCCACTGGAACTAAACGGAGAAAGTATTTCTTTTGCAGCAGTCTCTTCTGGTTCTCTATAAAATAGCAGATTTGATAATAAAAAACCACTTGCGATACAAAAGATAAGAACTAACATAGACATCCAAATGATCAATTTGGGTGAAGCTAGTATTTTCTTGCTGATTTTTTCTATCATTGTTCTTTTTCCAAAGAATGACCAGTAAAAATCATTCATTACTCCTTTCATTTGAAATTGAAGAAACAGTGAGCTCTGGCAAAATCGTCCCTTCAACATCTAATTACGTCAATTTTTTCTTTTGTTTTTATTTTTATCGTGAAGATTTTTGACGAAAAAGAGGGGGTGTGACAGAACTCGTGTCACAACCCCTCTTTAATTATTTAGTTTCATTTCATTTTCTCTAGATAGTCAAGCGCTTCTTGTACTGTTTTTACTGGTACGATTTTCATTGAGGAATTCAATTTTTTAGCGGCAGCTTTTGCTTCTTCGTAGTTGGTTTTTATTTCAGGATATTCTTTCTTAACATCGTCTGAAATCGTATCATCTGGTGCAAAGAAAATCTCTACGCCAGCTTTATCCGCACTTGCCACTTTTTTATCGATTCCTCCGATTCGGCCAACTTCTCCTTCACTATTGATCGTTCCAGTTCCTGCAATTTGCTTACCATGACGCAAGTTTTTACCAGTGACTTGTTCATAGATTTCTAAAGTGAACATCAATCCCGCTGATGGCCCACCGATAGAGCCAGAATTAATACGAACATCTGTATCTGATTCGATCTCGGTATGGTCAGTAAGCGTGATACCTATTCCTGCCTTTTTATCTGTTGGTAACTCGATCAGATCACCAGAAGCTGTTTTTTCTTCACCATTATGCAAATAACTGATTTCGATTGTTTGTCCAACTTTTTGGCTTTTTACATAATCCATAAATGCTTCTGTACTTTGAAAGCTTTTCCCGTCTACTTTTGTTACTGTATCTCCAACTGAAAGCTTGCCAAAGAAATTCGATGTTTTCTCTACACTCATGACATATACGCCTTTGAATTCCATTTTATAAGGCTTGTCTGCAAGTTTTAACGCTTGTTCGATTGCTGCATTTTGGGAAGAATCCATATAATACTGCTGCATTTGATTATATTCTTCATTTGTCGCCCCACCAGTCAATTCTTCTTCACTGATCAATTCTTCAAAAGGGGTCATTTTAGCTTTTAAAGCTAAGAAACCTGTAGCTTGCCTGATACCAACAGAGGTAAGAGAGAAAGAACCAGAACCTTTGTCTTCCTTATCATTGACCGTAATTAGTTCTTTCAGATCGATCGTGGCTCCCGGTGATTCTACATAATACGGCAAGGGAACTACTACAAATCCAATGATCAACATTCCAAATATGATAATTAGTACTGTTTTCAACCATTGTTTAGCTTTCATTTGATTCACGCTTTCCAGCTAAAGCTTCGTTGATCACTGGCGGTAAGTAGCTGCTCACATCTCCGCCAAAGTGCAGTACTTCTTTTAAAATACTGGAACTCACGTGACTATATTCTGGTTTTGCCAATAAGAAGACAGTTTCCAATTCATCATATAGATGATGATTCATCTGAGCAATCTCTCGTTCATATTCAAAGTCTTTGATACTTCGTATGCCTCTGATCAACGCATCTGCACCAATCTCTTTTGCTGTTTCTACCGTCAATTGATTTTCTTGATGCATGACTTTTACATTAGGAAGATGAGAAACAGCTTTTGTGATCAATGTCATTCTTTCTTCTGGGGGAAACAAACTTTTCTTTGAAGTATTGATAAAAACACCAATTACTACCTCATCGAATAATTTAGCCGCACGTTCCACCGTATCTAAGTGACCTTTTGTAAAAGGATCAAAACTTCCTGGGAATAATGCACGTTTCATTGATTTCCCTCTTTTCTATAGATAGTTACGGCCGTTATGCCATAAATCTGTTTTCTTATTTGATGGAATCCAGCCACAGTTTCTGGCAATTCGACTGTTTTATCCGTTTCGCATACGATAACTGCGGTTTTAGAAAAAAGTCCCAGTTCTTCCATTTTATGGATTTGATCGATTATTTTTTGTTTTGCATATGGCGGATCAAGAAACAAGTAGTCGAATTGTTGTTTCTCCTCTGCTAGCCGTTCGATTGCTTTGTCCGCATCAAGTTTTATTGTGGTAAATTTCTCTGGTTCTTTCGTAATTTCGATGTTTTCTTTGATGATTTTTAGCGCTTGGTAATTTTTGTCTACGCATACCGCATGACTGCAGCCTCTAGATACTGCTTCGATAGCTAAACCACCGCTTCCTGCAAACAGATCCAATACTGTCTCTCCATCAAAATATGGTCCAATCATATTGAATATGGATTCTTTTACTTTATCTGTAGTTGGTCTGGTGTTCGCCCCTGCTAAACTTTTTAAACGGCGCCCGCCATAATTTCCTGATATTATCCGCATCTACTCACTCCTTAGAAATGGTACTGGTACTAGTATACCAAAAAAAAGACAAAAAAATACTTGGACAATGATCAAAAATCGATCGTTATCCAAGTTATTTTTTATTTAAAAACTGCTCATAAGAGATTTTTAAAGATGTTCAGCTAATCGGATTTCTGTATTTAGCTCTTCGATTTCGAAACCTTCGTCTTTTAATACTGTTTTGTTTCCTATTTTTTCGGCAAAATTCATTTCGATATCCGGTCGGTAAGAACGTTCTACGTTTCGAACAAAATGTAATTTACGGATTCGTTCTTCTGTTTCTTCAAATGTCTCTTCATTTAAGTAAAGCACGACATATTTCATTCTTCTTGAGACATAATGCAACAAGCCGAACTTTTTCAGATTCTTTAATTGTTTTAAGCTGTAGACCCATACGATCAGCCCGCGTCGTTTTGTTATTTCAAATTCACTATTGTCTAATTGCATGACAATTACCTCCGCATCCAAAGTGTTTTTTCGTTTCAAAAAACGGGCTACCTGCATCTACTTTGATTTCATTAGAAACTTCTTCGGCAAGTACTTGGACAATTTGATCCAACAGACTTTGCAGCTGTGTTTCACTATATCGGAAAGCTGCAACATGCTCATCCATATCAAGCTGTCTTTTTGCTTTTCGAACAGCTCGTTTTTTTTCACGATAATCAGGTGCATACTCACCATATGCCGCTACATTTTCAAATGCTTCTTTCTTAGACAAGAACGCTTCTTTCAACTGGCAAACTTTTGCAGATTCTTCCATTGACTGTTTATGTTCAAGATAAGAAGCCATCGTTTTACTCTTTTTTATCATTTCAGCGACTCGGAGGCATTGATCCTCCAGTTGAAACAGCTCTTCGTTAACGATCACTGCTATCACTACTTTCTCCGTTTTCTTCTTGCAATAAGACTAACATATTTTCTTTAGAAAAAGCAATGCCTACAGAATCCGTTCCCGGGTCCATGAAACGGTCATGGTTGTAAGGATCGCTGTACCAATATAAAAACGAAAAAGTAGCGTCGATCGCCGGATGAATAAATAGCCCACTAGTATTTTCTAATTTTTGTTTACTGATTAACTTCTCCAATTCATCATTCGTCAGTGAGAATTTCACTGTCGTTTGAGCACTGCCTAGCGATTTTTGCCAATCAGCCATACGTTCCTCTGACAATATTTCCTCAGGCCTTGTCAAAAAATCATGTAGTAGCAGCTGACTGTGGTTTTGAAAGGCAAGTGTTTGATTGTATATGGGAAGTTCGTCTTCTCTTCTAAGCATATTTAATAAAGTCGTACTTTTTCGTTCTTTAACGCGATTGATTGATTCCCAATCAGCCGATTTATCTGCTTGATAATGTGGAAGGCCTTCACCAAACACTTGATATGGCAATAGTTTCAAAAGACTATCTTTATCTAAATACACAACTGAAAATAGGCCGTTTGTTGTTTGATCAAAAAATAAAATAGCAAAAGTGTCGTTATCAAAAGCAATTAGCGGACGGTAATTCATATCCTCTTCCATTAGTTCGATTCCAACTTCTGTATCATGGTACTCAAAAGTGAAATTAGTATAGATAGTAGTGATTTTCGTAAGATCTTGCATCGTCATCCCTAAATAAAACGGCGCGATATCAGCAGGCCCTGTTTGCAGTACTTTAACAGTTGTGACTCTGCTGTCTTGGATGTTCGCTTCAAATGTGAGATGACTAGCTTTATTTTCATAATATCTTGTTTCAAAACCAAATCCGCTAGTTAATCGATCATAGGCTTGGCCAAAATCCTTTTCCAGCTGATCGATCGGTTTTCCGATATAAGTAGAAAAACCAGTTGCTTTAAGCTCCTGGTATTTCCACGTTGTCATTTGATTTGATATTTGTTGATCAGAGTTTTCCTTCACTTCAAGTTTTGGCGGAAACAAGACTGGTTCCATGTAGAATGCCACAATAACTAATAGCAGAATCAGCCAAAACAAACCCAGTCTTTTCATGTTTCCCCACCTTTCGCTTATTATTTCTCAGTCACTTCAATCAAAAGGTCACCAGACGAAATAGTGTCTCCTGAAGACACATATACATGTGCGACTTCTCCGTCAAAACGAGCTTCGATGGCCGTTTCCATTTTCATCGCTTCAGTAATCATCAACGTATCACCTTTTTTAACGTTATCGCCTTTTTTCACTAATACATCCAAAACAGAACCAGACATCGTTGCTCCAATTTGTTCTCGGTTTGTCGGTTCAGCTTTCAATCGGGTTTGGACCGTACTGATGATCGAATTATCTTTGATAGTGATTTCACGTCTTTGTCCGTTCAAATTGAAGAACAGTACGCGATTCCCTTCGATATCGGGTTCTCCGATTTCATCTAAACGAATGATAAGCGTTTTTCCGCGTTCGATTTGTACATTGATTGTTTCACCCAAACGTATACCTTGGAAAAATGTTGGTGTGTCCAGTAATGTAACATCGCCAAATTGATTATATGCTTTTTGATAGTCCAAAAAGACTTGCGGATACATCAAATAGCTTAATACTTCGTCTTGTTTTGGTTCATAGCCGATTTTTTCTGCCAATTCTTTTTTTACTTCGTTGAAGTCGACTGATTCAGCCAAAAGACCTGGACGTTCATTCAATGCAGGTCTGCCTTTAAGAATAATCTTTTGCAATTTTTTAGGAAATCCGCCAACGGGTTGCCCTAGTTCTCCTTGGAAGAAAGTCACAACAGATTCAGGGAAACTTAGTGTTTCGCCTTTTTCATAAATATCTTCTTCTGTAAGATCATTTTGGACCATAAATAGTGCCATATCTCCAACTACTTTAGATGATGGAGTTACTTTAACGATATCGCCAAACATCAAGTTGACAGTATGATACATTTGTTTGATTTCATCCCAGCGATGACCTAATCCGACAGCTTTTGCCTGTTGCTGTAGATTCGAATACTGTCCTCCTGGCATTTCATGCATATATACTTCTGTTTCAGGAGCATTCAAGCCGTTTTCAAACGGTTTGTAATACATGCGCACATCTTCCCAATAATGGTTTAATTTCTGTGCATTTTCAATCGTGATTTCTGGCAGCCGTGGACCATTGACCAGTGCATAATACAAGCTGCTCATGCTAGGCTGACTAGTATTCCCACTCATTGCACTCATTGCCACGTCAACGATGTCTACTCCTGCTTTTGAAGCAGCAGAATAAGTGATGATTCCATTCCCGCTGGTGTCATGAGTATGCAGATGGATTGGCAGATCTGTCGTTTCTTTCAATTCACTAATCAAACGATAAGCTGCCTGCGGTTTAAGCAGCCCAGCCATATCTTTGATTGCAATGATATGCGCACCCAGTTGTTCTAGTTCCTTTGCCATGTCTTTATAATACTGAACATTGTATTTTGCCCGACTTGGATCGTTGATATCGCCAGTATAGCAAATAGCTGCCTCTGCGATTTTACCAGTATCCCGTACAGCTTGGATACTTTTTTCCATTTGTGGAGTCCAGTTCAAACTATCAAAGATTCGAAATACATCGATTCCTTGCGCTGCTGCTTCTTTGACAAATTCCACCAATACATTGTCAGGATAATTAGAATACCCAACGGCATTTGAACCTCTGAAAAGCATTTGCAGCAACGTATTAGGCATTAAAGAACGAATTTTTCTCAACCGTTGCCAAGGATCTTCATTCAAAAAGCGGTAAGCCACATCAAATGTTGCTCCCCCCCACATCTCACTTGAAAAGAGTTCAGGAAGACCTTCTCCAGTCAAACGTGCAATCTGCTTGAAGTCCTTTGTCCGAACACGAGTTGCTAGCAGACTTTGATGAGCATCTCTAAATGTCGTATCCGTCAGCAATAAATTTTCCTGGCCTTTGATCCATTCGACCAAAGCATCGGCACCCTTCGCATCTAATACATTCTTAGCCGTTACGTAATCAGTTCTTGTGATTAGATCTTTAGGCATACGTGGTTCTTCATAAAATGGTTTTTCGCCACTTTCGATACCTGGAAAACCATTCACAGTAATTTCACCGATATATTTCATCGTTTTGTTTCCGCGGTCTCGTAGTCGAGGAAATTCAAATAATGTTGCTGTACTATCAATGAAGGTTGTTTTTGCATTTCCTGATTGGAATTCAGGATGTGTGATGACATTGAGCATAAATGGAATGTTTGTTTTCACTCCACGGATTCTAAATTCTTTCAAGCAACGTTCCATTTTCTGAATGGCTGTTTCAAAAGTAGCACCATGCGTACATACTTTTACTAGCAATGAATCAAAATACGGTGTCACTACATAGCCCGCGTAAGCATTTCCGACATCCAGACGTACGCCAAAACCACCAGGTGAACGATACGTATCGATTTTCCCTGTGTCTGGTAAAAAGTTATTCAACGGGTCTTCTGTAGTGATTCGGCATTGAATGGCTGAACCATTTAATTTAATTCCTTCTTGCTGAGGCAATCCGATTTCTTTATGCAGATCCAAACCTTGAGCAATCAACAGTTGCGTTGTTACGATATCAATATCTGTAATCATTTCTGTGATCGTATGTTCCACTTGGACGCGAGGGTTGACTTCGATAAAGTAAAAATCATCTCCTTCAACAAGAAATTCTACTGTACCTGCGTTGACATACCCGACATATTTCATCAATTGGACAGCTGCCTGGCAGATTTTTTGACGTTGCTGTTCATTCATAGAGACACAAGGCGCTACTTCTACTACTTTTTGATGACGGCGCTGAACAGAACAATCTCTTTCAAAAAGATGGATGACGTTTCCATGCGTATCCCCGAGGATCTGTACTTCGATATGCTTAGGATTAGCGATGTATTTTTCAACATACACTTCATCACTACCAAAGGCTGCTTTTGCTTCGCTTTTCGCACGTTCGTAGCCCTCTCTTGCACTCTTTTCATCGTGAGCTACACGCATGCCGCGTCCGCCGCCGCCTAGAGCTGCCTTGATCATAATCGGATAACCGTATTGTTTCGCAAACTCCAAGGCATCGTCTATAGAAGCGATTGGTCCATCTGTGCCTGGAATCGAAGCAATCCCTGCTTCGATAGCTGCAGCTTTTGCTTTGATTTTATCTCCAAAAATATCTAAATGATGCAGTTTGGGTCCAACAAAAGTGATGCCTTCTTCTTCGCACCGTTGCGCAAAATTCAAGTTTTCCGACAAAAGACCGTAACCCGGATGAATGGCGTCAGCTCCGCATTCTTTCGCGATAGAAATGATCCCTTCAATATCTAGATACGCATCAATCGGTTTTTTTCCTTGTCCTACTAAATATGCTTCATCCGCTTTGAAACGGTGTACGGAATATTCATCTTCTTCTGCATAGATTCCAACAGTTTTAATTCCTAATTCTGTACAAGCACGAAATACACGTACAGCGATTTCACCCCTGTTAGCAACTAAAACTTTTTTCATCGAACCACTCCTACATCTTTTTTTATTATAAACCTAAGCTCTTGCGTTTTTCATCCGCACTGATGTTGAGGACAAAGCCGACACAAATCGAAAGCATCAGCAAACTGGAGCCTCCTTGACTTAAAAATGGGAACGTGATCCCTGTCAAAGGAATAACACCAGTGATTCCTCCAAGATTGACAAATACTTGGATCAAAAACATTGCGCCGATCCCTATGCACAAAAGCGAATTGAACGGATCTTTTGAACGGATACCTACAAGGACAATGCGCACAATCATAAAGAATAGCAACGCTAATATCAAAATCCCCATAATCACTCCAAGTTCTTCCACTACGATTGCATAAATAAAATCGGTTTGTGCTTCTTGTAAAAATCCTTTTTTCTGGATACTGTTACCTAATCCCCTGCCAAATAGTCCTCCGTTGAACATGGCATAGTAGCCGTTGACTAGTTGATGCCCTTTATTTAATTCGTCTGAGAAAGGATTTTGGTAAATAGCAAATCGATTATAGATATACTGTAAACGTCCAGGTAAGATCTTTCCGTTTGTGATATTGATCAGCCAGATCGTAAAAGTACTTAAACAAAAGCCTCCTACTCCTACAATCAAAGTATACACATAATTGACTCCGCTGGCTAAAAGCAGAACCAAAATAATCAAAAAGATAACTGCCGCATTACCAAAATCGGGAAGAATAGCGACTAATGCAGTAAGTCCGATAACCATTGCAAGTGGACGTTTCACAGTCCCAAGAAAATCTTTTTGTACACTGTTTTGTCTTTTAGATAAAGTCAGAGACAGATACCAGATAGAAATGATTTTTAGGTATTCGGCAGGTTGGATCGTGAATCCTGCAATTTGTAGCCAACCTTTCGCCCCATTGATCTCCTTACCGAAAAACACAACAATCAGCAGCAAAATCGTCAAAACTGCGATGGCTGCCATGATCAAACGCTGGTTTTTCAAAACATCTGTTTTCATTTTATAAAGTAGTGCGATAGCAATCAAGCTAAGCACCCAAAAAATACTCTGGTTAATGACTGATGCGGACGGATTTTGTCCGTTTTCTAATAATAGATACGACGTAGAACTATATACCATGATCAACCCCAATACACATAAAATTAAATAGGGAATCAAGATGCTATAGTCTAATAGATGCCTTTTTTTCACTTTCTTAGGCAAGTCTATTCCTCCTTGCCAACTTCTTTTTTATCATAATTTTCTTGGTAAACCTCACTATATAACTGATTCAATTCTCGTTCTAGCTCACTTAACATCAGCTGACCCTCGTTCTTTCCGATTACTCCTATACGGACAGCAAAACCGACTTGCCGGGAAAAGCCGTACATCTGTGTATCTACCACTTCTTCGAAGGCTTTGCATTGTGAGATACAGAGACTGTTGTTTTGATTTCGGATTAATCGTTTGATCCGTTCTGCTTCATCATTTAATACTTGGATCGCAAGTTTTTTCGACAAAGAATCCATCTGTGCTTACCTCCCATTCTAATTCCTTAATTATAACATATTTGATTTTCATAAGAAGCAAAAAAAACAGATTTAACCAGTTGTTTTTATTCATTTTTACGTATTCGTTCTTTCTACTTATCCAGAACGTTAGAGTCCGCATTTTTTATCCGAGATAAAAAGGCTTCGCCATATTTATCAAGCTTGCTTTGGCCAACTCCTTTTATCTGAAGCATCTCCAATCTGCTTGATGGACGTATTCGGCTCATTTCTTTCAATGTGGAATCTGAAAATACGACATACGGGGGAACGCCTGCTTCTGATGCTAGATCCGTTCGCAGTTCCCGCAGCACTTCAAATAGTGTATCGGTTTCTTCATCCGATAGCTGCTGAACTTTCTTGGGTTCCTTTCGATAAACAGATTCTTGTCCTTTCAATACTTGTATCCCTCTTTCTGTTACTTTCAAAACAGGATACTCGCCATTGATGGTCAGAAGATAGCCATTCGATATCAAATATTCAATTAACTGCATCGTTTCTTTTTGCGATTGGTTTTTCATCAGTCCATAGGTAGATAAATGTCCAAAACCTAAAGCTTGCAACTTTTGTTCTTTCGATCCTGCTAAGACTTTCATCAGCATTTGTTTACCATAGTTCTCACCCATACGTTTTAAGCAAGAAAGAACCATCTGTGCTTCTGTCGTTACTTCTACTATTTCTCTGTCATCTAAACAGTTACCACAACGGTTGCACGGACTGCTTGTCTCGCCAAAATAGTTTAGGATGTATTGCTGAAGACAGGACTCAATATACACGTATTCTGTCATCGCTTTTAATTTTTCATATTCTTTTTGCTTTTGCCCTTCTTCTCTTTGGGACTGCTGGATAAAAAACTTTTGGACTTGGATATCTTGAGGAGAGAAAAGCAGAATGGCTTCGCTGGAAAGACCATCTCTTCCCGCCCGACCAGCTTCCTGATAGTATGCTTCTAGAGAGCCAGGAATTTGATAATGGATAACAAAACGGACATTGCTTTTATTTATACCCATACCAAATGCATTTGTCGCTACAATCAGCTGCAAGCGATCATATAAAAAGGCTTCTTGCATTTCTGTTCGCTCATTCTCATTTAGACCACCATGATATCTACCCACGGAAAAATCGAATTTTTTAAGCAAATGATAGAGACGGTCTACTTCTTTTCTCGTTGCTGCATAAATGATACCAGATTGATTTTTGTTGATCTTTAAATATTCGATTAGATATTGTTCTTTTTTTTGATCTTTAATTACTTGAAATCGTAGATTTTCTCGTTCAAAACCAGTCTGAATATGGTTGTTTTCTGGAATTTTTAAAAGTCTTTTTATGTCAGCAGCTACTTGCACAGTCGCTGTAGCTGTCAAAGCAACAATTACAGGACGATTTGGCAGTTGATCTAGCTGGTTCGCCATCTGTAAATAACTTGGGCGGAAATCATGCCCCCACTGAGAGATACAATGTGCCTCGTCAATAGCGATCATACGGACGTTCCATTGCTTCATTGCTTGGATAAAATCTGGCATGATAAAACGTTCAGGAGCGATATAAAGTAAACGGTACTGCTGTCTATCGATTTCTTGGAAGCGTCTAGCTGTTTCGTAACCATCTAACGAGCTATTGATAAAAGTGGCGGGTATACCTAATTGATTCGCCGCGTCCACCTGATCCTTCATCAAAGAGATTAAAGGGGACACAACCACAGTAAGCCCATCTAATAGTAAAGCTGGAAGCTGGTAACAGATTGATTTCCCACTTCCGGTAGGCATGATTCCTAATACATTTTCCTGATCAATGACTTTCTGGATAATTTCTTTTTGACCAGGTCTAAACTCATCATAGCCAAAGTATTGTTTTAATAAGTCGTTCATCTTCCCGCTCCTTTCTCTTGCCATTTTACTTCGATTTTCTTCGAAGGACAAGTTGATCTCCTTTCGTGAAACATTATCTTATTATGAAACAAAAACTCTCTAGAAATAAGTTTTTTAAACGTCTTTTAAACATCTTTTGGCGTATTTTCTGAATTTATGTCCATTGACAAAGATGACTTCTCCACAGAAAAGAGTTGGACAAAAAAAGAAACCAGCTATTTTTTATAACAAGCTGGTTTCTCTCTTCATCCTTTTACAGATTATTTTTTCTTTTTAGATGCTTTTTCACGAGCATTTTTCTCTAAAATTTGTTTTCTCAAGCGAATGCTTTCTGGTGTTACTTCGCAATATTCATCATCATTCAAGAATTCCAAAGATTCTTCCAACGTCAATTGTTTTGGTTTTTTGATGACAGATGTTTGGTCTTTAGTAGCAGACCGTACGTTTGTCATTTGTTTTGCTTTCGTGATGTTGACGGTCAAATCATTATCACGGCTGTTTTCCCCGATAATCATTCCTTCATATACTTCTGTACCTGGTTCTACGAAGACTGTACCGCGTTCTTCGATACTCATGATAGAATAAGTCGTTGCTTTTCCTGTATCGATCGAAACAAGCGCCCCTTGGTGACGTCCGCCAATTTGACCAGGAAGCATTGGCAGATATTGGTCAAAAGTATGGTTCATGATTCCGTAACCACGTGTCATTGAAAGGAATTCAGTTGAATAACCAATCAAACCGCGGGCAGGTGTTAAGAATGTCAAACGGATTTGTCCGTTTCCTGTATGGACCATATCTTGCATTTCACCTTTACGTAAGCTCAAGGACTCGATAACACTACCCATATATTCTTCTGGTGTATCGATTTGCACGCGTTCAAACGGTTCGCATTTTACACCGTCGATTTCTTTTTCAATAACTTCTGGACGAGATACTTGCAATTCGTATCCCTCACGGCGCATGTTTTCAATCAAGATAGACAAATGCAATTCTCCACGACCAGAAACTGTCCATGCATCTGGAGAGTTTGTTGGTTCAACTCGTAAGGATACATCTGTTTGAAGTTCTGCCATCAAACGTTCTTCAATCTTACGAGCGGTTACGAATTTACCTTCTCGACCGGCAAATGGTGAATTATTAACTAAGAAAGTCATTTGCAATGTTGGTTCGTCAATGTGAAGGATAGGTAACGCATCTTGATGATCCACAGGAGTAACTGTTTCACCGACAAAGATATCTTCCATACCTGAGACAGCAATCAAGTCTCCAGCTTTTGCTTCTTGAATCTCTAGACGTTTTAGTCCAAAGAAACCAAATAATTTCGTTACACGGAATTTCTTAACTGTTCCGTCTAATTTAATTAATGCTACTTGGTCTCCTACTTTGATTGTTCCTCTAAATACACGTCCGATTCCGATACGACCTACATAATCGTTGTAGTCAAGTAATGAAACTTGGAATTGTAATGGTTCGTCGCTGTTATCGACAGGAGCAGGGATTTTTTCAATAATTGTATCAAAAATAGGTGCCATGGTTGGTTCTTGATCTGCTGGATCATCTGACAAGCTTGACGTACCATTTAGTGCAGATGCATAAATCACAGGAAAGTCTAACTGATCATCATCTGCTCCTAATTCGATGAATAGTTCAAGAACTTCATCTACGACATGCTCAGGACGAGCAGAAGGTTTGTCAATCTTGTTTACGACAACGATTGGTGTGATATGTTGTTCCAATGCTTTTTTCAATACAAAACGTGTCTGAGGCATTGTTCCTTCATACGCATCTACGACCAACACAACGCCGTCAACCATTTTCATGATCCGTTCTACTTCGCCACCGAAGTCCGCGTGTCCTGGAGTATCCATGATGTTTACGCGAATTCCTTTATAGTCTACAGCTGTGTTTTTGGCTAAAATCGTGATACCACGTTCTTTTTCTAGCGCATTTGAGTCCATCGCACGTTCTTGCAATTGCGTATGTGCGTCTAATGTATCTGATTGTTTTAATAGTTCATCAACTAATGTTGTTTTTCCGTGGTCAACGTGGGCAATAATTGCGACGTTACGGATATCGTTTCTATAATTCAATGTAACTAACTCCTTTTTTATTGGTTCTTTATGACAGGGCAAATTTTACTCGACTGCTAATTATAGCAGACTTTTTTCATGAAATATAGTAAAATGTTTTCATTTTTTCGAGAAAATTAATCTTTTGCCCGTTTTTATCATTTTTGTGAATGATTTCTACCTTTTTTTCAGCCTTCTTTTTTCAAAAGGTCTGCGATTTCTGCATATGCACAAGAAGTCCCTGCTAAATAGTATTCCCTTTTTTCAAATGTCAAAGGAGTACCAAAAAGACCGCTTGTTACCATACCAAACTCTTCCAATAAGACATTTCCCGCTGCATAATCCCAAGGGCTAAGGTTTGAAATATAAGCAATGTGGTTTCCTTTCAAGATTGCCACTAGTTCAAGACCAGCGCATCCGTACATACGTGTCCCCATGCTGCTTTCCGCAATTTCTCGGATTCCATATTTATTATGACCGAAAAGATAACTATTCACACCAAGTAAGCCTTCCGATAAGGATTTATTTGCTGGTCTAGGCAATGGCTCATCATTTTTATAAACGCCTATTCCTTTTCCACCCCAAAAAAGTTCATTTCTCATCACGTCATAAATGAAACCAAGCTTTCCAACGCCGGATTCATAAACAGCGAGCATAATACAAAAATTTTCCCCTTCAATCACAAAATTCAAGGTGCCATCAATAGGATCGATGATAAAGACTCTTCCATCGAGATCCGATAATTGATTACACCCTTCTTCTTCTGCCAATATTTTTGCCTCTGGATCAAAGGAATGGATTTTTTCGATTAGAAAATTCTGGATGTTTCGGTCGACATTTGTCACTAGATCCGTTCGATTTGATTTTTGCGAGATCGTTAATGTTTGTTGAGAAGATTTGATTTTCTCACCAGCTTCTTCAAGCCAGGACTTGATATGATCAATCATCTGTTCCATTTATCTCACCCGTTCATTCTCAAAGTTTTGTTTGGATTTTTTTTTGCTTGCTGCACTGTACGATATAAAGAATAACCGGAAGCTTTTTCAAATTCCCGTCCCAATCGTTTTTCCTCACCAATGGATTTGACAACAGTTTTAAACTGCTGATAAGTCTTCAAAAAAGCTTCATTGTTTATCCCTTTTTCATTCGCACGTTCCAGATCTTCCCACATCTTCATTACAATGACCATTTCGTCTGTTGTCCAATCTAAATCAAGTGGATACTGATATTCTTGCATCTTCAACTCTCCTATTTCATATTCCTCTTCAGTGTAGCATAGGAAGTGGTAATAAACCAAGAAGTTGTCATATTTTTAAGTTTACATAATAATATTATTGATAATTCTAAAAAACAAAACGCAACTGATTTTTCAGTTGCGTTTCGCCTGTACTATTCAAATCAAATATGGATTGGTAAACCTAATGCTAATTCCGAAGCATCCATGACGATTTCGCCAAGAGATGGATGCGGATGAATCGTCAAGGCGATATCTTCAGCATTCATTCCTGATTCGATGGCTAAAGCTAATTCAGAAACCATATCACTTGCGCCGACTCCACCGATTTGCGCCCCAATAAGCACGTTATCTTCAATCGTCGTGACTAAACGGATGAATCCTTCCGTTTTACCTAGCGATAATGCTCGACCGTTCCCTGAGAATGGGAATTTATATGCTTTCGCTTCGATACCTGCGTCTTTTGCTTCTTTGATCGTCATACCTACAGAAGCCAATTCCGGATCAGTAAAGGCAACTGCTGGCATTGCTTTATAATCTACAGCTACTTTTTTGCCAGAGATTGCTTCAGCAGCGATTTTTGCTTCGTAACTAGCTTTATGCGCTAATGCCGCCCCTGGAACGATATCACCGATGGCATAGATATTAGGTACGTTCGTACGTCCTTGTTTATCTACTGTGATCAATCCACGTTCTCCTACTTCGACACCCGCTTGTTCTAAGCCCATATCATCCGTATTTGGACGACGTCCTACAGTGACCATCACATAGTCAGCAGTAACAGATTCTTCTTTCCCGTCCACTGCATATTTCACTGTCACACTGTCACCGTTATCGACTGCTTCTTTTGCCATCGCATTCGTTACGACTGTTACACCTTTTTTCTTGAAATCATCTTCTACTAATTTTACGAGATCTTTTTCGTAAGTTGGTAAAATTTGTGGTGAGCCTTCAAGGATCGTTACTTCTGCTCCTAAGTTTGCGTACGCTCCGCCCAATTCGGCACCAATCACACCGCCACCGATGATCACAAATTTCTTAGGTACTTCTTTCAATGCTAATCCGCCAGTAGAATCTAACACACGTCCGCCGAATTTAAATCCTGGAATCTCGATTGGACGGGAACCTGTTGCAATGATTGCGTTATTGAACGAATAAGTTTGAGCTGAATCTGGATGAATGACGCGTAGTGTGTGATCATCTACGAAGAACGCTTCGCCTTCGATTGTTTCAACCTTATGTTTTTTTAATAGAAAACCAACACCAGAAGTCAACGTATGGACAACTTTGTTTTCTTTCCATTCTTGTGTTTTCGCAAAATCTAGTTTGACATTTTCGCTAGTTACTCCAAACATTTCGGAATCTAGTGACTCTTGATAATGGTGTCCCGCAGCTATCAATGCTTTTGAAGGAATACAGCCGACGTTCAAACAAACACCGCCAATATACTCTCTTTCAATGATTGCTACTTTTTGTCCCATTTCAGCAGCACGGATGGCAGCTACATAGCCGCCAGGTCCCGCACCGATTACAACTGTATCTAATTCTACAGCAAAATCTCCAACTACCATTTGTTTATCATCCTTCCATCATTAATAGCTCTGGATCAGCTAAAAGACGTTTGATATTGTTCATTGCTTGTTGCGCAGTTGCTCCATCTACGATACGGTGATCAAAACTTAGTGATAGTTTCATCACACGACCGACAACGATTTCGCCTTCAGCGTTTACGATTGGTTGTTGCGCAATCGTTCCTACACCTAAAATAGCTACTTCTGGATAGTTGATGACTGGTGTAAACCAACCGCCACCTACAGATCCGATATTGCTGATCGTAATTGTTCCATTGCGCATATCTTCTGCAGATAGTTTGCCGTCATGAGCTAATTTTGCTTTCTCATTGATTTCATCTGCAATAGCAAACATTCCTTTGCGGTCTGCATCTTTTACATTTGGTACATATAATCCGTGATCCGTATCTGTTGCAATACCGATATTGTAGTAATGTTTATAAACGATTTCTTGGTTTGCATCGTCAATAGATGCATTTAATACTGGGTATTTCTTAACAGTCGCTGTTAAAGCTTTCACGACATATGGCAAGAAAGTAAGTTTCGTACCATTTGCAGCAGCTACTTCTTTGAATCGTTTCCGATTATCCCATAGTTTAGACACTTCTACTTCATCATGCAATGTCACGTGTGGAGCTGTATGCTTACTATTGACCATTGCTTTAGCAATAGCTTTACGTGTTGGTGTCATTGCTACACGCTCTTCCAAATCTCCTAAGTTGGACTTGAATGGTTTTGCTGGTTCAGCGGGTTTGCTTTCTGCTGCAGGAGCTGCTTCTTTCGGAGTTGCCGCTTCTGGCGCTTCTGATTTCGCTGGTGCGCTGCTTGGAGCTCCTGCCAAGAAGTTTTCGATGTCCTCTTTTGTTACTCTGCCACCTTTTCCAGTTGCAGTTACTTGTGAGATATCTACATCTTTTTCACGGGCAAATTGACGAACAGATGGCATAGCCAATACACGTTTATTTGGATCGGCAGCTTCAACGACACTTGCTGAACCTGATGTTTCCACTTTTTCTTTTGGTGCTTCAGCTGATGGCGCACTAGTTGACGGTGCACTATTGTGTCCAGGAGCATCGATTTCTACTAATACATCCCCAACATTTGCTACAGTGCCTTCTGGAACAATCACGTTTTTAACTGTCCCTGTGACAGGTGACGGAATTTCTTCTACTGATTTGTCATTTTGAACTTCTAGTAATGTATCATCTTCATTGATCGTATCTCCTGGTTTGACGAACCATTTGACGATTTCACCTTCTGCGATTCCTTCACCGATATCCGGTAACTTAAATTGGAAGACTCCTTCGCTTGACGATCCAGCTGATTCTGTATCAACAGTGGGTTCAGCAGCCGGTTTAGCTGGAGTTTGGGATTCTGCGGCTACACCACTGTCCCCTTCATTGTCTTCGTGTCCAGGAGCATCGATTTCTACTAATACATCCCCAACATTTGCTACGGTACCTTCTGGAACAATCACATTTTTAACCGTTCCTGTAACAGGTGACGGGATTTCTTCTACTGATTTGTCATTTTGAACTTCTAGTAATGTATCATCTTCATTGATCGTATCTCCTGGTTTGACGAACCATTTGACGATTTCACCTTCTGCGATTCCTTCACCGATATCCGGCAATTTAAATTGATAAGCCATGACTTTGTTTCGTCCCTTCTTTTCTTAAAATTCCGCGATTTCTTTTACTTTGTCTTCGATATCTTTTGCATTTGGCAACCAGACATTTTCTGCTTGTCCAAATGGGAAGACTGTATCAGGTGCAGAAACTCGTCCGATTGGGGCTTCTAATGAAAGGATAGCGCGTTCTGAGATCTCAGAAACTACTTGCGCGGCAACGCCCGCTTGTCGTTGTGCTTCTTGGACAACAACTACGCGACCAGTTTTTTCCACGGATTGAATGATCGTTTCTACATCTAATGGCGCAACTGTACGAAGATCAATGATTTCAACAGAGATATTTTCTTTTGCAAGATTGTCTGCTGCTTTGATTGCTTCACGCACCATTGCCCCGTATGTGATAATAGATACATCTGTTCCCTCACGAGTAACTGCTGCTTTATCCAAAGGAACTTCGTAAGCTTCATCCGGCACTTCTTCTCGGAATGAGCGATATAGTTTCATGTGTTCTAGGAAAACAACCGGATCGTTACTTCTAATAGAAGAAATCAATAGTCCTTTTGCATCATAAGGGTTGGAAGGAATCACTACTCGAATACCAGGAGACTGAGCGATCAAACCTTCTAAATTATCCGAATGCAATTCTGGTGTATGAACACCGCCACCAAATGGCGAACGAATTGTGATGGGTAGATTTCTAGTGCCGCTCATTCGATATCTTGTACGAGCCATTTGAGCTACTACTTCGTCCATTGCTTCGAAAATAAAACCAAAGAATTGGATTTCAGGAACTGGACGAAATCCTTCTAACGCAAGACCGAAACTCAATCCTGCGATTCCAGATTCAGCTAAAGGAGTATCGAATACTCGGTCTTCTCCGAACTTTTCCTGCAATCCTTCAGTTGCCCGGAAAACTCCTCCGTTTTTCCCAACATCTTCACCAAAAACAACGACATTCTCGTCATTTTCTAGTTCAAGTGCTAAGGCATCTGTGATTGCTTGGATCATTGTTTTTTGTGCCATGATTATTTCGACTCCTTCGCTTCATAAATTGCAATTTGTTCTTTGATTGATTGTGGAGATACTTCGAACATGTTTTTCAAGAAATCTGAAACCTTTTGTTTTGGTACTTTGTCGGCTTCAGCAATAGCTGCTTTGATTTCTTCTTTAGTTGCTTCGATGACTTGTTCTTCTTTTTCTTCAGACCAAAGTCCTTTTTCCGTCAAATATTTTCGGAAGCGGATCAATGGATCTTTTTTCTGCCAATCGTCATCTGTGTCTTTTGTACGGTAGCGGGTTGGATCGTCACCAGATAGTGTATGTGGTCCATAACGATAAGTCAGTGTTTCGATTAGGACTGGTCCATTTCCACTGATCGCCCATTCCCGTGCCATTTTAGATACAGTATATACTGCAAGCGGATCCATTCCATCGACTTGAATACCAGGAATCCCAGCTGCGACAGCTTTTTGTGCAAGTGTTTTTGCTGCAGTTTGTTTTTCACGAGGTGTAGAGATCGCATACCCGTTGTTTTGGATATAAAATACGGCATTTGCATGGTAAGCGCCAGCGAAATTGATTGCTTCGTAAAAATCACCTTGTGATGAACCGCCATCACCAGTATAAGTGAAGACGACATTTTTCTTGTTTCGTTTCTTCAAACCTAATGCAACACCGGCTGCTTGTACATATTGTGCACCGATGATGATTTGTGGTGGTAGAGCTTTCAATTCTTCCGGATAAGAATTACCTGCAGCATGTCCTCTAGACCATAAAAAAGCTTGAGATAAAGGTAAACCATGTTTTACTAGTTGAGGTACATCCCGATAACCTGGAAGAAGAACATCTTCTTTATCAAATGCATAAGCACTAGCCAGCTGACTTGCCTCTTGTCCGGCAGTTGGTGCAAAAAAGCCTAGGCGTCCTTGGCGGTTCAGCGCTGTTGAACGTTGGTCTAATACACGAGACCATACCATATGAGTCATTAATTCAACGAGTTCATCATCGGATAAATCAGGTACTAAATCTTTGTTAACTACGTTTCCATCTTGATCAAGTGCTTGATATACTGGGAAATCTGCATTGACTTCATCTAGCAGTGCTTGGAAGTCGATCGGTGCTTTTTTGTTTGCCATTTGTCACACATTCCTCTCTCATCTATAAGAAAATCTCTTCATTCTGCGATTGAAACAGCGAATAAAACTGTATCACTATTTAACCGTCTTCATTAATAAATTATCATGGATTTATGAGAAATACAAGCTAAAAGCACAAATTTTCACGATGAAAGGAAATTATGCCAATCCGCATATTAACAGCATTAGTGAATAAAATCACAATAAGGAAAGCGTTTTATATTTCATCTGCATTTTTTCTATTTTCTAATCAAACTTACAACCATCTGTTTCTATTTAGAAACGTTGGTGTTATACAGTTTTGTTGCAAATATTTATTTTATTTACACATCGTGAACGGACGTACAAATAATGGTTTTTTCTTAGTTTCTTTATATCGTATTCTTTTTCCGAAAAAAAAGAAACAGCTTGAAATTTAAATCCAAGCTGTTATATTCTTTAATCTATTTACTTTGTGAAATTATTCTGTTAACCACTTTTCTAGAATTTTCATCTTCGAATAAAACAACGGTATTTGGTTTTCATCCAGCCTACTGTAATTGATTCTGATTCCATTTATATCTTGCCCAAAAAGTAGACTTGGTGCAATTCCAAGACCCATATCTACTACTTTTTCTGCTAGTTCGGGGTCTAGTTTTTTCCCATCCCAAGTAATCCAGGCATAGTAACCACCTAAAATTGAATGAAGCTTGAAAAACGATTGTGAATCTCCCCAAGCGCTTATCAGTCGGCTTTTTTCTTTCAACTTTTTTCTTACATCTTGCATTTTCAAATCAATTGCTTCATCAAATACATTAGCCACTGTGATTTGTGTAAGGATATTCATCGAAAACTCCATCATTTCTTGCGCTTGAGCTAGTTGCGAGATAAAAGTCTCAGGTCCTATCACCCAACCGATTTTCGTTGTTTTTCCTAAAACCCTTGATAACGAACCGACGTATAACACATTATCCGGATCAATCGTTCGTATAGGAAGGACTTCTTCTTGGTTTAGAAATGAAAGATCCGTAAATACATCGTCTTCAATAATTGGAAGCCGATACTGTCGACACAATTCTACTAGCTTTTCTCGTCGTTTTTGACTCATCACTTTTCCTGTAGGGTTTTGAAAATTCGGGTTGATAAGCACTGCTTTCAATTTATTTTTATGGATCGATTCTTTCAGTTTTTCTAAGTCGATCCCTTCTTCATCCATCGGTATCCCAAATAAACGCGTTCCTGAAGCTTTGAAAAGAGGTAATCGGTAAAAAAAAGAAGGTGACTCTACAGCTATCCCCTCACCAGCTGAAAGAATCGTTTGTAAAATCAAAAAGATTGCTTGCTGACCGCCACCAGTCACAAGAAGCTGGTTGGGGGAAAATGCCAATTCAAATTTACTTTCCAAATACCGTTTGATTTTGTTACGTAACGGAGTATAGCCTAAAAGATCCATTTCTTTTTCTTCCGCTAAGATTTCTTCAAGAGAATAAGAAGGAAACTCAAAATTCGGCAAAAGCTCATCTGGCATCTCGCTAGCGTATAAATCAAGAAACGATGTTTTTTGGATCTGCTTTGCTTCTCTTATTTTTTGCTCATACCAGTCCGTCTGCTCATAACGAGGAGAGATCATTTGCCGCCAATCGATTCTTGGGACAGCGAATTTCCCCCATTCAGTCTGATTAACAAACCATCCGCTGCCACGTTTGCTCGTTAGTACCCCAAGCTCCCTAAGCTCTTCCAATGCACGGACAACGGTGGAACGATTCACACCAAAAAGTTGCCCTAGTTTTCGTTCTGATTCAAGTTGACTTCCAGGATTGATCCTTCCGTTTTCGATTTCTCTCATAATCTGTTCCATGATTTGACGATAAATCGGTCCTTGTTTTTTCTCTACTTTTTCCCACATAAGCTTCTCTTTTCTATTGTCTATTTTTTCTTTTGATTTTACCGAATTTACGAGAAAAAAGAAAAGCTTTTTTTGCAAAACATAAAAAACAGAAGGTTCTGTTATGAACCTTCCGCTGATATTTTACTCATTATTTAGATCGTATCTCCATTAAAAATCGAATTTTTCACGATGACATAGTCAACTTTTCGAATGGCTTCCAGATCTCTTCCTCCAGCATAAGAAATAGATGATTGAAGGTCTTGTTGCATTTCCACTAGTGTATCTTTCAAAGATCCTTTATGCTGGATCCAGATTTTCTTTCCTTCAACATTTCGTTTTTCGCCTTTTTGGAATTCTGAAGCAGAACCAAAGTATTCTTTATACACGATTCCATTTTCGACTTTTGTTTCGCCAGGAGATTCCTCGTGACCGGCAAACAATGAACCAATCATGACCATTGTCGCACCAAAACGGACAGATTTTGCAATATCGCCATGTGTTCTGATCCCACCGTCAGCGATGATCGGCTTGCGAGCTGCTTTCGCACACCATCTAAGAGCTGCCAGTTGCCAGCCTCCAGTTCCAAATCCTGTCTTGATTTTTGTAATACATACTTTTCCTGGACCAATCCCGACTTTTGTTGCATCTGCGCCCGCATTTTCCAATTCACGGACGGCTTCCGGTGTACCAACATTACCGGCAATCACAAAAGTTTCAGGCAAATATTTTTTAATATGCTGAATCATATCAATAACTGAGTTAGCATGTCCATGTGCGATGTCGATAGTGATATAATCAGGATTTAGCGATTCTTCTGCCAACTTCTCTATAAAGGAATATTCCTCTTTCTTGACGCCAACACTGATTGAGGTAATCAATCCACGCTTTTTCATTTTTTTGATAAACGGAATTCGAGCTGCTTCATCAAACCGATGCATGATATAGAAATAACCATTTTCCGCTAAGAATTCTGCAATCGTTTCATCAATAATCGTCTGCATGTTGGCAGGCACTACTGGCATTTTGAATGTATGTTTACCCAATGTGACCGTTGTATCACATTCAGAACGGCTATTTACGATACATTTATTAGGAATTAATTGAATATCTTCGTAATCAAATACTTTCATTACATTATCCTCCTGATGTTCACATCCAGCAAAACACGAACATTATTAATTTAATCAAGGCTTTTTTTAGCGCCCTATGTAATTTAACTCAATTAAGCGAAAAAATCAAGAGCAAAAAGAGAATTTATACGAATGGTAAAAAAACACACATTATTTTTAGTCTAAACAAACGAAACAATGAATGTTCGCTTTTAGCGAAAAAAAGACTGTGACAAACGTCTTGTCACAGTCTTTTTTCTGAATAAACGGTGTTCTCCTACGCTGTCCGTTTTTTCTTGTTATACAAGTCTAATACAACGGCTAAAAGCAAGATCAACCCTTTGATCGCCTGCTGCCAATCTACCCCGACGCCTAAAATCGACATGCCATTGTTCAATACACCCATGACCAAGCCACCGACAATCGCACCCATGATTGTTCCAATGCCGCCGGAAGTCGAAGCACCACCAAAATATACTGCCGCCATTGCATCCAGTTCCATCGATGTACCTGCTTGAGGTGTTGCCGCATTCAATCGAGCAGCTAAAACTAATCCAGCTAAAGCTGCCATGACTCCCATGTTGACGAATACCCAGAACGTGATTCGCTTTGTTTTGATCCCTGATAGTTCAGCCGCTTTTCGATTTCCGCCCGTCGCATAAATCTGTCGACCTGCTACTGTTTTATTTGTCAAAAACCCATATGCTGCGACGATCAAACCGAGAATGATTAAAATGATCGGATATCCTTGATAAGAGGCAAAGATATAAGTTATCCCTAGTACAACGACTGCTGTAAATACCGCCTTTACCAAGAAAGCTGCTGGAGATTCCACTTCAAATAAATGATTTTTCCGACGATTTCTTGTTCGCCATTGTCCAACAACTAACACGACTGTGATGATCATTCCTAAAATCAATGTCAAGAAGTGAAGGCTGCTTCCTTCGCTTAAGTCTGGTAAATAACCCGTAGACATTTTTTGGAAAACAGCTGGAAAAGGTGCTAGAGATTGGCCTCCTAGAACAACTTGTGTCAGCCCACGAAACATCAGCAATCCTGCTAAAGTCACGATAAACGCCGGTATCCCTGCATAAGCTACCCAAAAACCTTGCCATGCGCCGATCAGCCCGCCTACTGCAAGACATGCGATAACTGTCATCCACGGGTTCATTTGGCGATTGACCATCATCATGCCCGCAATTGCACCAACAAACGCCATCACTGACCCTACCGACAAATCCACATGACCTAAGAGCACCACTAATAACATCCCTGCAGCTAGTACTAATATATGACTATTTTGCAAAACAAGGTTAGTTATATTCAATGGACGCCAGAAAATACCATCCGTCATCAATTGAAACGCAATAAGTAGTCCCGCTAAAATGATCACCATGCTGTAGCGACCAAAAAGATCAGCTGCTCTACTTTTCAAATTTAGTTTTTTCTCTTTTTTGTCCGTAAGATTTTTTGCCTGTTCCAACTTAACCCACCTCTTCTTTCGTCATTAATTTCATCAAGACTTCCTGATCTGCATCTTCTCGCGAGACTTCTCCTGTAATACGTCCTTCGTTCATCGTATAGATTCGATCACACATCCCTAATATTTCAGGAAGTTCAGAAGAGATAAGACAGACAGCTTTGCCATTTGCTGCCATTTCTTCGATAATCGTGTAGATCTCATATTTTGCCCCAACATCTATCCCACGGGTTGGCTCATCCAAAAAAAGAATATCGGGTTGTGTCATCAGCCACTTGGATAAAACGACTTTTTGCTGATTCCCACCACTAAGACTACTGACAATTTGATGGATGGAGTTTGTTTTTATACGCATCTTTTTCCGGAAATTTTCTGCCTCAGTTACTTCTTTTTCTTTATCTAATACTCCTTTTTGACTTATTTTATCCAAACTGCTCAGCGTCACGTTTTCCCGAATATCCATCAGCAGATTCAGTCCTAAAGATTTTCGGTCCTCCGAGACATAAGCGAGTCCGTTTGCAATGGCTGAAGGAACGGTCTTAACTGATATCTCTGCCCCTTCCTTTAATATACGTCCGGATATCTTGCTTCCATAAGAATGTCCAAATAGACTCATAGCGAATTCAGTTCTGCCCGCTCCCATCAGTCCAGCTATTCCTACAATCTCTCCTTTTTTCAAATGCAAGTTGATGTGGTCGTTTATGATTCGCTCATGATCAAGAGGGTGATAGACCGTCCAGTCTTCTACTTTAAAATAAACTTCTCCAATATCCGGTTTTCTTTCAGGATAACGATCAACTAAATCTCTGCCCACCATCCCGCGAATAATATGCTCTTCGCTGATCATTTCATTTTCTAGTGTCTCAATCGTCTGTCCATCCCGTAAAATGGTGATTCGATCTGCGATATCCACGATTTCATTCAGCTTATGTGAAATAATGATGGAGGTTACACCTTGCTCTTTCAACTCTCGGATCAATCTCAGCAAATTCGCGCTTTCTTCTTCATTCAATGCAGCGGTAGGCTCATCCAAAATCAACAGACGGACGGATTTTGATAATGCTTTAGCTATTTCAACTAATTGCTGTTGCCCTACGCCAATCTGGGATACTAGAAGATTCGGGTCGATAGACAAACCGACTTTATTCAGCAGTTCATACGTTTTCTTTTCTGTCAGTTCCCAATCAATCACGCCTCTTTCTGCTTGTTCATTTCCGAGAAAAATATTCTCTTTTATTGAAAGATAAGGACTTAGCGCTAATTCTTGATGAATGATGACGATGCCTTTTTCTTCACTATCTTTCAAATCTTTGAATTGACACAGCTTTCCATCATAAAAGATTTCCCCGTCATAGGAGCCATATGGATACAAGCCGCTCAAGACATTCATCAATGTTGATTTTCCCGCTCCGTTTTCTCCGCACAATGCATGGATTTCCCCACGTTCAATCATCAGATTCACGCAATCTAACGCTCGGATTCCAGAAAATTTTTTGGTGATATCTGCCATTTTTAAAATACAATCCGCCATAATTCTTATCCTCTCTCTGACTTAGATCTCTTTAGTTCCTTGTTTGGTTCCTCTTAATTTTTCAGATCGGATTCTTTATAATAATCTGTGTCGATCAGCTCTGCTTGATAATTATCTTTATCGACAGATACTGTATTTGCTAAATACGTAGGGACAGTTTTCACCCCATTATCATAAGTTTCAGTATCATTGACCGGGACCTCTTCTCCATCACTGATTGCTTTGATCATTTCAATCGTATTTTTTGCTAAGATACGTGTGTCTTTAAAGATCGTTTGTGTTTGTTCCCCGGCAATGATCGATTTAACGCCAGCAACTGTCGCATCTTGTCCAGTAATCACAGGTAAAGGTTTACTTTCACTCCCATACCCCACGCCTTTTAATGACGAAATGATCCCTAAACTTATTGGATCATATGGCGACAAAATAGCATCCAATGTTTGGTCAGTATAATTTGCGCTTAACAGATTATCCATCCTTGATTGCGCCGTAGAACCATCCCAGCGAAGCGTAGCGATTTGACTGAAACTCATCTGTCCAGATGGCACGACCAACTGACCGTTGTCCATATATGGTTGTAAAACAGACATCACTCCGTTGTAATTAATTAGTGCATTGTTGTCGTCAGGCGAGCCACCAAATAATTCAATCGTGAATGGTCCTTTTCCTTCTTTCAATCCTAAGTGCTCTTCAATATAAGCTGCTTGCGATACACCTACTCCAAAATTATCAAAAGTCGCGTAATAATCGACATTTTCTGAATTCATCAGTAAACGATCATAGGCGATCACCTTGATATCTGCTTCTTTTGCTTTAGCTAACACATCAGTTAAAGCCGAACCATCGATAGAAGCAATCACAAGTGTATCTACCCCTTTTGTAATCATATTTTCGATTTGTGCTACTTGATTTTCTACTTTATCTTCTCCATATTGAAGATCTGTTTTATAACCCAGTTTTTCTAATTCCGAGACCATGTTGTTCCCATCAGCGATCCATCTTTCTGCTGATTTGGTCGGCATAGCGATTCCTACATACCCCGTACTATCATCTGCAGATCCTGAATTGCCACACGCACTTAATAGAATGCTTGCGGTCAAAATAGCGATACTCCCAAGAATCTTTCCAAATTTGTTTTTCATTTTTTATCCCCCATTCCAATTGATACACCGAGTATAGCTAATAAAGAAAGCGTTAACATTGATTTTTTTATGGGATTTACTTTAAATTTTTTAGGTGTACTTTTTTTGTCTTGGATTTTTTTAAGTTTCTTGGATTTTTTTCGATTGATTCCTTTTGACTTTGATTTTCCCTTTTATCTGATAAGATAGTACTAACAAATCCAGATGGAGTGATTTAAAGTGAAACGTGTTTTATTTTTTTTAGCCCTTGTTGTAATCGCTTACCAAATGATGGGGTGTACACCTAATACAAAGGAAGCACCTGACCCACTAGTCGTTGGTTTTTCGCAATCAGGAACGGAGAGTAGCTGGCGGAAAAAGCATACTGAATCAATTATCACTTCCCTTGAAAAAGAAGATTACCAAGTTCTCTACCGAAATGGTTACATGAATCAGGAACGGCAAATCCAAGATATACGGACGTTCATTGCCTATAAAGTGGATATGATCATTTTTACTCCTTTGCAAGAATCCGGGTGGGACTCTGTATTAAAAGAAGCAAAGCGAGCAGGGATCCCTGTCATACTTGTCGACAGACATATTCAAACGAATGATCCCGAGCTTTTCGTCACCCACATTGGCCCCAGTTTCAAAGCAGAAGGAAATCGGGCGGGTTTATTTGTCAGCAATCACTTCACAAATTCAAAGAAACAGGAAATCAGAATCCTAGAACTTGCTGGTTCAGAGAACTCCACACCGACCAAGCTACGCTCCGAAGGATTTTTGGAATCAATCAATCGTAAACCAACCCTAAAAAAAGATGGAACCATCGACCATAAACCTCCGATGACTATTGTTCACCGAATTGTCGGTGATTTTATTCGGATGAAAGGAAAAGACCAGATGAAACGATATTTAGAAACAAATGATTTATCCGAAATCGATGTATTATACAGCCATAGTGATGAAATGACTCACGGTGCTTTAGCTGCGATAAAAGAAACATCGGTTAAACCTGGAAAAGATTTGATTATTGTAACGATTGATGGACAAGAAGATATGATCGAGAAGCTGCGGTCAGGAATCGTCAATTGCGTAGTCGAGTGTAAACCTGATGTCGGCTGGTATGTAGCCAATACCGTTACTCGTTATTTTGGAAATCTTCAAACAGGAAAAACATTACCTAAAGATATTTTTATTTCCGAGACTGTCTTTTCCCAACAGAATATGACTAATATTCCAACCAGAAATTATTGACTGGAGAAGTATCATGACGAAAAGTTTAAGCATTAAACAGATTTTTGCCCAAGCAAACAAAGCCATGCTTCTATTTGCTGTTATCCCTTTATTACTTAGCATACTGTTATACTCACAACAGCTTTTGATTTATCAACAAACGATCGCAAATATTCAAAAAGCGGATGCAATTGCTTTAAAGGTTGACCAGAGAGTTTTGGAAAGTATGTGGGACCTGATTTCTGGCCAAGTAAGCGTGGATGAGTTTAAAAAAGAAAATATCCTAGAAGAACTTAGAAATGATATTCGACAGATCAAAAGTAATACGAATACGCTTAAAGAAATCAGTACGTTAGATGTGTCTTTGCGTACGATCGATACACTGGAAGATTATCAAAACGAGCTGATCAATAATATCTTGGCAAAAAATTTTATGGATACCAATGAAGAGATCATCAATCAGGTAGATTCTGTCACTCAACTGCTGTCAGATATCTTACAAGATTTTGTTCGTGTGGAGATCGACTTAGCAAGCAAAAAAAATACGACACTTGTCCGCTCGCTCATTCTATTAACAATAGTGGAACTTGGAGTTCTTAGTACCATTTTTTTCTATGCGAAAAAGAATCGTCGCTTTTTAGAGAGAAAGGTCCAAGAACCGATCAATCAGCTGATCGAGATGTCAGAACAACTTTCTTCAGGGAACCTTGGCTTTCGTTTAACCCTGCCGGAAACACTGGAATTACAAACACTTACCGCTAGCATGAATAAAATGGCGGAAGATCTAAACCAGTCTTTACGGGAGAACGCTTTGAAACAATACCATTTAGCACAAAGTGAAGTTCGTGTATTGCAAGCTCAGATTACTCCCCATTTTATTTATAACAGTTTGGATGCCATTATTTCTTTGATCGAACAAGACTGCTTTGAAGAAGCTCTGACTATGACCCATGCACTTTCCGGCTTTTTTCGTACGTCTTTAAGCAAAGGACAAGACTGGATTCCTCTTGAAAAAGAAATTAGCCATATCAATGATTATCTAGTCATCTTAAAAATAAGATACGGCCATATGCTTGACTATAAGATCGATGTACCAGAAACACTTTTTCCTGTTTCTATTTTAAAAATGATCTTGCAGCCATTGATTGAAAATGCTGTATACCATGGAACGAAGTACGTCCGTCACAAAGGATTTATTCGTATTACCGCATGCAAAATCGATGAGATGATCCAATTCAAAGTCACAGACAACGGGATTGGCATCCCTGCAGAAAAACTGGCAGAAATACGTAAAGAGTTAGCCAAAGGTATCGATTCAGATTTCAGTATCGGCTACGGACTTTACAACGTAAACAAGCGTCTCCTTCTTTATTACGGAAATGATCAAAAACCTATCACGATTGACAGCAAATACCGAGAAGGAACAACTGTCACACTGATGATCCCTCTATCTCCCAAAACAATTGGAGGAAACAAACATGTATAAAGTTTTTATCATCGAAGACGAATACCTCATTCGCAATAACTTGCGGGAACAAATAACTGTCCTTGGTTCTTATTATCCAATCACTTATGTCGGCGAAGCTGGAGATGGTGAGATGGCACTGTCTTCAATTATCGACTTACAGCCCGACATCATTCTGACTGATATCCAAATGCCTTTCATGGACGGGTTGACTTTTTCAAAAGAAGCAAGGAAACTACTTCCTTGGACTCGTCTCATATTTATTAGCGGATTCGACGATTTCGATTATATGAAAGGAGCAATCCAGGTACAGGCAGATGATTATCTGCTTAAACCGATTAAAAGTAACGAATTGAAACAAGCAATAGAAAAAGCAGTAACTGCTTTAGATTTGCAGCAAAAAGAAACGCACACTTCTTCTGATCTTGTTTTCGAATTGAAAAAAAATCATTTCTTGAACGGTTTGTTCAAAGGCTCACTTACGATCAGTGAAACATTGAAACTTGCTGAATCTTTCAATCGCTCTTTAGCAGGGAAAAAAATGACCGTATTATTAGCAGCAAACCAAGTCAGTACAGACTTTGAAGATTACGCTCATCTCAGTGATTATTTGAAGTTTTTATTTAGGGAGAATCAACAAGTGATCTTCTCTGCTGTTTCCTCTCGATTCATCAAATTTTTAATAGTTGATTCTCTTGAAGAAAATGTGATCGAGACCAGTTATCAGGTAGCCCAAACGTTGGTCCATGAATTAGAAAAGGGACAAAAAAATAATTTTTCTGTCGCCATTGGTCCTGTCGCAGAAAGAATCAGCGAATTACCTGCATCTTTTGAGATCACGCAGATGATACTTGAAACCGCCAGTTCCCTTAAAGATCAAATTATCAGCTATGAGGATTTGATTCAAGAAGCGAAACTTCCAGTTGATTCTGTCTTTTACTTTGATCTCTCACTTGATTTGTCTTCATTATCGAAAAACGAAGTATCTAAGTACATCGAACACTTGACGAAACCACAAGGCACACCAACTCGAACACGATTATATCGTTTATTTGTCTTGACTAAGCTACTCCAGCATGTCTGCCTGAAAGAAAAGGAAATCCCGCAAGAAATGGTTCATTGCACATCCACCAGTCAACGCTTAGCAATCAGCGCCGACGACTCGCTTTACCGTTCGACAGTTTATATGTTCATTTCTTTCTTAACTGCTCTGCCCTCACAGCCTTCAAGGAACAAATATCAGCCAATTTTGAACCATGCATTGGATTTTATCAAAGAAAATTTTACCGATCCAGATATGTCCTTAACTTGGGTCGCTCAACAAGTTGCATTAAGCCCCTCTCATTTCAGTACGATTTTTTCTCAATCGTTTAACCAAACATTCATCGATTATCTGACAGAACAAAGAATCGAATTAGCAAAAAAATTATTGCAGCAATCAGACTATCGTATTTCAGATATTGCTTTTGAAATTGGTTATAATGACCCTAACTATTTCAGTTATTTATTTAAGAAAAAACAAGGGATTTCTCCAAAAGAATATCGGACACAGCTTTTCCTTAAAAACAAAAATAACCAATAAACGAAATCCGTACAATGATACTCTTTCCATTTGCAATTAAAAAAGACAGAATATCTTGAAGCTGAAAACAGCTTTCAAGTTATTCTGTCTTTTTAATTTATAGCCCTTTTGACCTGCTTATGACAATCTTTAAGGTAAAATGTTTCCAGCAGCACGGTACAATTCGTACCAATCTTCCCGAGACATATTAATTTCTGAAGCTTGAGCGATTTCCTTGATTCGCCCTACGTTCATCGTACCGGCGATCACTTGCATATTGGCTGGATGGCGTAAAATCCAAGCAGAAGCCAAGCCAGTTGGTGTCGTTTGATATTTAGCTGCTAGTTCTTCTAATGTTTGGTTTAATTCAGGGAATTTTTCGTTCCCGATAAATACACCTTCAAAAAATCCATACTGGTATGGTGACCATGCTTGGATCGTCATATCATGCAATCGGGAATAATCAAGTACACTACCGTCATGATCGATACTTGCTTCATCTGTCATATTGACATGAATCCCTTGATCGATCATTCCAGTATGTTTCAAGCCAAATTGCAGCTGATTAGCTACTAATGGTTGACGAACATATTTTTTCAGCAATTCGATTTGCATTGGTTTTTGATTGCTGACGCCAAAATAACGAACTTTTCCTGACCGTTCCAATTCATCAAACGCTTCAGCTACTTCCTCTGGTTCTACCAATGTATCTGGACGATGAAGAAGTAAAGCATCCACATAATCCATTTTCAGACGGGTCAAACTTTTTTCTACAGATTCAATGATATGTTTTTTAGAAAAATCGAACATCACACCTGGAACGATTCCACATTTTGTTTGGATGAAGAGATCTTCTCGTTTGATTGATGTTTTTGCTAGAGCATCTGCAAAGATTTCTTCACATTCACCGTTTCCATAAATATCTGCATGGTCAAAAAAATCAATGCCGTTTTCATAAGCTGTCTCAATCACTTTTACTGGATCTTCCGCATTGTTGATACGCATACAGCCTAAGATCACTGCAGCTGCTTTCTGATCAGAAGTACCTAATTGAATTTTTTTCATCTGAACTCCTCCTTATTTATATACACAACAAAAGTGTACCACACTCTTTATGAAAAGGCTTCACTAAAATCGGCGCTTCCGACTATATTTGTTGTATTTTTTTATAAATGGAAGCAGCTGATTTACTTCACGACCAGTTCGCTATTGGCAGCTTTTTCTCCAATATCTGTACGATAAAATGTTCCATCTGTCGTTTTATCCATTAACGCGGTATAGATTTTTTCCTGTGCTTCTTTGATCGTCTCACCGTATGCTTCTACTAAATAAAGACGTCCTCCTGCTCCAACTAGTTTGCCGTTATTTGAGGAAACTCCAGCATAGTAAACAGAAAGCTCTTCTTCCGGAAAATCTGGTAGAACCATTCCTGTCTCATATTCTTCGGGGTAACCGGCAGCTGCAACCACAACGCCTACATTGCATCCTTCTTGCTGCCACTTTAACTCTACTGCACGATTCTCTAATAAATCATCGATTACTTGCGCAAAGTCACTCTTCAACCGAGAAAGAACGACTTGCGTTTCAGGATCACCGAAACGCGCATTGAATTCGATCACTTTTGGTCCTTCCTTCGTAGCAATCAAACCCGCATATAAAACACCCGTGAAAGAGCGTCCTAGTTCTTTCATTCCCAAAGCCGCTGGTTTTAAAACTTCTTCCACAGCTTTTTCAATCATCTTTTTTGAAATTTGCGGTACTGGTGAATAAGCACCCATTCCGCCTGTATTTGGCCCTTTATCGTTATCAAATGCCCGCTTATGATCTTGCGAAATGACCATCGGATACACCTTGGTATCACGGACAAACGCCAAAAGGGAGAATTCTTCTCCTGCCAAAAACTCTTCTACGACGATTTTTTTGCTGCTATCCCCAAATCGATGCTGGTTCAACATTTGTTCTGCCGCATCCAGCGCTTCCCTCACTGTGGTAGCCACGACTACACCTTTCCCAGCTGCTAAGCCGTCCGCTTTCACTACGATTGGCGCACCATTTTCTTTGATATACGCTGCTGCTTTTTCGTAACATTCAAAACTTCTGGATTTAGCTGTCGGGATTTGATAAGTATCCATTAATTGTTTAGCAAAACTTTTCGAACCTTCGATCAGTGCTGCTGCTTTTGTCGGACCGAAGATTTTCAATCCTTCCGCCATAAAATCATCGACGATCCCATTTAACAAAGGAACTTCAGGACCAACGATACTCCAATCAATAGCCTCTTTCTTAACAAAATGGATTAACGCTGAATGATCTTGTTCACTGATAGCGACACAATTGATACCATCTTTTGTCATCCCCGGATTTCCTGGCGCACAATACACCGTATCCACCTTCGGACTGGCTAAAAGTTTTTTACTTATTGCATGTTCACGACCACCTGCACCGATTACCAAAACGTTCATTTATCCGACTCCTCTCTAATGTCTAAAATGCCGAACATCAGTAAAGACCATTGCTAGATCGTATTTATTCGCCATATCAATAGAATCTTGGTCTTTGATGCTTCCTCCTGGCTGAATGATTGCTTTTATACCATGTTTGGCTGCATATTCAACCGAATCATCCATTGGAAAATAAGCATCGCTAGCTAAAACTGCACCTTCCATTTTCTCTTGCGCTTGTTCAATCGCAATTTTTACTGAACCGACTCGATTCATCTGCCCGGCTCCGATTCCTACTGTCTGACGTTCGTTTGCCAGTACGATCGCATTAGATTTCACATGTTTGACAGCTTTCCAAGCAAACGCTAATGCTTTTGCTTCTGCTGGAGTCGGCTTACGTTTTGTCACGACTTTCCACTCTTCTTCATTTTCTATTGCCAGATCTTGATCTTGTACAAGAAGTCCACCTAAGACTGAGACCGTTTCTTCTCGATTTTGATTTTCTTCCTGCGCAAAGTCTACTGTCAGTAATCGGATGTTTTTCTTTTTTTGCAGTAATTCCAAAGCTTCTTGTGTATAAGAAGGGGCAATGATGATTTCTAGAAACAGCTTATGCATCTGTTCTGCTGTTGGCAGATCTACTTCTCGATTCAAAACGATGATCCCACCAAAGATTGAAACAGGATCTGCTTCATACGCTGCTTCCCACGCTTCTAAAATCGTAGATGCTGTCCCAATACCACAAGGATTCATGTGTTTCAAGGCGACTACCGTTGGCTCGTCATATTCCTTCATGATCCGTAGCGCAGCATCTGCATCTCGGATATTATTATAAGAAAGTTCTTTCCCATGGAGTTGTTTTGCTGCTGCGATCGAATATTTTTCCAGAAGAGCGGACTGATAAAAGGCAGCGGCTTGATGGCTGTTTTCACCGTAACGAAGCGTTTGTTTTCGTTCATACGTAAGTGTCAATTTTTCCGGTTCTTTTTCTTCCACCCAATCCGTTAAGTATTGAGCGATCAGTGCATCATATGCCGCAGTATGACGAAAGACTTTTGCCGCTAGTTTTTGTCTGAAAGAAAGTGAAGTATGCCCATACTGACGTAATTCTGAAAGTACTTCTTCATAGTCAGATGGATCAACAACAGAGGTGACAAATTCATGGTTTTTTGCTGCACTACGGAGCATACTAGGACCACCGATATCAATGTTTTCAATAGCTTCTGCTATTTCGACATCTGGTTTCATAATCGTTTCTTTGAAAGGATATAAATTGACACAAACAAAGTCGATTGGTTGGATATTTTCCGTTTCCATTGCCTCCATATGGCTAGGGAGATCGCGTCTTCCTAAAAGACCACCATGGATTTTAGGATGAAGTGTTTTGACACGGCCATCCATCATTTCAGGAAACCCTGTCACTTCTTCGATCGAAAGCGTATTGATCCCAGCTTGATCCAACGCATGCTTTGTTCCTCCTGTTGAAATGATTTCTACTCCTTGTTCAATCAAACCTTGGGCAAATGCTACAATCCCAGTTTTATCTGATACACTGATCAATGCTCTTGTCATTTCAGATAGCCTCCATTTTCAATAATTTCACTAATCACTTCTGGATAGATTCGATGCTCTACTCTATGGATTTTTTCTGCTAAAGAATCGAACGTGTCCTCCTGTTCAATTCTCACTTTTTCCTGCCGGATGATTGGTCCAGTATCTACACCTTGGTCGATATAATGAATTGTGACACCCGTTTCTTTTACTCCAGCTTCAAATGCATCACGAATGCCATGCAAACCAGGGAATGCAGGTAAAAGAGATGGATGGATATTGATGATTCTTTTATCATAATTTTCCAGCAATACTGGTCCAATGATTCGCATGTATCCAGCTAATACAATCAAATCGATCTTTTTTTCTTTCAATTTATGCAAAATTGCTTCTTCATACTCTTTTTTTGAATCAAATTCTTTAGGTGAAAAACAATCTGCCGGTACACTCAACGCAGTTGCACGTTTCAAAACATATGCTTCAGGCTGATCACAAAACAACCAGTCAATCGAAGCTTCCAATCCTTTTTTCGATAGATAATCGGCTAGCGCTTGAAAGTTGCTTCCGTTTCCAGAAGCAAAAACAGCGATTCTCATCGTTCTTCTCCTGTAAACACCACACGATGTTTTTCTTTGGCGATCACTTTCCCGATTTCATAAACTTTTTCGCCAGCTTGCTCAATTTCGTGTACTATTTCTTTTACTTTCGATTCTTCGACTGCCAGGACCATACCGATGCCCATATTGAAGATTTCATACATCTCCATCTCAGGAATTTCACCATATTTTTGTAAACAGCCGAATATTGGAAGAATCGGCCATGAGCCAAGTTTGATTTGTGCAGCCATAGATTCTGGTAACATTCGCGGGATATTTTCTACAAACCCTCCACCAGTGATATGTGCAGCTCCTTTTATTTTCTTTTCTTTGATCAGCGGAAGCAAGGAAGAAACATAGATTTTCGTTGGCTCAAGCAATTCTTCGCCAAGTGTTTTTTTCAATTCTGGCAGTTTTGATGATAAAGAAAACTGCTGCTGCTCAAAGAAAATTTTGCGAACAAGAGAGTACCCATTTGAATGAATCCCACTAGATGCTATTCCAAGCAACACATCTCCTGGGTTGATCGTTTCTCCTGTCAATAATTGAGATTTTTCAGCTATCCCTACAGCAAATCCGGCTAGATCATAATCATTACCTGAGTACATACCAGGCATTTCAGCTGTTTCTCCGCCAATCAGCGCCATATTTCCTTGAACACATCCATCTGCTACACCTTTTACTACATTTTCCAAACGTAACGGATCATTTTTCCCCGTTGCTAAGTAGTCTAAGAAATATAACGGCTCTGCGCCTTGTGCTAAGATATCATTGACACACATCGCTACGCAGTCGATCCCGATTGTATCGTGTTTGTCTGCTTCGATTGCCACTGCTAATTTCGTCCCCACACCATCGGTCCCCGAGACAAGGACTGGCTCTTTTAATTGAAAGACCGATAAATCAAAACAACCGCCGAATCCTCCTATAGCGCCCATCATACCTAAACGTTCCGTTTTTTTGACATGCTTCTTGATCCGTTCTACTACTTCATATCCAGCTTCGACATCTACGCCAGCTTTTGCGTATGCATTTGCCATTGAATTCATATACTCCCTTCTTGGTCTGCTTTTAAAAGAACGATACTTTTTCTTTTAGCGATTCCTGATACTTTTCTTCATAGTCATATAACGGCGTTGGATAATCTCCGTTGAAATAAGCCATACACAATCCTGAATACGGGCCATCCTTTTTCAGTCCAATCGATTCGATCAGACCCTCTTCACTTAAAAATCCTAAAGAATCTGCACCGATACATTCTTTGATTTCATCAATCGTGTGATTTGCCGCAATGAGTTCTTTACGCGTTTGAATATCAATCCCGTAAAAACATGGATATTTCAAAGGAGGAGAAGCAATCCTCACATGGACTTCTTTTGCTCCTGCTTCTTTCAAAAGATGGACGATCCGTCTGCTTGTCGTACCCCGAACAATTGAATCATCGACCATAATCACCTTTTTACCTTCCACTACTCCTCGTACAGCAGATAATTTCATTCGAACACCTTGCTCTCTTAGCTCAGGCGTTGGCTGGATAAATGTTCGGGCAATGTATTGATTTTTTACTAATCCGATTTCATAAGGGATTCCACTAGCTTCCGCATAACCGCTTGCGGCTGACAAAGAAGAATTAGGTACGCCGACGACCATATCTGCTTTTACTGGCGATTCTTTCGCTAAATTCCGTCCCATATTTTTCCGTGCAGTATGCACATTGATCCCTGCGATGTTTGAATCTGGTCTGGCAAAATAGATATATTCCATCGAACAAATGGAAAGCTGCGTATTCTTCGTAAAGCAATCAATCTGGATTCCTTCGTCATTGATAATCACTATCTCTCCAGGCTGGACATCTCTTATAAAACGTGCCCCGATAACTTCTAATGCACAAGTTTCCGAGGCAATCACGTATGCTCCGTTTTTCATTTGTCCGATTGCTAATGGACGAAAACCATTTGGGTCCAAAGCGGCAATCATTGCCGTTTCTGTCATTAATAAATAGGCAAATCCACCTTTGACTTCATTTAAAGCACTTTTCAATTTATTTAAAAAATCTGTTTCTTCACTTCGTCGGATCAAATGCATCAATATCTCCGTATCGGAGTTGGAATGGAAGATCGCCCCATTTTCCTCTAACTCTTTTCTAAGTGAACGAGCATTGATCAAATTGCCGTTATGCGCTAAGCCGATCGACTGATCATGAAATTTGAATAGAAAAGGCTGAATATTGTCCACACTTCCATTGCCTGCTGTTGCATAACGTACATGTCCGATTGCAGCTTCTCCTGTTAACTGCTGCAATTTTCTTTGATCTTTGAATACCTCAGAAAGTAGACCCAGATCTCGATGACCCATAAGCTTTCCTCGATCATTGGACACGATGCCCGCACCTTCTTGTCCTCGATGCTGAAGACTATGGAGCCCGAAGTATGCCACACTAGCGGCATCCGGATGACCCCAAACGCCGAAGATCCCGCATTCTTCATTTAAACTCTTCACTTCATAAGACATACGATTGCATCCTCCCAGCACTTTCTTGCTACTGCAGTTTCTATTTTGATCTGACCGTCAGTTGCTGAAATTTCGATTATCGCTTCATCCGTCACCTTACCTGCTAAAACAGCAGCATCTCCCATCATTTCTTCGAATCGTGTCTTATTTTCCGGTGCGACTGTCAACACAAATCTTGATTGAGTTTCTGCAAATAATTGAGCAGAGGACAATTCAAACTGTACAGATATCCCTAGCTGATGTTTGAAAGCTGATTCTGCCAGTGCAATTGCCAAGCCACCTTCTGAACAGTCATGCGCACTTTCAATCAATCCGTTTTGGATGGCTGTCAATACTAACTCTTGGTTTCTCTTTTCAATGGATAGATCAAAGTTTCGGATCACACCTTCGATTCTTCCAAGCTGCATCTTTTGTAATTCACTGCCATCAAAATCTGCAAACGTCTTACCTAATATATAGATTAGATCCCCTGATTTTTTGAATTCCTGAGTAGTGATATGTTTATGATCCTCAATCAATCCGACCATACCAATCATTGGTGTTGGATAGATTGCTTGACCATCCGTTTCATTATATAAAGAGACATTTCCTGAAATAACAGGAGTTCCTAACGTTTCACACGCAGCAGCAATTCCATCAGCTGAAGTCGATAATTCCCAAAAAACTTCTGGTTTATCAGGAGAACCATAGTTCAGGCAGTCGGTGATCGCCAAGGGCTTGCCACCGCTAGCAATAATATTTCTAGCAGCTTCTGCCACTGCTATTTGTCCTCCGATTTTTGGATCCAAATAGAGATAGCGAGCGTTGCAGTCTGTGGTCATCGCTAATGCTTTATTCGTCCCTCTAACCCTCATCACAGCAGCGTCGCTTCCTGGACGGACAACTGTATTGGTTTGTACTTGTGAATCATAAGTTTCATAGATTGAACGTTTCGAAGCAATCGTCGGTTGCTGCAGCAGATCAAGCAATACTTGTCCAGGTTCTTCGATAACTGGCTGATAAGGAGCTAACTGCTGAAATTCTGCGATTCGAGCTGGTTCTTTCATTTCTTTATGATAAACTGGTGCATCTTCAGCTAATGCATCGACTGGCAGATTTGCTACTTCTTCTCCTTGATGATATAGCCGATACTGCCCGTCGTCTGTTACTTTCCCGATAGTGACTGCATCTAGATCATACTTCTGAAATAGTTCTTGGATTTTTTCTTCCTCTCCTGATTTGACACAAATCAACATCCGTTCTTGTGATTCCGATAGCATCATTTCATAAGGCGTCATTCCAGTTTCTCTTTGTGGGACTTCATCTAATGTCAATATAAGTCCTGAACCAGCTTTTGAAGCCATTTCCGCACTAGATGAAACAAGTCCTGCTGCTCCCATATCCTGTATACCTATTAGAGAATCCGAATGATGCAAGATTAATTCCAAACACGCTTCAAGCAGCAGCTTTTCCATAAAAGGATCGCCTACTTGTACAGCAGAACGTTGCTGTTCTTCTTCTTGATTAAATTCTTCTGAGGCAAAAGTTGCTCCGTGGATACCGTCGCGACCTGTTTTTGCACCTACATACATGATCGAATTACCGACGCCAGCGGCTTGCCCTTTCTGGATATGTTTGTGTTCAATCAAACCTACGCACATTGCATTGACTAATGGGTTTCCTTCATAACAAGGATCAAATGCAATTTCGCCGCCTACAGTCGGTATGCCGATACAATTGCCGTATCCGCCGATACCTGCAACTACTTCTTCTAGTAAATATTTCGTTCTTGGATTATCTAATTCGCCGAACCTCAATGAATCTAGCAACGCAATTGGACGAGCCCCCATGCTGAAAATATCTCTGATGATTCCGCCAACTCCTGTCGCAGCTCCTTCATAAGGCTCCACGGCTGAAGGATGATTGTGACTTTCTGCTTTGAAGACAACTGCTAGTCCATCACCGATGTCGACGATGCCTGCGCCTTCTCCAGGGCCTTGCAACACATGAGGTCCACTAGTAGGAAATTTGCGTAGAACCGGTTTAGAATTTTTATAGGAACAATGTTCGCTCCACATAACAGAAAACAGTCCAGTTTCCGTATAATTAGGCATTCTTCCTAAGATATCTTCTTCGATCATTCGATATTCTTCATCAGTCAATCCCCATTCGGCATAGATTCTTTTTTTCTTGATCTCTTCAGCTGTCGGTTCATTCAATGTTTTCATCTATACGGTCACCTTTCCGAAGTTTTTTAAAATGGAAGCAAAGAACCGTTTCCCATCTTCTGATCCTAGCAAGTCTTCTACTGCACGTTCTGGATGAGGCATCATTCCTAACACATTCCCTGCTTTGTTCGTAATCCCTGCAATGTTTTCCACGCTGCCGTTGATGTTGTCATTATAAGTAAAGGCAATCTGATTATTTTTTTTTAGTTCTTGAAGTGTTTCTTCGTCACAGAAATAATTTCCTTCCCCATGAGCAACTGGAAGATAGATTATTTCGTCGGCTTCATACTCTGAAGTAAAGGCCGTCTTGGGGTTGACTTTCAATGGTACAGTTTTGCAAATAAAATGCAAAGACTCATTTCGTCTCAGTACACCTGGCAAAAGTCCTGCTTCTGTCAATATCTGGAATCCATTGCATGTACCGAATACTGGTTTCCCTTCTTCAGCAAAACGAATCACTTCTTCCATGATTGTAGAAAACCGGGCAATCGCACCACATCTTAAATAGTCTCCATATGAGAATCCTCCTGGCAGTAAAACACCATCAAATCCTTCTAAAGAGGACTCATCATGCCGAACGAATTCGGCATCAGCACCCATGATCTCGCGAACTGCCCATAACATATCTGCGTCACAATTTGAACCTGGAAAAACGATGACCGCAAATTTCATGTTATACTTCCTCCATTTTTTTGATTTCATATCGGTATGTTTCCATATTTACATTTGCAAGCAGCTTGTCACAAATCATTTCAATCACTGTATCGATTGGTTCTTCTGCATCAGCAAGTTGTATCTCAAAGTATTTTCCTATACGGATATCTTCGATTGTTTCATATCCCATACGATGGACTGCTTTTTTTACTGCCTCCCCTTGAGGATCTAACACTGAATCTTTATAGGTTACATATACTTTTACGAAATACATCAAACTCGCTCCTTTTCTTCAGTTAGTTCCGATAGACGGTTATATACTTCTTGATAGACTGGGATCAAATCACCTAGATCTCTGCGGTAAACGTCTTTGTCCATATGTTCATTCGTACGTTCATCCCATAATCGGCAAGTATCCGGTGTTACTTCATCCGCAAGCAAAATTTGTCCATTCGACCGGCCAAACTCTAGCTTGAAATCTACTAAAATCAAACCGATCTTAGCAAATAATTCGGTCAAAATTTCATTAATAGCCAACGCTTGGGCTTTCAGCTCACTGATTTCTTCCGGTTTTGCAAGTTGTAAGAAATAGATATGCTCTTCATTGATAAATGGATCATCCAACTGGTCATCCTTATAGTAGAATTCAACGATTGGTTTGATTAATTCTTTACCTTCGGGAACACCTAGACGTTTTGAGAAACTTCCTGCTGCAATATTTCGGATAACCACTTCCAGAGGGATAATTTGTACTTTTTTTGCTAATTGTTCGGTTTTAGACAATTGTTTAATAAAATGATTTTTTATTCCTCTTTGAGTCAGATAACGGAAAATTGCACTTGTGATTTGATTATTCAATTCTCCTTTTCCACTTATCTGGTCTTTCCTCGCTCCATTCAACGCAGTTGCTTGATCTAAATATTCTATCCAAATCAAGTTCTCATCAGAAGTAAGATATATTTTTTTGGCTTTCCCTTCATACAAAAGTTCTTTCTTCTCCATGTACGTCTCTCCTTTTTATTTACATTAAAAGCAAATAAATCGTTTTTTGTTCGTGTTTTCACTTTAAATTTTAGCAATCATCTTTTTATAAATCAACAAAAATATGTACATTTAAGGCATTAGATTCTTTTAATGTTCGTGTTTTATCAGAAACGAAAATCTTACACCATCAACAAGCGTTTACATTTATACTTAATGATGGTATATTAGAATTAACTAAAAATTTGGATAATGGGTTCGAGGAGGCACTTGCCGATGGAAGATGCAATAAAACAAGGTCAGCTTTTTTTATCAGAATTAACAGCTGAAGAACGTTCCTGTCTATATAATGATTTGCTGTCGATCAAAGACGTTTATTTATGCAATAAAGATACTAGTTTTTATACATTCCGAAAAATCCGCCGAGCAACCAAGCGCTGTGCTGAATGCCGTAAAAGGACTTTTAGTTATCGGACAGAACACAAAGGCGAACTTTTAATCAGTCAGATACACGAGCAGAAACGTTTCAAAAATCATTATCGTATCCAGATCTTATTCAATGGGCAAGAGATGGAATACGCTTTTCTCGAAAACTTGCTGCAACATCTCCATAACGAGCATTTTAGTTATAATAGTCACGCCATTTATGCTTGACTCCTACATTTTGTATAGATAAAGGTACGATAAAGCAGTAGTATGTCGCTTTTAAAGTCAGGTTCCTATCATTGATAAGAAAACATAATAAACTAAAAGAAGCAGAACCGCTAACGGATCTGCTTCTTTTTTGGTTATTTTTGCTATTCTATTTTAATTGAATTTTGCAACTCACTCTTCTTTATTCCAAACCTACTCGTTTGAATATCACGTCAACGTTTTTCAAATGATGATGATAATCAAAGGCATCGTCTATTTCTTCTTTAGATAATACCGATGTGATGGTTGGATCTTCTTCTAACAGCGGGCGGAACTGCACTTGGTTATCCCAAGCGTACGCAGTTTTTGGCTGAACAAGATCATAAGCTTCTTCTCTTGTCATTCCCTTATCGATCAATTTCAGCATAACGCGCTGGCTATAAATCAAACCAAATGTTGCAGACATATTCCGCTTCATGTTTTCAGGAAAGACCGTTAGATTTTTAACGATATTGCCAAAACGATTTAACATGTAATTCAATAAAATCGTGGTATCAGGCAAGATGATTCGTTCTGCTGAAGAATGAGAAATATCTCTTTCATGCCATAATGTGACATTTTCATAGGCAGTGACCATGTGTCCGCGCACCACTCTGGCTAGACCAGCCATATTTTCTGAACCGATCGGATTCCTTTTGTGCGGCATAGCAGAAGAACCTTTTTGACCTTTCGCAAAAAATTCTTCTACTTCACGTGTTTCGGATTTTTGCAATCCGCGTATCTCTGTTGCAAAACGTTCAATACTTGTAGCAATAAGCGCCATCGCTGAGAAATATTCAGCATGTAGATCCCGAGGGAGAACTTGAGTAGAGATTTCTTGCGGACGGATCCCCAATTGTTTACATACATACTCTTCAATAAATGGCGGGATATTTGCGAACGTCCCCACTGCTCCTGAGATTTTTCCTGCTTCTACTCCTTTTGCCGCATGTTCAAATCGTTCGATGTTCCGTTTCATTTCTGAATACCATGTGGCAAGTTTCAATCCAAAAGTAGTTGGTTCAGCATGGACACCGTGTGTCCGACCCATCATCACTGTATATTTGTGTTCTTTTGCTTTTTCGCCAATGATTTCTGTAAAACGTTTCAAGTCTTCCCGTAAAATATCATTTGCTTGCTTGATGAGATAGCCATAAGCAGTATCTACGACATCCGTACTTGTTAGACCATAATGGACCCATTTTCTTTCTTCTCCCAATGTTTCAGAAACCGCTCGTGTAAACGCAACGACATCATGGCGTGTTGATTTTTCGATTTCCAAGATCCGATCGATATCAAATGATGCATGCTCACGGATTTTTTTCACATCTTCTTGCGGGATTTCACCAAGTTCTGCCCAAGCTTCATCTGCTAAAATCTCGACTTCAAGCCACGCACGGTATTTGTTCTCTTCCGTCCAGATATTCCCCATTTCAGGGCGTGTATAACGTTCTAACATGTTTTTTCTCCTCTAATCCCAAATATTCGTTTGTTTGATTTCTTCCAGCGTTTGCTGGATGTCTTCTGTCAAGATAGTGATATGTCCCATCTTGCGACCTTTTTTCGCTTGTTTTTTTCCATAGAAATGGAATTGCCAGTCTGGCTTATTCTCGATCAAGCGATAGCTTTCCAGCAGTTGTTCTCCCAAAACATTGACCATCACTGCATTGCTTGTCAGACGCACTTTTTCTCCTAATGGCCATCCGCAAATACCTCGAATATGGGCATCGAACTGACTCATAGAACAAGCTTCGATAGAATAATGTCCAGAATTGTGAGGACGAGGAGCTAATTCATTCACATATAGCCCGCCTGTTTTTGTTAAAAACATTTCTACCCCTAAAACACCTGAAAGGCTCACTGCTTCTGCAATCACACGGGCAATACGCTCAGCCTCTTCAATCACATCCTGATCAATCGCGGCTGGAGCAATCGTTTCATGAAGAATATTGTTGTGGTGGATGTTTTCCACGACCGGAAAAGTCGTGAAATCTCCTTGACCATTTCCTGCCACCATGATCGAAATCTCTTTTTCAAACGGGATCCATGCTTCTAAAACACAGGTTCCTTCTCTTAAAAGGTCCATGGCAGGAGCTAGATCCGCCCGACTTTTCAAAACATACTGCCCCTTGCCATCATAGCCGCCTCGAGTGGTTTTCAAAACACAAGGATAGCCGATCCCGTCAATCGCATCTTGGATATCCGTCGGACTGACGATCGTTGCATAAGGAGCAATCACGATGTTGTTCGTTTCCAAAAAAGATTTTTCTAACAGGCGGTCTTGCGTAATCGCAAGCAAGTCTGTCCCTTGAGGAATAAATGACATGGGTAAAATCGCATTTAACGCCTCTACACTGACATTTTCGAATTCATAGGTAATGACATCTGTTCTTCTGGCAAGCTCTTTCAGCGCAAAGGTGTCATCATAGACACTTTCAATGTGCCAATCTGCAACTTGTGCGGCTGGACAATCGCTCACAGGATCCAGCACACCTACTTTAAAGCCCATTTCTTTTGCACTAATCGCCATCATACGACCTAATTGACCGCCACCGACGATCCCGATCGTTGAACCAGGCAACAAAGGTTTAACCAAGTTGATCACTACTTTCTATAACAGTTTTAGCCAACATTGAACGTCTTTCAGCCAATTTAGCCTCCAATTCTAAATCATACATGGAAAGCATCTGTATCGCAAGTAGTCCAGCATTAATTGCTCCCGCTTTTCCGATTGCTGTAGTAGCTACAGGTACTCCTCCAGGCATTTGGACAATCGAAAGAAGCGAATCCAAACCATTTAATGTTCGTGATTGGACCGGTACACCGATAACCGGCAAAGTTGTTTTTGATGCGACCATACCCGGCAGATGCGCGGCTCCCCCTGCCCCTGCAATAATGATCTTGATTCCTTTCTTTCGAGCGTTTTGTGCATATTCAAACATCAAATCTGGGGTTCGATGAGCAGAAACGACCTTTTTTTCATAAGACACACCGAATTCATCCAATATTTGACATGCTTCTTTCATTGTTTCCCAATCTGAAGTACTCCCCATAATCACAAAGATTTTTGCTGTCATTGTTTTTCCTCCCAGTTTTTCTACATTCATATTTTAACAATCACTTTTTTTGATGTCAAAGAAATTTCGAATGTTAACAAAGAAAAACATTTTATTGTTCGTGTTTATTAAAGATGAAAAAAAGGAATGTGACAAAAGTTAGGTCACATTCCTTTTTATGGATAAACGGTGTTCTCCTGCCAACTCCTCGGTCACAAGTCACAATATTCAACAAACATGAGAAGCTGTTTTTTGAAATTGTTCCTTGTGACTCGGAGATGAACGGCAGGCTCACGACCTCTTCCTTCAACGGTGTTCAATCAGCTGCCCCTCGGTATTAGCTCAAACAAACGGCAAAATACGAGGAACTATTTTTCCGTTTGTTTCTCTAATAATCAGGTAAAAACGCTGATTTCACAACCTTTCTTTTGCTCTATTACTTCTTGAAGGCTTCTTCCAATATTTCTTCATCTTTTTTCAATCCATTAAAGATCAAATTTAATATGATAGCCGTAATGCTACTCATTACGATGCCATTTCCAGTAAACATTTGCAATGTTTGCGGCATTTGACTGAATAATGTCGGCGTAACATTGAAACCTAGCCCAAATCCAACAGAAACAGCAACGATCAATAGATTTTTATCATTGCTGAAATCAACTTCCAACAGCATACGGATTCCTTGGACTGCCACCATCCCGAACATGACTAACATTCCTCCACCAAGTACCGGCTCAGGGATGATTTGTGCTAACGCACCGATTTTAGGGAATAAACCTAAAACAATCAAGAAGAATGCAGAGAAATAGATGGGTTTTCTTGTTTTGATTCCCGAAAGTTGAACCAATCCGACATTTTGAGAAAAGCCAGTATAAGGGAATGTATTGAAAATACCGCCTAAGATAACGGCAAGTCCTTCTGCACGATATCCCTTTTTCAATTCTTCTTCTCCAACATTTTTCCCAGTAATGTCACCAAGTGCAAAATATACACCTGTTGATTCTACCATGCTGACCATGGAAATGATGATCATTAGTAAAATCGACCATACGTCGAAAGTTGGTTTACCAAAATAAAAGGGTTGTGGAACATGGAACAACGGCGCATCTCCAATCGCGCTCAGATCAATCATTCCCATGAAAGCAGCTAAGATGCTTCCTCCGACTAAACCAATCAGTACCGCGATTGAACGAATGAACCCTTTTGCCAGCATTTGCACGCCTACAATTAGGAGAATCGTCACAAATGCAAGTAGCAGATTTGTTTTGTCACCAAAATCAGCTGCTGTTGCATTACCTCCACCCATTTTCTCGATTGCTACAGGAATCAAAGTCAAACCAATAACGGTGATAACCGTTCCTGTTACTATAGGAGGGAATAGTTTTTTAATTTTAGAAAAGACACCAGAAACTAACACAACAAAGATCCCAGAAGCGATAATAGATCCGTAGATAGCTCCTACTCCTTCATTGGTTCCGATCAAGATCAGTGGAGCTACTGCTTGTATCGCACATCCTAAAACGACAGGCAAGCCAATTCCGAAAAATCGGTTAACTGTCAATTGCAATAATGTCGCTAATCCACACATAAAGATATCAATTGAAATCAAATAAGTCATCTGTTCTTGATTAAAGCCTAGTCCTGTACCGATCAAAAGAGGCACCGCTACTGCTCCTGCATACATCGCTAGCAGATGCTGCAGCCCTAAAACCGCAGCTTTTCCATTTTGTGTTTCTTTTTCCACGATTATGCGTCCTCCTCAAGAAACTCAACTTGTCCATTCGTCAAGGAAGCAATACGCGCAAGAGAAACGACTCTCAATCCCATTTCTTCAAGTAACTGACGTCCATCTTGGAAAGACTTTTCGATGACGATCCCGATTCCTTCTACTTGAGCTCCAGCTTGCTGGCATAATTCGATCAATCCTTTTGCCGCTTGTCCGTTTGCCAAGAAATCGTCGATAATCAATACTTTGTCTTCTGAAGATAAGAATTTACGAGAAATAGAAATCGTACTTGTCACTTGTTTCGTAAAAGAATAAACAGAAGCTGTCAATAATTCTTCATCCATCGTCAAACTTTTTGCTTTTCTAGCGAAGATCATTGGGACATCTAATTCTTTTGCAGCAAATAAAGCTGGTGCGATCCCAGAAGCTTCAATGGTCACAACTTTCGTGATTCCTTGTTCTTTAAATACTTCTGCAAACCGTTTTCCCATTTGTTCCATCAATACAGGGTCTACTTGGTGAGTGACGAAGCTGTCGACTTTTAATACGCCCTCGCCTAATATACGTCCGTCTTTTTGAATACGTTCAACTAATTCTTTCACTTTATTTGCTCCTTTATCATTTATTAATACCGAAATAACCGCTTTTGTGCAAAAACCTACTATGTTTCTGTTAAAGAAAAACACCCTCCACTTTATCATAAGAAAAGAAGGGTGAAATAGCCAATCTTTTACTTATAGTCCAGCATTTACGGTACTGGCTAGAAACTGTCATCCATATTATGACGATATATAAGTAGGTATGTAAAACTAATAATAGTGTAAATTCATTTTCTTGCAACTGTTTTGCACGTGAAGGCAGTTTGCCATATTTGAATAAAAAATGTTGTTTCAAATATTGAAAACAGTCTAACACTACTTTCTGAAACTGACAACGTGGTTTACTTATTTTTTTGTAAAATCTAATGATTTTTAATGCATTATTCCTTTTTGTTCGGGTTTAAATAGTTATTTTTATTTTCTCCTATCTAAAAAAGCAGCCCACATAAAAAGAAGGCATGACAAAATGCATGTCATAGCCCCTTTTTCCGAATAAATAGTGTTCAAAAGACAGCCTATCGGCAATAAGGCAAGATTTTATAAACTACGGGAAGTAATTTCCGTAAATCTATTCTTATTCTTTTAAGCTGACAAGCTCGTCAATCACTACTGCTTTTCCTGAAGCAATAGAATGATTTGCTGCGATTCCTGTCAAAATCGACAAAATACCATCTACGTGAGTTGCTGCCCGATTCCACGAATCTTCTTTTTCTTCACCAAATAGATCATCTAATAAACGCGGATCTCCTCCGCCATGTCCGCCCGCTTCTTGTTCGACGATTACCTCATATGGCTCACCGAACATCGGATAGACATGGATGGACTGAAGAACAGCTGCTCCTTCATCCTTTTTATCTCCACCTGCATTGATGTAAGACTTTTCGATCACTTTCATTTCGATCCGTCCTTTGCTGCCATTGAAAGAAACATTGAATCCTTCCCACGGCATATACGCATTTAGCGAATACGTCAAAATCGCACCAGTTTCATATTTGACCGTTACGCCTAGTGTATCTTCAATAGAGATATCATCGGAAAATACACTGCGGTCACGAATATATCCACTGTCTTTTTCTGCTTCTAAATACATTTCTCGCAATTCCTCATTGGCTGACAGGTCTATAGCAAATGGATCAGCTTTAGCTAGTTCGCTTCCATAGCATCGACTGTAAAATGTTTCTACTCCGCGTTTCTCCGCATTATGCATCCCATAAAAGTTTAATCCACCGAATGCAAATACCTTTTTGGGACGGCTGTTCAACCAAAAATTCACTAGATCAAAATGATGGGTAGATTTATGAACAAGAAGCCCGCCGCTATTGTGCTTATTTCGATGCCATCTTCTGAAATAATCTGCCCCGTGTTGCGTATTTAACAGCCATTCGAAGTGGATAGAAAACACATCACCAATCACATCACTTTCTATCAGTTCCTTTATCTTCGTGTGATACGGTGCATAACGATAATTGAAAGTGACTCGCAGGCTTCTCCCCGTCTGTTTTTGGACCGTTATTATTTCTTGAGCTTTTTCCTCATCGATAGTCAGAGGTTTTTCGCAAATAACATCATATCCTTTTTTCATTGCACGAATGATATAATCATGATGCGTTCGATCTACTGACGTAATAATGACTTCAGCCGGCCGTACGTCATCCAGTAGTTGCTCAAATTGTGATGGCATACATGTCTTTACTTTTTTCTGTCCATACTTGTTCACAAGTATCCGATTTGCATAATCCATCCTTGTTTGAGATACATCACAAAAACCGACTAGTTCACAAGTTTGATGATACGTAGAGGCAATTGCCTCATAAAAAAAACGCGCTCTCCCACCAAGTCCGACTTGTACATATTTTTTCTTCATTTAAAGTCATTCTCCTTTTCTTTTAAGCAAAATACTGTGACAAATGGCAACCCTGGATACAGTAATGCAGTGAGTAAAAAATCATGCTGTATACACCAGAACAGTCCATACAAAAGGCATAAATACCACAGAAACCCTTTGACGTTTTTTGACAACAGCCAGATATTCCTTTTGATCAAATAACCAAGACTATCTGCTTTATCTTCTTTGCAGATATCAATTAGCGTACTAAAAAAACTATGGGATACAAAAAGCAACAGACACAATAGAAAAGGAATCAGATACCAAGCTCCAATCTTTCCCACTAATAAATACCAATCAACTGCAAAAATAATGACAAACAGCTGAAACAACGTAATGATGAAACACATCCGTTTGATTTTTTCTTTCCTCCAACATACCTTTTTTTCTGCCAAGTAATGGACAGATAGATAATAAGAAGGATACATCATCAAAAAATAAATCAGATAGACAACACGAGCAGACAGCACTAATCCTAAAGTGAACAAACATCCTAGGACTAAAGCGAAAAGAGCATTACTGATAAGACTGGTTAAAAAAATCCGACAGAAATAGTAGTTGAGCTTGTAAAGAAACATCTCTTCTATTGGCTTTTTCATATTCAGCCCTTCAGACCGCTTGTACTGATTCCTTGGACGAGATATTTATTGAAGAATAAGAAAATCAGAAAAACCGGTAGCAGAGACAGCGTAGACATCGCAAACATACTGGCGTAAGTCGTGCTAGATCCAGCGTCTGCAAATAATTTGATGGCAATCGATACCGTGTAAGATCTCGGCTTGTTTAAATAAATCAATGGTCCCATGAAGTCGTCCCATTTCCAATAAAACTGGATGATGATCGTCGTGATGATCGAAGGTTTCAGCAAAGGAAAAATAATTTTGGTAAAGACACTATACTTGCTGCATCCGTCAATAATCGCTGATTCATCTAACTCTTTGGGGATGCTGACCATGAATTGCATGATCTGGTAAATGAAAAATGCTTGTCCAAAAAAATGTGGTAAAATCAGCGGCACATACGTCCCAACCAAATTCAGCCGATTGTAAATAATAAACTGCGGAATCAAAATCACTTGTGCAGGAATCATCATCGTTACTAACATGACGACGAACCAGAATCTTTTTCCTTTGAAATCGATTCTCGATAATGCGTAAGCAATACAAGTCGAGCTCAGAACTGTCCCCATCGTCGAAACTGCAGAGATGACAAACGAATTCCTAAAGAAAGTAAAAAATGAAATTCCAGCAAACCCTGCCCATCCTTTTGCGTAATTTTCCCATTGAAAAGTCTCTGGAATCAAATTCAGCGAACCACTCAGGATCTCTTGATCCGTTTTAAAAGAACCTGCGATCATCCATAAGACCGGATAAATCATGACTAGACCTAATAGCAAAATAAAACCGTATTGAAACCATTTCGTTACTGTTTTATTCATTTCTTCCTCCTCTCATTCACACAACGACCCATTTTTTTGATGATTTGAAAATCAGAAAGGTGACAGCTCCCATAATCAACAGCATGATCCACGAAATAGCACTAGCATACCCCATAGAATTAAAAGAAAAAGCTTGGTTATACACATAAAGAGCATAAAAGTTCGTGGCATCATTCGGACCACCTTGGGTAATGATAAATGCCTGCGTAAAAGTCATAAACGCCGCGATTGTCTGCATGACCAAGTTATACAAAATGATCGGTGAAAGAAGAGGTAACGTGATCTTGTAAAACGTCTGCCATTTGTTCGCTCCATCGATCTCTGCCGCTTCATAATACGAGCCTGGGATCTCTTTGATACCTGCAGCAAAGATGATCATTGCCGAACCGAATTGCCAAGCAGACATCAAAACAAGAGGGATCATGACCAGTTTTTGATCGCTAAACCAGGAAAGCGCAGGTGCGCCTAATCGTTCCAGAAAAATATTCACTAACCCGTTTTTAGAAAACAACTCCCGCCAAACTAGAGCGATAGAAATGCTGCCACCAATCAAACTAAGCACATAATACAAAGAACGAAAGAAAGTCGTTCCTTTGATATTCCTCGTTAAAAGATAAGCAATCAATAGACCAAAGATCAGTTTCACAGGTACAGATGCAAATACATAGAGAAAAGTGACTCGGATGGAGTTCAAAAAACGGGCATCACTCAGCATCTTTATATAATTATCCAAGCCGATCCATGAGACTGGATTTCCCAAACGATAATCGGTGAACGAATAATAAAGTGACAAGATCATCGGTATCACTGTTATCAATAGAAATCCTAGGATGAAGGGAGAAGCAAATACGTAACCAACCACATTGTCTTGATCCAAGAACCGTTTTAGTTTTTCTTTTTTCATGCCTTCCTCCTGCTGCTATCCTAGAATGTTTGACGCAAACTCATAAAGACTCTCTGCTGCTTCTTCTGCTGTTACTTCTTCATAAATGACTTTTTCAACTAAAAGATTGTATTGGTCTTGAATTTCCGGATTCAAAGCACTATCAAAGACATTCACTTTACCGTTATCCATATCGGAAATCATTTCTAAATAGTCAAATGTCGCTTGCAAAGTTGCATCATCTGTACGAGCGAGCTGTTCTCGAATATTCGACATGATTGGTACACCACGTTCTCCTTTTAAAATTTCATTGGCTTCTTCACTGTTTTGAAAGAAATCAATAAACTTAGCAGCTTCTTCTTTATGTGCTGAGCTTTTTGCCATACTCAGCATTTGCGAAGAACGCAAAGGGATACCAGATTCTCCATCTGCTTTTCTGCGAGGTGGATTAATCAACTGGATCTCCATATCTTCAGGAGCCCCTGACAATATTTCTGTCAACTGGTTACTTGATAGAAACACCATTGCCGCTTCTCTATCCCTAACCGCCTGAAAAGACAGATCCGTCGTACTTGCAGCTCCACCACCTGGTTCCGGATGGGCCCCTTTGTCTACCAGATTTTTACGCAGCTGGAAAAAATCTGTTAGATAGTCTGGATTTTCAAATCCCAAGCTGTTAGATAGATCTTCCCGATTATAAAAATTCAATCCTTTCTCAACTTGTGGTATTTGAATAATACAGCCAGCTATAAAATCTTCGAATCTTGAAATAGCATAGATTCCTAATTCTTCAGTGATTTGATAGCTGATTTGTTCAAATTCATCCCATGTCCAATTTGAAGCAGGTTCAGGGATATTTAATTGTTCAAATATATTTTTATTGTAAGCAATCGCAAACGAATTCACCCCGTTAGACAGTCCAACTAATTGCCCGTCGTAAGTCGTCGTTGCTAAATAGGATTCATCTGCATTAGAAATATCAATTATCCCTTGCTCCACATATTCATCTAATGGTTCAATCTGATTGATGTATTGAGGAAATTGATTGTTCAGTTGGAAAATGTCCCAGATATCATCTGATGCTGCTAGTGTACCTAATTTTGTGTAATATCCTTCATAATCATAAAATTCATAATCGATCGTCACATGGGGATTTTTTTCTTCATAAAGCTCGATTACTTTTACTGTTGCATCGTGTCGGACTTGCGAACCCCACCAAGCCATGTTCAGCGTGATTTTTTTGTCATCTTCTTGCCCACAAGCCGTCAAGAAGAATAACATAACACTTAAAGCTAAGATGATTCTCATTCTTTTCTTCATTCTCTGCACCTCTACTTCCATTGTTATTTTTCAATATACTGTATTTTTATACAGAACATATTTATTAAACGATCTTTTTTAAGGGGAATAAAAACCAAGACTTGCCTTATCGTTCTGCCTAGGATGAACAACTCAATACTTTCAAGGAAAATTAGATCGTGCTGATTCTTCTTTCATCGCTAAAAACACTTCTTGCTTCAAGGATGGGAGGATAATTACGCAAAGAAAAAAGGATATCAGACAACTGTCCAATATCCTTGACATAGCTAAATAAGCATGCTTCTTCGTGTACGCTCTTCCCTAAAAAACAGAAAAATAACTAGTAATTCTTTATGAAATTAGGTACAATATACACGTCGATGCACAAGCATTGACTATGGCAACTTGATTGGTCAGTTCCCGCTGACTTTTCAAGCCCCGACAATTTAGCTGCTACTAAATTGTCGGGTGCCTTTTTTAGTTTTTATTCGTTTTTCATTCTATAGAAAGCGCTTCAATAAATCAAGACATTTTTTTGTTAGAATGCTAATAATAACAAAAGGTTTTGACTCTTCTTATGTACATTACAGATAAAAAAACAAAAAAATTTCTCTTTTTTTGAATTCTGAACAAATAGTACTGGAGTACAAAAGACGAGGAAGAGCCACTATCTGCTCTTCCTCGTCTTTTGATTCTCACCTGTTATTCATGATTCTTTTTCTCAGTTTCCCGATATTTTTCCATTTTACGACTAAAAAGCTCTCCGCTACTTGGTGGCGTATATGTGATGGCATTTGCTCCTGCTTGAATGGTCTCAGCAATACTTTCTTCCGTTGGACCACCTGTCGCAATGATAGGAAGTTCAGGATATTTTTTACGAAAATGGCGTACTGCTTCTGCAGTTTCTTTACCTGCACTGATATTGATAATCGAAATACCAGCTGCTAACTTTTCATCTATTTCTGTATATTTCGACGTTACCGTACTGATAACTGGAATATCAACTACTCGACAAACTTCTTTTACTGTCTCTAAAGGCGTAGGACCGTTCAAAACGACCCCTAACGAACCTTGCGCTTCTGCGAACATGCTCATGTAGGAAGAACGAGTACCTTGTGTCAAACCACCACCTACACCGGAGAAAACTGGAATGTCAGCTGCCTCAATAATGCTTTTAGTAATCGCTGGATGAGGTGTAAAAGGATACACAGCAATTACTGCATTCGCATTTGTATTACGTATGATCGCAATATCCGTAGTAAAGATGATCGAACGGATCAATTTTCCAAATATCTTGATCCCGCTTGCTTCTAAAATGATTTCCGGTACTCTTACGATATCTTTTCTCAATTCCGTCATGATTTCTGGCGTAAATTGTTCTGCCATCAGCCACTTCTCCTTTGCTATCTCCGGTCATACTGATTCAAATGATACGTCTCGATGACCTGGATGATTTTTTGCGCATAACCGGGGTCTGTCGCATAACCTGCATCTTGCAATGCTTGTGCGGCTTCCTGATAGTTGGTGGCCGTAATCACTTTTTCATACAGCGCAGGATTCCAATCTACTCCTTGAACGAACAGTTGTGTATGGTCATCCATGGACTGTTCCCATGAATCATACACTTTGAAGTCTCCTTGGATAGTTATCCATTCTTCGTTAACAAATTCCTTTGTTTCCAGGCTTACTTTCTTCTGATCCCCATAAGCCTTGATCCCGAAAAGATTATTGTATTTGCTAGCCAAGGTACTTTTTCCCCAATTTGATTCTAATATAGCTTGTCCTAAAATGATACTAGGAAGCACTCCATAACCATCTTGTAGTTCTTGGGCATGCGGAACAAGCCGTTCAATAAATTGCTGATGGGATTGCGCTTCATTTTCTTGCTGATTATCAGTAAAAGGAGAAGACAGATTCTTCAAGGAAAAAACAAAGGCTAAGAGTATCACTGCTACACCGGCAACCACTGCTGGCCAACGGATATTCTTGCGCTTTTGCTTTTTCCACTTTTTTTTCGCCATGATCAATTCCTACTTTTCATTTAATTCATTCAGATATTCTTCTAGCGTCAATTGGTGTTTGGTGATATACTCAGCATTTTCTTTACCGACATAACGTAAGTGCCAAGGTTCATATGTGATCTTAGTTATATCTTCGTGTCCTTTTGGATAACGAACGATAAATCCATACTGCGCAGCATTATCTGCGATCCATTTAGCTCCAGGCTGATCTCCGTAACTTGCATCCAATACAGTAGAAGGATAACTGTTGTACCAGTTTTGATCGACGACATCGACTGCCAGACCTGTGTGGTGTTCGCTGTATCCTGGCTCCGTAATCGTCTCTTTAGTAATCTTTGTCGCCTCCTCTTCTGATACACCTTGACGACTCATCACATCGTGGACATTTTGTTCGAAAACTTGTTGTTGGGATGATACAGACCGGTAAGCTGAGACCATCACTAATGGAAATCCAGCTGCTTCAGCAGCCTTAGCAAATGCTTCATATTCTGGAGCAATGCGTTTGTCGATCAAGTATCCGTTACTTAATGATGCCAATTGAGTAGACTCATCGATTTCTTTTTCTAATTTGTGATCTGGACCAACCAAAACTAGCTTCCAATCGTCTGTTTTAACATCTGGCAATTGTTTGGACGTACGATCTTTTGTTTCTTTGTCCTTTACCTTGCTGCTGGTTGTTTGACTGTTCTTTTCTTTACTAGCAGTTGTTTTGGTGCTTGTTCGTTCGACTGCTTGATTACCGGCTTGAACATGCGAATCATCATCGCTAAAAATAACATAGCCCATTGCTGCGATCATAATCACAACTGCTCCAAATCCTAAAAATTTATTCACTTGAAAAATCCTTTCGTTGTTCTTCACGTTCCCCGTTCACCTCATGAACGTAAGTTTCTTCCAGATTTTCATTCACCCAATCGAGAAGTTCGATTTTTTCTCCTTCGATCTGTTTTTGAACATCTGCTGGCAGACGAAAATTCAAAATATCATCATAGCCCCATTCATCATATTGAATACTTACTTTCAAGTCAAGGTATCTACCAGCCTGCTGATTATTTTTCAAAGGGATCAGCTCGACTTTTGCTGCTTTGCTGCTAAGCCATTTTTGCGCGATGCGTGTTTTGATTTGCTTGTACTCTGCAACGGCAACGTTTCGTTTTTCGGGAAAAATAATCGTTTGACGCAAAATCTTTTGCGTTAGCATCCATTCATAATCAGTGAAAAGATTTTTTACTTTCTGCATCGCTTCAGATGGCAGGTTTTTCTCGCCATCTTTCCATTTTTGCCATTGTTCTGGACTGATCAGCAAGTATTCATCTAAAAAATTTTTTTCAGTTTCAAACTGTTCTAATAATACACTCATAATAAGATCAATATATACTTGATGCACGTTTATCCCCTCCTTTTAACTATTCTACTTAAGTTTTGATCAAAAAGCACCTCTTAAATCGCTGCTTTCATTTTTTTTAATGTTTCAAGTCCTCTCCCCTTTATTCTTCGTGATTTTTGTTATAATAATAGACAGACAAGAAACTCAATCCAACTATGAAGGAGCGTTTTCAGATGAAAAAATATCAATGGGGAATCGTTGGTCTTGGTACCATCGCACATGAGTTTGCCGAAAGCTTCAATCAAGAGACGAGCGAGCTAACAGCAGTTGCTTCCAGAACTTCAGAAAAAGCGGAAAACTTCGCTCACCGTTACAATATTCCAAAAGCTTACGGAAGCTATCAAGAAATGTTAGACGATGCTGAAATCGACATCGTGTACATTGCTGTACCAAATAGACAGCATATCGACCATATCTTGGCAGCCTTGGCAGCAGGCAAACACGTTCTATGTGAAAAAGCCATCACGATGAATAAAAAAGAACTGGCTGACGCTATGCGCTTAGCAGAAGAAAAGAATTTGATCTTAGCAGAAGCGATGACAATCTTCAACATGCCACTTTATCAGCAGTTACGCTCAATAATGGATACAGGAAAACTAGGGGCTTTAAAAATGATCCAAGCACCTTTCGGCAGTTACAAAGAACCAGACCCCAAAAACCGGTTCTTCAATCCAGAATTAGCTGGAGGAGCTCTGTTGGATATCGGTACGTATGCTGTATCTTTCGCTCGTTTCTTTTTAAGCTCTCAACCTGAAGTAGTTGCCTCTACAATGGTTCCTTTTGAAACAGGCGTGGACGAACAATCCGTCACTGTCTTGCGTAACAAAGAAAATGAACTTGCTGCTGTCAGCTTGACTTTTCAGGCAAAAATGCCAAAAGTCGGCATCGTTGCCTTTGAGAACGGTTATGTGACGATTGCTGATTACCCGCGTGCTGATCGTGCGGAGATCTTATTTACAGACGGTACAAAAGAATTCATCGAAAGCGGGAATACATCTGAAGCAATGAATTACGAAATAAAGAATATGGTACACATGATTGAAGGTGACTTGCCCAATCGCTCTCTCTTCTTGACAAAAGATGTCATCGACATCTTGGATCAGATGCAAGTTTTATGGAAAAAGATGTAATTTTAAAAGATTGTGAAAAAGATGTTCTGCATCAAGTAATAAGAACAGCCAAACAAAAATAGCTCCTCCTATTTTCGTTTGGCTGGACTTATTACCGCAGATGCAAGCTTTTGAACACCGTTTAAGAAAGAGATCGTGAGCCTGCCGTTCAGCTCCGAGTCACAAGGAGCAATTTCAAAAAACAGCTTCTCATGTTTGTTGAATATTGTGACTTGTGACCGAGGAGTTGGCAGGAGAACACCGTTTAAAGAAGAGGTTGTGAATTCAGCTAATACCGAGGGTCAGCTGAATTCACAACCTCTATTTTTGGATTTTTTGTTGGGAGAATTCTGCCTTGATTTCAATAAAACTTTTAAAAGACTGCAAAAACTGGAACAATTCTGCTCGATCCTCGAATTCAGGGCGGCTAGTCGGCAGAGGCATTTGCCGATACAATACATAAACTTCTTCAATACGTGCTAAAATTTGTCTGCCATCATTTGACTCTGAAAATGTTTCTGCAGTATAAATCAATAAACCATAGATATGTTTTCCATAATAAGCTGGTTGCTGGATTCTCTCTAGGTTTTCCAACATGTCTTTAATCACATTGGCCTGTGCTCTTCTCATAGAGAAGTAAGTTTCGTAGTATAGCGGCTGTCTGAGCCAGTAGTTTTCTTGATGTTCTCTGGCATCTTCTTGGCTTTCGCGAATGAATGTCAGTAAATGTTCGCATTTGATCTGCACATCTTCTTTATTTTCTGATAAAAGAAATTCTGCCATTTGTCTCAAAATATTTCGAAATTCTTTTTCGATCTGTATTTGGTTTTCCTTCAGCTGCTTCGTACGATCTGGCATGTAAACATTTGCAAGCAAAGCAAATACTAATCCAATCGCCATTAATCCCGCTTCATTGCCGATCAGCTGCCAAGACATGTTTTCCTCCACTAAATAATGAGTGACCAAAACCGAATTTACTACGATCCCTTCGGTTAATTTGAAGCGAGAGGCAAGCGGGATGAACAGGAATAAAAAAAGACTGAAGCCAAAAATAGTATACCCAACAGCAAAAAAACTGAACAGTGCTGTTGCCGTAGCTAATATAAAGGCTGCGATTCGATTCATGCCCGTACGCAATGTAGAGCGCTTGGTATTTCCTACACTTAATAATGCAATGATCCCTGCAGCTGGCCAATACAACAGCGATAAGCTACCCGCTGTGACCATCGAAAAGAAGACACTGATCACTGTTTTGACTGTTCGCATTCCTATACGCATTTACTTCCCCCTTTTTTTATTTTAATTATACTTGAATAATGAAAAACTAGCTATCAGACAAAAGTTTAGGTATGATAGTAAAAAGACCAAAAAGGAGAATCTCTATGCAATTTGGCCGTTTTCGACTAGGTATGCGTACGATCAAAAGTGCCTTAGCTGTTTTTTTATGTATCTTATTTTTTCATTTGACTCAACGAGGAATCCCGATGATTGCTGCATTATCTGCTGTTTTTTCTTTGCGTCAGGACTTGACTACAACCGTTTCTTTTGGAAAGTCTAGGATCATCGGCAATACATTAGGTGGTACATTAGCTATCATTTATTTTTTTGTCAAAAGCTATTTTCACAATGATTTTTTGGTAGAATTGATCTTGCTTCCTATTCTAGTTATTATTGTGATCGTCGTGTCAGATGGTATTAACAATAATTCCGGTATCATTTCCGCAATCGCTACGTTGTTGCTGATTGCGTTGAGCATCCCTCAAGGCGAATCCGCTTTGTATGCGATCCAACGTGTACTAGATACTTTTATAGGGACATTCATTGCAATCGGTATCAATTTCTTTCTTCGTCCTCCTGAAACAGAAAAGAAGGAAGAACTATCAGAAGATTTGGTCGAACTCCAAAAGAAAGAACGATTGCTAAGAACAAATTTACAAGAGATAGAAGCTAAGATCCAAAAACAAAAGAAAAATAGCGAGGACTAATTTTCTTTTGCAATAAAATAAAAAAATGGAGAGAAGAACTTTAAAAAGTCTTCCTCCATTTTTGATTGAACGGTGAAGTGTACTACTTTATTCTTCCTTCATCGAGTTTTGTTCTGCCTCTTTTGGTGCTTCATACATATTTACTTGGCTAGTAGTCCCACGTGTCGACAAATTCTCTACGATTTCCTTCAAGTCAAGTCCTGTTGTCGCTTTTAATGTTTCTTGAGTAGTAGAAAGCAAGTTTGTGGCATAATTTGTCACTCGGTTCGCTCCACTGGTTTCTCCTGAGCTGCTTCCTGTATCGACAACAGAGATTTTTTCGATATTTCCTAGCGGCTGTGCTGCTTCGCGCATTAATTGCGGTAACATATCGATAACCATGCTCAAGACAGCTGCTTCGCCATATTCCTTGAAGGCATTGGCGATCTTTTGTTTTGCTTCGGCTTCGGCTTTTCCTTTTGCTAGTGCTGCTTCGGCTTCAGCTTGTCCAGCTAAACGTGTCTTATTGGCTTCGGCTTCTGCCAGTGCTTCCACACGGAATCGTTCTGCTTCGGCTTCAGTCACTTCTTTGACTTTTTGAGCTTGTGCTTCTTGTTCTTTGGCATAACGGTCGGCATCTGCTTTTTTCTTCACTTCCGAATCATATTGCTTTTCACGACGTGTGATTTCTTTTTCTTCCAGTTCGATTTGTTTTTGACGTTCTACGATTTTAATCTGCATTTCCTGTTCGATTACTTGTTGTTGTGCTCGGGCACTTTCTAAATTGTAGGCTTGGTCTGCTTTTGCTTTAGCAACATCTTGTTCTTGTTTGTAGGTTGCTAATTTCAGTTCTTTTTCTTTTAATGATTCTGCGATCTCTGTTTGTCGCTGTAATTCAGCTGCTTGTGATTCTTTTTCTGCTTGAGCTTTTTTGATACGCGTTTCTTTTAGAGCTTCCGCTTCTGCTATATCTGCATCTCTTTTGACTTGGGCGATTCTTGGTTTCCCTAAAGAGTCAAGATAACCGTTTTTGTCTCTGACCTCTTTGATAGTGAAAGAAACGATGATCAACCCCATTTTTGCAAGGTCTACAGAAGCGACTTCTTGTACGCTTTGACTGAACTTATCGCGATTTTGATAGATTTCTTCTACAGTCATAGAACCAAGAATCGAGCGCAAGTGTCCTTCTAATACTTCTCTTGCTTCATTTTCCAGTTCTTCTCTTGTCTTGCCTAAAAACTGTTCTGCTGCTGTAGCAATCTCTTCTACAGATGAACCGATTTTGATGATCGAAGTACCATCACACATCACCGGTACGCCTTGTTCCGTATACACTTCAGGGGTGGAGACGTCCAATTTACTCGATAATAGACTGATCCGATTCGAACGTTGAAAAACCGGCAAGACGAATGCGCCACCTCCACGCACAATTTTGATTTTGTTATTGCTTTCATCAATGTGCACATTTTTGCTTCCTAAATAACTTCCACTGATGATCAACGCTTCATCCGGTTTTGCTGTCTGGTACTTCGCTACAAAGACGATCAGCAACATCAGTAAAATCAAAGCTGCAATTGCGATCGCGATAAAAACAACTGGTATTTCCATTTAACACACGCTCCTTTAAGCTTTTATCATGCTTTCATAAGGCATGACATAACAGATTCTTTCCTTGATCTCAATGATCAATACTTTCGTTCCCCGCTCAGCTGTCTGTTCTTGGGGGCTGTAAAAACAAGCTGGACGACTAATGGAACCGGTAACACTTTTCAACTGAATTTCTCCCATACCTCGTACAGGGATCGGTGTGATCACAACAGCTACTTGTCCTTCCAGAGTTTTTTCAGAAGACGACATCGTTGATTCGGCATGTTTCATCGGCATCAATATATAGAAATTAAGCAAAAATACCAACACTATCGATATGCCTCCACTAGCAATAAATAAAAATAAAGATGATTGATCTGTTAAACGCTCACCTAGAAAACCAAATAAGCTTGTGAAAGTTAACCAAGGGATAATAAGCATCGGATCAAGCGGGCCATCAAAATCGAATACATCTCCAAAAATAATCAATAGGACTGCCAATCCTGCACAAATCAGCAATGTATACCAATAAATCGTCTCAAGTGCGATTCCCCCTATCATATACACGCCTCCTTCCATTTCTACGTCTATCATACCAATGTTTGAAAATTCTGTATAGCTTCTTTTACCGACTCAGTGGTGTTTTTTATAGGAAGGTTGTGTTTATCGTTGACAATTTGTTAAATTTTTGTTTTCATGTTAAAATTTTCACAATAAATTCTTTCGAGGTAGCCTATGTTTCCTTTTTTAAGAAAAAACCATTAAAGCTCCAGAACACGATCATCCTTGTCGTTTGTTTCTCCACATTCGTTTCTTTGATTGTTTCTGCCATATTGATCAGGAATTTTATTCTTTCGATGAACCGATCTAGTGTGTCAGATAGAATCTCTAGCATTGCTAAAATCGTTGCCAATGATAAACTCATCCAAAAAAAGCTGCAGACTGGTGACCCGACACATGCGATTCAAGGAATAACAAATGAAATCATGATTGCATCAAATTTAGATTTTATCGTTGTCATGGACCCTAAAGGTATTAGATATTCTCATGCGGATCCTAGTTATATTGGTCTTCCTTTCTCAAGTCATGAAGATGTGAAGAAAGTAATTGGCGGACAAGAATTTTTCTCTGAAAAAGAAGGAATGCTAGGGTTCGGCTTCCGCTATTTCGTTCCTATCTATTACAATCAAGAAATCATTGGTGCGGTTTGTGTTGGCTTAACAAACAACACGATTGACAATCAAGTCAAAGATGGACAGAAAATGATTGTTTTTTCCTTGATCATCGGACTTAGCGTAGGCATCATAGGTGCTGTTTTTCTTGCTCAAAAAATGAAAAAAATACTGTTTGGACTTGAACCGCAAGAAATAGCGGAGCAGTTAAGCGAAAAAACGATTATTGAAAATGAAGGAGATGAAGGAATCTTAGCCATCTCTTCTGATAAAACTATCCTCTTGATCAATACACCTGCAAAAAACATTTTCTACCAAACAGAGCAGCTATTGGATTTCGAAGTAGGAAAAAAAATCAGTGATAATCTATATGACGTTTTGTTTAAAGAGACGATTGAGCATCAAACGACCGTTCGCACTCAATCCATGTATTTAAATGGGATAGAAACTATTTCTAGCGTTACACCTCTTTTTAGCAATGACCGGTTTTTAGGAGCAGTCGCAACTTTGCGGAACCGATCGGAAGTAATGAAATTAATGGAGGAGCTTGGGGGGACGAAACAATATATAAACTCCATGAGAGCTCAAACCCATGAATTCATGAATAAACTTCATGTCATTTCTGGTTTGATTGATTTGAAGAAGTATGAAGAAGTCACCCATTTTATCCAGCAGCTAAATCAAAATTATAAAAAAGAGATTGGCCAAGTCTCAAGTCTGATCAAAGTTCCTGCAATTGCCGGTTTTTTATTAGGCAAAATAAATGAAGCCAAAGAACAATCTGTTGAAATGCTGTTAGAAAGCGATTCTTTTATACCTAAAATGGAGATGGATGACTCCATCCATTCACTTTTGCAAGTGTTAGGGAACTTACTTGATAATGCAAAAGAAGCCGTGCTACAAAAGCATGAAAGAAACGGACAGGTCCGGATTCATTTAAACTATGACACAGAAGCTGAAGTATTCATCGTGACCGTCTGCGATGACGGTGTCGGGATATCAGAAGAAATCTCAGAAAAAATATTTACGCTAGGTTTTTCGACGAAGGGAATCAATCGTGGGTTTGGGTTGAATCTCATCCATTCAATCGTCAAACGCCACGGTGGATTTTTAGAATTTTCCAAACAAACAAATGGCGGTACAATCGTCTATCTAGAATTACCAAAAAAGGAAGATCAAAATGATGACAAATGTCCTGATAATCGAAGATGATCCAATGGTTGCAGAATTGAATCGTACTTTTGTGGAAAGCATCCCTAATATGAACGTAATCGAAAGTTTCAGAAATGTAGAAGAAGGAAAAAAATATTTCAGACAAAAAAACGCAGATCTGCTGCTGCTTGATGTATACATGCCTGGCGAAAGTGGTATCCATTTTTTATCTTGGCTTAGACAGCAAGGAAATGATATCCCAGTGATTTTGATCACTGCTGCAGATGATATCGAAACCATAAAGAATGTGATCCGCTACGGTGCCTTAGATTATTTGATCAAACCGTTCACTTTGCAACGTTTTCAGCTGGCGATCGAAAAGTATCTTGCTTTCTCTCAGACAATCCAAACGACTGAAAAAGCCGATCAGAAATTGATCGATCAAGTATTCAACCACACCACTCCCATTCACGAAATACCAGCATTCATCGATTTGCCTAAAGGTCTGTCAAAACTGACTTTAAAAAAAATAAGTGCATTTATTCTAAAAGAAGATACTATTTTTTCAACAAAAGAACTGGCTCAAAAAAGTTCACTGTCACGTATATCCGTCAAGAAATATTTGAATTTTTTAGTAGAACAAGATATATTGAACGAAAGAATCAAATATTTGGAAATCGGCCGGCCGCTAACCTGTTATGAATTGACAAAGAATGGGCGGAAAAAGCTCACAGATTACTGTTGAGTCATCGAATTATCCCATACAAAATAGTCCAAGTATACAGAAGTAACAACTGTTTACTTGGACTATTTTTAAACATTTTATTGACGAATATCCATGTTTTCTTATCTTAATTGACGGGCTTTAGGAAGAGATACCTCATTTTTCGTTTTTCCAGTTTCTATTATTTCACGAAAGTTCTCGAAACTTGTCGAAATCATATTTGATAATGCCTCATCTGTATTTGAACCTACATGCGGGGTTACAAGAACTCTAGGGTACATTTCTACTAATTGCTGGATAGCAGGGTCTGGAATCGTCTCCCATGGCTTGAAGGATCGGAAAAAAACCTCTGTTTCATTTGCAAAAACATCGGTTGCAAAACCAGCTAAATGATTGCTTTTCAAAGCTCTTAAAATAGCTTCATTATCTTGAAGCTCTCCACGGGCTGTATTGATCAAGATGCTGCCTTTTTTCATTTGAGCTAAAAATCCTTCATTGATCATTTGATCGTTTTCACCTGGGATATGAGGTACATGAATACTGACAATATCGCTTTTGGCTAATAACTCTTCAAGCGAGTGGAACGTCAATACTTTTTTAGCAGCTTCTGTCTGATGAATATCGTAGCCGATCACTTTAGCTCCTAGTCCCTTAAACAAAACAGCTTCCGTCAACCCTATCCTGCCTGTTCCTATGATCCCTACTGTGCAATTTCTGATTTCACGACTAAACATTTGCTCATCCACTCGAAAATCTTTGAAAGATGTTCGGATCGTCGTATACGCAGTATTTCTCAAAAGCATCATGGCAAAAGTCAAAGATAACTCTGCTATCGCATTTGGCGAATACGATGGTACACGGGCTACCGTCATACCAAAATCAGCTGCCGCTTGTAGATCGATATGATTGACTCCCACAGTCCGTGTAAAAACATAACGAATCCCATATTCCTGCATTTTTGCAAGATTGGTCTCATCTGCTATACAATTTCCCCTCAACAATACAGCATCATGGTCCTTTGCTGACACGATATTGTCATGTGTCAACAGTTCTTCATAAAGACTGAGATCATAATGGTAAATATTCAATTTTTCAAAAAAATCTATCTCGTTCGGACGAACACCGTAACATGCGATTCTCATACTTTCTTCCTCCATTTCTTATGAAAACAAACCTATGCCATGAATCATTTGTAATACAACGATCCATACAGGTGTCAGTACCACAGCAAAAATAGTTGACAGTAAGGATGCATTGGAGGCTAAAAGTGCCTCCCTATCAAAACTGATAGCATAGGCTGCTGCCACTGTTGCAGCTGGTGTAGCCATCATGATAACGATTGTTGCCAGTGCTTCAAAATTGACTGGTAGAATATTCGTTGCCGTCAAAACTGCTAGAATCACGATATTCAATGCAGGTACAAATACCACTTTGACTAGACTGTAATACCATGAAGTTTTTTCAGATGCAGCTTTTTTGAAGCTTACTTCACCTAATGTTGCGCCGATTGCTAGCCACGCCAATGGTGAACTTAAACCAGCTAAATAATCCATCGGCTGAAATAGCCACGGTGCAGTCTGGTCAATTCGCAAAAACGCTACTTGGCTTATCTCTCCTTCTGCACCTATAACTGACACTTGTGGCAGATACCCTTGGAACAGCCAAATGAAAAGGCCGGCAAAAGTAGCGATAATGATTGGATTGACGAACATCGCTTTGATATTTTTAGCTTCCATCTTCAAGCCACTCATTTTTATGTATCCATAAGAATACAAAAAGATTCGGTACCCAATATTGAAAATTGAGGAATACATCACGCCGACAGGACCATAAATCGCACTGACGATAGGCGTTCCGAAAAAGGTCGTAGAACCAAAGATCGTCAGGACACGCAACGTTGTTTGCTTATCCCCTTTATAGCTTAAGAAAAAAGGTTTTGAAACTAGAATAAGAATAATATAAATAACTAATCCCCAAATCAAGACATTGATTCCTTGCATCAGTAATTCTGTATTGATATCTTGCATGAAAGCTCGAAATGCCAGTGCTGGCAAAGCCACTGTTAAGACGACTTTCGATAGAATTTTTCCAACAGATTCAGAAAAAATCCCCTTTTTTCTACAAACAAACCCTAATAATATAATAAAAACTGTTGAAGTGATTGCACTGACAATCGACATATCTGTCAAAGTCGATCGAAAAATGTCAAATAAGTTCATCTTTCTCCTTCTAATTATGTTCATTTATTCACAATAAAAAACGCTTTTATTTTGCTAATACGTATTAACATTTTTAATTTTATCTTTATATTGTTACTTATTGAACAATAGGAAATTAAAGAAACTTTTGAAACTTATGTAAAGTGATTTTTACTAGAACGCAAAAAAAACCTTAAAACCAAACTTAAGAAGTTTAGTTTTAAGGTTAACTTAAATTATATTATGCGTGGAAACGTTCCACGCCATCTAGATAAGTTGCTTCCAATGTCATATCAGGGTTCAATACGATAAAGTCTGCATCGCGTCCTTGAGCGATTTTTCCACATGTATCATCGATTTTACAGCTGATTGCTGGAATCAGACTAGCCATCATGACTGCTTGTTCTGGTGTTGCTAATCCCCAGTCTACAACATTTTTAATTGCTTCTTTCAATTTCAATATACTTCCAGCTAAGTTGCCAGATTCTAGACGTGCTGTTCCTTCTTTTACTACTACTGGAAATTCGCCTAAATTGTAATTTCCATCAGGCATCCCACCTGCCATCATACAGTCTGTAATTAATGCGACATGATCATGTCCTGCTTTTTCCATTAGGATTCCTGCAGCATTTGGATGTACATGATGGCCATCACAAATCAATTCAGAAAAGACATGTTCTAAAGATAATAACGCACCCACCATACCTGGTTCGCGATGATTCAATCCACGCATACCATTGAAAGCATGGACAAATACACTTGCGCCTGCTTCAACAGCTTTTTGCGCTTCTTCTAGTGTAGCATTACTGTGTCCTAGAGAAACAACTACTCCTTCTTCAGTCACTTGTTTGACAAACTCTTCCACACCTTGACGTTCTGGTGCTAAAGCAATCTTTTTGATCAAACCGCCTGAAGCTTCTTGCCATTCATGGAAAGTATCCAAATCAGGATCACCAAAGTAACTTGGGTTTTGTGCGCCTTTGTGTTCTTCCGTGAAGAAAGGACCTTCAAAATAGATTCCTTTGATTTTAGCTCCAGGTGCTTCTTGATACATTTTACCGATTGTTTCAGCTACATCTTTCAAACGTTCTTTGCTTGACGTTAATGTTGTTGGTAAAAATGATGTCACACCACAAGATAACAGACCTTCAGACATCACTTTGATGCCTTCTGCATCATTATCCATTACATCATGATTCATATAGCCGTGAATATGTGTATCTACCAAACCAGGAGCAATCCATTTGCCGCTTTGGTCAATAATGTTGACTTCTCCCTCAGGTAGTTCTTTAGTGTATTCACCAAAACGTCCATCGGTAATTTCAAGATAGCCTGCATGTTTGACACCTGACGCTAAAAAGAATTTGTCAGCATAGATAAAAGTTCTCATTCTATTCTCTCCCTTTGTTTTTCTACCTCTAAAGTACTCTTATTTAGAGAAGAAGTCAAGAATGGTCTACACCATTTACAAATTTTTTGAAATTTGTTTCACAGCTTGTGCTAAGCCTTCATAGAATGCTGCTCTTTCTGGTTCTTCTTTACGCTTGTATATTAAGCTTTTAAGCACAAATAAATCATTGAGATAATAGTAACTATTTTTCTCTTGAGCCCAATAGATTCCTTGGTTCACTTGCTCTAGTGCTTCGTCAATTTCATTTTGATGGAATAAGAAATTTCCATAATTATAAAAAATTTGCGAAAATTCACTTTTTGATCGTTCGTCAGCTGATTGGTGCAACAGTTGAATGCTTCGACTCAAATAATAGCGTGCTTCAGCCGTTTTTCCTGCAACACCATATATTTTTCCAATGCAACTGATCAGTTGTATTTCTGTGTCAGAGACATGAATTCTTTCTTTTTGGCTAGAGTAACTCAATGCTTCTTTCAAATAATAAAGGGAATGAGAGATATTTTGACGCAACGTGAATTCGCAAACACCGAGATAATAATAATAGCGTTGAAAGTCAGTTGCTTGATACAGATTTTCAGAAATATCAGAAGATTTTAGTACTTGTTCTAACTTCCGATAATCACGTTTTTGGAAACAACTATCCAACAGTTCAAATAATTTATCGTTTGTCCGAGTAGTTTTTCGAGAGAGATTCATCACATGATCAATCGTTACCCCTAGCCGTTGACAAATCTGCATCATCACCAATACATTCGGCAGTTCCTCATTATTTTCGATCCGACTTAATACACTTTGTGAACAAATATCTTGCGAAAGCATTTTTTGCGTCATTTTTTGTTCTTTTCGAATCTCTTTAATGATCGTTCCAAAGGACTCGATTAACGTTTCCATAAGTATCCTCCCCAAAATATGCGTATTCGCATTCTATTCGTATTTTACTTTAGGAAGTCGCAAACTTCAAGAAAAGACTTGCAACTAAATAATATACTTTAGTTATTTAAGAAAACTCCACTAGAAAGAGAGCCTCAGTGTGTTTGTCTGTGGCCCTCCTACTGAAAAATTTGGTTTTTAAAATCATTTTTGGCGATAGGTTGCTAGGAATTCTCTCATTTTCTTAGCTGTTTGTTTCAAATCATCCATTTTAGGAAGATAAACGATTCGAAAATGATCTGGCTGGTTCCAATTAAATCCACCACCATGTACAAGTAGAATATGATGTTCATGTAAAAAGTCCAAAACGAATTTTTCATCATCCAAAATATTGAATCGCTTTGTATCAATTTTTGGGAATATATAAAAAGCAGCTTTTGGTTTTACGGCTGAAAGACCAGGAATATCATTGATTGCATTATAGATATATTCTCTTTGCTCATAGATCCTTCCGCCTGGCAGGAGCAGCTCATCGACACTTTGATAACCGCCTAGCGCGGTTTGGATAATTTGCTGAGACAATACATTGGAACACAAACGCATGGAGGACAACATATTCAGCCCTTCTATATAGCCTTTGACGTGTGACTTATCTCCACTTAGGACCATCCAGCCTACTCGAAATCCTGCTACACGATGAGATTTGGATAAACCATTCAGCGTAACAACGAACAAATCAGGCGCTAATGTAGCAATCGGAATATGTTCTAGACCATCCATCACTAAGCGATCATAGATTTCGTCGGAATAAATAATCAGGTTGTTTTGTCGAGCAACTTCAACGATTTCTTCTAATAATTCTTTTGGATAAAGTGCCCCAGTAGGATTATTAGGATTAATGATAACAATAGCTTTTGTCCGACTCGTTATTTTTGATGTGATATCATCAATATCAGGATACCATTCTGCCTCTTCATCGCAAATATAATGAACAGGTGTGCCTCCAGCTAATGCAATAGAAGCCGTCCACAACGGATAGTCCGGCATTGGAACCAGTACTTCATCTCCATTGTCCAGCAAACCCTGCATACACATCGTGATCAATTCGCTCACTCCGTTGCCGGTGTAGATATCATTGATCGTCACATTCGGAAAATGTTTCAGTTGGCAATATTGCTCAATTGCTTTTCTAGCAGAAAAGATCCCCTTGGAATCTGAGTAGCCTTCTGAGTCACGGGCATTCATGATCAAATCACGAATGACTTCGTTTGGTGCTTCAAATCCAAAAGGTGCGGGATTTCCCGTGTTCAATTTTAAAATACTAATGCCCTCTTCTTGCATCCGCTCCGCTTCTTCTAGAACGGGACCGCGAACATCGTAACTGACACCTTCTAATTTGTTGGATTTTTCAAATTCTCTCATCACTTAGCCAATCCCTCATTTCAAAAAGTTAGAACTTTCCAAATTTTTTGTTATTTACTATTTCAATATCATACTCCATCCTAGAAAATTTTGCCACTTATTTAGGAAAAACGTAAGTATTAAAAAAACACAAACAAGCGTTAAGAACTTAATTGTCATGATAGTCATTCCATAGATTCGCTGCCCAATCCATTGCAATTCCACAAATGATTCCTAGCATAAAACCAAGCAAAAAACGTCCGAATGCAAGTCCAATCAATACACCTAAGATCATTCCCAGTCCTGAAAATTCTCCGTCATATTTCTCCATCTTCATAAGTCCTCCCATTTTTGAGCTTGACAACTATGTAAAACCTCGCTATCATTATTGTGTTATTATTACGCAGACGTGATGGAATGGCAGACACGCCACTTTCTATTAGTAGATCTGTAGTTTTATATCAAGCAGATGTGTTGGAATTGGCAGACAAGCATGATTGAGGGTCATGTGAGCGTATGCTCGTGTGGGTTCGAGTCCCATCATCTGCATCCATCTTTCCAAAACAAGCGGCTAGGACATTTTTGTCTCAGCCGCTTGTTTTCTAGTTTATTCTTTCATCCTGTCGGACCTTTTTTCTTGGGTATAGACTTTTCTCATATTCTACCACAATTTTGGGTTTCCCTAACACATGATAGGATCTCACAACAAATTGCTTTCTATTATTATAATAACCTGTAACGACTAACTTCATCCCTTCGTCTACTTCAGCTAGGAAGTTCAAACTATGGGAAGCAATCAAACAATTGACCCCATTTAAACTGAAACGGATCAACGGTCTGGCACTGACTTGCAAAGTACGGATCTTATCTACTGTTCCATATTTTTTCTCCATAACCTTCACCTCAACACCATTATACGAACATACATTCCCTTTGTAAAGAAGAAACTCTGTTTTATCTTGTTGACTTTTTGTCTATTACCTTTCTTAAAATCATATTGGCACTTCCTGCGAAGATGAAGGACATGTACTAAAAAAAGAGGCAGCAGTATAGATTACTGTTGCTTCTTTACTAATTCAGGTTTACTTGTTAAGAAAGATTATTTACGCAAATGTTGTTCAACAATTTGCTGAGATTTATCAGCTGTATCTTCCACTTCATCTTTTGCTTTTTCTAACTTTTGAATATATTGTTTCAAGCTTGAGTTTTCAGCAGTTGCTTCGTCTAATTTCTTTTGTGTATCTGTTAACTGAGTTTCTACATTTGTTTTTTCTTGTGTAAGTGTTGTGATTTGTTGGTTCAAACCATTTACAGTATTTTGTAATTCTGAAAGTTTTGCTTGTGCTTCTTGTAGTCTTGCAGTCCAATCTGCATTCAAACGATTGATTTCATCATTTTTTTGGTTGATTTCGTCTAGTTTCGCATTGATTTCATTTTGTTTGCTTTGTAGTTGTGCATCCTTGCTGACTAATTGACTTTCTAAGTTTTGTTTTTCTGCTGCCGATTGATTTTTTTGGTTTTCTAATTCATTTACTTTTGTTTGGTATTCTTGGACATCTGCCTTTGAATCTTGCAATGTCTGTTCTTTTTGTGCTAGTCGAGCGGTAAGATCTGTAATCGCTTGCTCTTTATCTGTCAATGTATGATCAAGCTGTGTCAGATTCTCATTGATTGTATCAATATCTGTCTCTCCACCCCACAAAATAATTTCATTTGCGTACCGCGTGCCTGTGTAGCCAATTAGACATAGAAATGCAACGACAATCCCACCAGTAATAAATTTCTTTTTCATTTGCATAGCTCCTTAATCCAATACTTTTACATACTAAAAGTAAGTGATCTCAAACACAATGTCAAGCGTTTTCAAATTACATATGTAATTTTAATATAATTACTATCAAATACTCATTTAATCCTCCTTTTTTATAGAGAAAAATGCAGGTTAATACTTTCTTAAATAAATATTTATGGTGAACAAAAACAAAAAAGCAAGTTTTATTAAACGTAACCCTTTTCATTTCATAGATTACTGTATTTATTACAAAAAACGTGGATTTGTCATAAATTGTCATGCTTCTTTTACCTATGAAATATTTTCACGTGTTAAAGTATTCCTCGTTGAACACAACAAATAAAACTTTTTAACGAATAAAGGAGATTTTTCATGACATCACTTAAAACTTTACTTTTTGGAACAACTTTGGCTGCCGGCGCTGCATTCTTCATGGGAACGACTGCTCATGCGGACGAAGCTTATACCGTTCAATCAGGTGATACTCTATCAACGATTTCTCAAAAATACGTTGGTGATAACTCCTTGATCAATGCCATTGCAGAATCAAATTCAATTTCTGATATTAACCTGATCTACTCAGGACAACAATTAACAATCCCAACAGAAGGCTCTGCACAAGCAGCTGCTGAACCTCAAGCAGCCGTTCAAGAAGCACCCGTCCAAGCTGAACCTGTTCAAGCTGAACAACCTGTTGTACAAGAAACGGTTCAAACGGAAACACAAGCAGCGCCTGTAGCTGAAACACAACCTGCTCCTGCTGTAACAGAAACTGCTGCTACTCCAGCAAGCACAAGCTCTGCAAAAGAATGGATCGCACAAAAAGAATCAAGCGGTTCTTACACAGCAACGAACGGACGTTACATCGGACGTTACCAATTAGATTCTTCTTACTTAAATGGTGACTACTCTGCTGCAAACCAAGAAAGAGTAGCAGAACAATATGTTACTTCACGTTATGGTTCTTGGGAAGCGGCGAAAGCATTCTGGGAAGCAAACGGTTGGTACTAAGATTCATTTATTAATCGAACGGTTTACTTTTATACAAAGAAAGCCAAAAAGGAGGTGTGACACAACTAGTGTCACACCTCCTTTTTATTTACCTAATCTAATGAAACGTTCCAAGTTTTGATAAGTATTTTTCTTAACTTCTTCAACTGATAGCTCTTTGATCTCAGCGATTGTCTTTAACTGTTCTTCAAGCAGTGAGACATAATCTTTTTCTGAAAAAATCCCCCCTAATGCCCACTCTGCTGCATGTAGTCCATCCGTTTCAATAAGTAAGTGGTCGATTGGGACTGCTTTAGCTAGTTGCCAGACTGCTGGATTCTTTTTCAAATCAAGACCAATGCTGAAATAACAGCCTAAATCAATATAGTCTTGTTGATAGTCCAAAGAAGAATACCAATGGATCAAATAGTGATTAGGGTAAGCTTGGATATAACTTAAGATCTCTTTTTCGCATCCTTTTGTATGCAGTACAACAGGTTTCTTATTTACGGCTGCAAAAGCAAGCTGTCGCTCAAATACTTTTTTTTGTGTAGTCATCGGTACATTCGTCCAAATATTATCTAACCCTATTTCACCGATTATTCTTGTTTTTTTCAAAAAAGGCTCAACTTGTTCAAACGTATAGCTATCTGCTTTCCAAGGATGGATACCGTAACTTAAGGCTTGATTCTTACTTGCTGCAAGCTGTCTGTTTTCCTCCCATTCTTCTGGCGAATCACAATTGATGATCGTCAAAATCGTGTGTTCCTGCTGAAGGAGTGCTAAATTTTGACTCCCATCTAAATGACAATGAGCATCACTTAACATCTAATTCACCTGCCAATAACTGATAAATCGTTTGCTTCAACTCTGATTGCTGTAGCAGCCATTCACGTGACCGTCGTTTTTCAGGCACTTGAATCTCAGCAATCACATGTGCCGGACGGGCGGAAAGCACAAGAATCCTGTCTGATAAATAAATTGCTTCTTCAATATCATGTGTCACGAGCAAAGTAGTCCGCTTTGCTTTTTTAGGCAGTTTCAGCATCCAATCTTGCATCTGCCCTCTGGTCATAGCATCTAACGCTCCAAATGGTTCATCAAGAAGCAAGTAAGAAGAAGGATTCATGATTGTTCGTAACAAGGCCGTTCGTTGCTTCATCCCGCCAGATAATTGTTCCGGCAAAAAATGTTCATAGCCGTTTAACCCAAAGATATCCAAATAATCCCTTACTTCTTCTTCATCAATTGCTAGATGATTGATTTTTTGATATAACGTAACGTTTTGATAGACGCTCAGCCAAGGAAGTAACATATCTTCTTGTGGCATATAACTAAATGCTGTATGAAGACCAGTTATTTTTTGACCGTCTACTTTGATCGTTCCAGAAGTCATAGGCTGGACTCCTGTTAAAGTCTTCAGCAATGTTGACTTACCGGCTCCGCTTGGCGCGACAATCGATGTAAAGGTATCTTTAGGGATAGTGAAATGGATGTCTTCTAATATTTTCAGGTTTTCAATGACTACATTCAAGTGGCTGATTTGGATTGACATATCTATCACTCCTATTTTACAAATTGATTAGTGAATAGTTCTTGCGAAGGTACGTTTTGCTTGATCAATCCGTTTTCTTGCATGAAATCTGTATAATTGCCCCAAACTTTTTCTTCCATCATTCCCCATTTCTCAGGATCATCCGTATAATTTTTTGACAAGAATGCTTGTGATTCTTCTAAAAATGACAATTCATTTTCTTTTGCATATTTTTGCAACAGTTTAGCACTGTCATTTGGATCCTTAATAGCTTCCTGATAGCCTTTTTTCGTTGCATTCATAAAAGACTGTACCAATTCTGGATCACCTTTGATTAGCTGGTCATTCGTAATAATTACTGGAGTATAGTAATCTAACCGTTCATCTAATTCTTTCAATGGGATATAGTTGAGTTTGATACCGGCTTCTTTTGCTTTGATCATATCCCAACCTTCAAAGTACCATTGGATATCTGAGGATTTTCCTAAGCTTTCTGGCCCTTCTCCATTGCTTCCTACCATTGTCAGTTTCGAAAAGTCCCCGCCGTCTTTTTCCATCACAGCTTTTAAGACAGCTTCTTCACTTGGACTTTGCCAACCTGCATATGTTTTGTCTTCAAAATCTTTTGGTGAATGGATATTACTGTTTGATAAGGCAGCAAACCCAGAAGTATTATGTTTGATCACTGTAGCAATTGCTTTGACTGGTATATTCTGTCCATCTGCGTGAGCATAAGTGACGTCTTCTTGATAACTTACACCAAATTGTGCTTTGTCAGCACCTACTAGACCAATACTTGTCGAATTGTCTCCTGGTTCGATGATTTGGACATCTAAACCAGCTTCTTTATAGTAGCCTTTTTCTTTTGCTAGGTAGATACCAGTATGATTAGTATTCGGTACATAATCCAAAACAAGTGTCACTTTTTTCAGATCCTTCGTTTCTTGCTTGCTACTCGTTTCTTTTGCTGTGCCACAAGCTGATAGAAGCAACAGTAGCGGTAATAAAAGCCATATTTTTTTCATTTGATCCCCTTCTCTTACAAAATATAAAGCATACGATAATACCCTTTTTTCAATAATGAACAAGCGCCATTGAGCAATAAACTCAGTAGAATAACACAAATGATCGCAGCAAAAACTTTATCGATCTGGTAGCTGTTTTTTACGCGTATCATATAATAACCCAAACCTGCTTGAGCACTTAGCCATTCTCCAACGACTGCTCCGCTGACACAATAAGTAGCAGCCACTTTTAAACCGGAAAAGAAGCCGGATAAACCCGCTGGTATTTTATATATTCGATAAATCTTCCCTGTATCTGCCCCCATCGTTTTCAAAAAGATGATTTGCTCTTTTGATACTTTCCTCAATGTATCCGAAAAAGAAACTACGATCGGAAAATAGCTTATCAAGACAACAAGGATCACTTTTGGAAGCATACCGAATCCAAACCATAGGGTCAGCAATGGTCCTAAAACCATAATTGGCAACATTTGTGAAATCACTAGTAACGGATAAAAAGACATTTCTAAAAACTTCCAATAATCCATTGCCAAGGCAGTAATAAAAGAAAGAACGCTAGCTATTACCAAACCAAGCACTGCTTCATTTAATGTCGTGACAGAATGGGAAAGTAATACTTGTGCATCTGCCGTTAATGCAGAAAATACAGCAGCAGGTCCGGGTAAAATAAAGGCAGGTATTTTCCAAACTATGACAACAATCTGCCAAATAATTAAAATGAATGCCATACTGACTGCTGGATAAAGATTTTTCTTCATTTTGTTACCTCCTTTCTTCTAATATGAATAACAAAAAACGCTTGAAATGGGCACGACATAGTAACCTGCTTCAAGCGTCTGCTATGTTTCTCCCTTCACCAGTATTAACTGACAGGTTCAATGGGTCTAAGTTCACAACTTACTCTCATGTCGTCTACGACATCCCCAGAAACAGGTATTCATTTTTTAAAGTGTAGCACACAAGAAGGAAAAAGCAACAAGCGCTTTAGTCATCATGCTGATTATTTCAATAAATAGGAGAGATCACTTGCCAATGTCGGATACCCCATGATATAGCTATCCAACTCTTTTTTAGTCAATTTTTGATTGATGACTAGTGTCAAATCATCGATCAATTCGTCTGCTTGCTCGCTAATCACTGCAGCACCAATCAAATAATTTTGCTGGTCAAAGGTCAATTCAGCCTTAGCAACTGGTTCATTGACACGATGATAGGTGAACCAATTGGTAAGATCCATCTCTACCACTTGATCTGACAAAGAGGCGTGACTTTTTGTAACTCCTACTTCAGCAAGTTTAGGACTAGCGTAGACGATCGTGGGTATAATTGGATATTTGATAGGGTCGCCTGTTGCATCCGTTATCCGCTTAGCTACATAATTTCCTTCAAAAGTGGCGACTGGTGTCAATTTGGGTGTTTTCCTTGAAACAATATCTCCACACGCAAAAATTTTTGGATTGCTCGTTTGTAGATAATCATTGACTGAAATTCCGTGTTTATCAAAGACGACATTCGCTTGTTCAAGTGCTAAAGATTCTGTATTCGGCTGTCTCCCAGTCGCACAAAAAATCATATCTGCTACTAATTCCGTCTCTTTTCCGACTAAACGATAGCGAGTACCTTCTGAAATGATTTTTTGGGTTTCAACATCAAAAGCAAACTGAATGCCAGATGCTTCCATTTGATGGACGGCTTCCTCTACCAAAGACGCCTCAAATTCTTTTAATGGCCGTTGATTATGATGGACAATGGTTACTTTGCTCCCTGCAGCATTGGCAATCGTAGCTAGCTCAAAAGCAATATAACCACCACCGATAAAAATGATTTCTTTAGGCAGTACAGGCAATGATAAAAAGTCTGCACTAGTTTTCAAGTATTCCTTTCCCTCCACTGGTAAGATCGTAGGTCTTTGCCCGGTTGCCAAAACAAAGTAATCCGCATGGAAGACTTCTTCGTTGACTTCAATAGATGAATCATCCAAAAAACGAGCGGTTCCTGAAAGATGATCGATTTCAGCTTCTGCTAATTGTTTTTTTCGGCTTTCTGGGACTGGATCCGTAAATGTTCGTTTGAATTTTTGAAGTTCTTCCCAGTTGGCAGTTGGGATCTCGTTAAAACCTTTTCCACTCAATTGTTTTACCCGATTACGTGCCTCTACTGCACTTAACAAGACTTTTTTAGGATCACATCCACGGTTAGGACAAGTCCCGCCCCATAGATCTTCTTCGACCACTAGTACTGTTTTACCTGCTTCTTTCAATCCATAAGCAGCACTTAAGCCGCTCACACCTGAACCGATGACAATTGCATCATATGTTTTCATTTCCTTCCTCCTCTCGACTTAAAAAAGCAAAGATTTCTTTACTTGTCAGCGACCCAATACTTCTTTGCTTTTCTACTATCACAATGCTTGGATACACCGAAAGAAGCGAATATACTTCTTTCATAGGCGTATCAAAGCAAACTTGTTGACGAGCATTTTCTGGTATTTCATTTAAGAAATATCCATTGACGACTAAATCTTCTACTCGCCACTCTTTCGTCTGTTTCGGTTCATCAAAGAAATGCCGAACGTAGTCGTTTTTAGGATTCATCAATAACTGCTCTGGTGTGTCACATTGGATAATTTCTCCATCCTTCATAAATGCAATACGATCACCTAGCTTGATTGCTTCTTCCATATTGTGCGTAACGAAAACGATGGTCGTGCCCAATTCTTCGTGTAAGGACAAAACCAATTCTTGTAATGAGTTTCTTGAAATCGGATCTAATGCGCTAAATGGCTCGTCCATCAAAATCACATCTGGGCTTGCAGCAATAGCTCGGATGATCCCGATCCGTTGCTGTTCTCCTCCAGACAACTCTCTAGGCATACGATCTCGATAAATATCAGGAGATAAGCCAACTTTTTGAAGAAGTTCATCTACACGGTCTGCTCTTTTCTGCTTTTCCCAACCCAACATTTCAGGGATGACTTCAATATTTTGCTTGACTGTCATGGTCGGGAACAAAGCGATTTGCTGCAACACATATCCCATATTCCACCGCATTTTCTGCAGATTATATTCATTTAACGATTTTCCTTTGAAGTAGATGTCTCCTGCTGATGGTTTAGATAATCCATTGATCATTTTCAAAGTAGTTGTTTTTCCACTACCGGAAGGACCAACCAAAACAAAGATTTCTCCTTTTTTGATTGCCAGATTTAGGTCATCGATGACATACTTTCCATCATACTTTTTTTGCACATGTTTGAACTCGATTAATTTAGTCACTGATCTTCCTCCTTTACTAATCCTTCATTTTTCAGGAAGATTCGTGCTACTTCTGTCGGCTTTTTCTTTTCGACATTGACTTGGTAATTCATATCAATCATTTGATCCTCTGTTATTTTTCCGCTTAATTTATTCAGTGCTTTAACGATTTCAGGATGTTCTTTAGCAAAATCTTTTTTCATCAGCGGTGCGCCTTGATAAGCTGGGAATAACCCTCGATCATCTTCTAGAGTCACTAGATCGTACTCCTTGAGCTGGCTATCTGTGGAATAGGCATCCACAATATTGACATCTCCATTATTGATTGCTTGGTAACGCAAACTTGGCTCCATGCTTTGTACACTTGAAAAATTTAAGCCATATGCTTCTTGGATTCCTTTATATCCATCTGAACGATCAATAAATTCCAGTGTGAATCCCGCTTTGATCTGATCAGAGATAGCTGCCAAATCGGAAATCTTTTTAAGTTGATGTTCGTTCGCAAAAGATCTCTTGACTGCCAAGGCATACGTATTTTGGTAAGCCATTGGTTTTAATAATGTCATATCGAATTGTTTATTCAATAATTCTTCTGCTTCGTCATATGTTTTTTCTTTTGTCAAATCAGCACTTTTCATTGCTTCAGGTACCTTCACCAAGCTTTCTAGGACAGTACCTGTGAACTCAGGATAGATATCGATTTGACCTTGATCCAGTGCATTGAACAAAAAACTCGTCTTGCCAAAATTCGGTTTTAATTCAACTTCTGTTTTTGTGTTGTCTTCAATCAATTCTTTATACATTTGGATCAGGATTTCAGGTTCCGCTCCTAATTTTCCAGCAATCGTGATGGTTTCATTTTTAAACAAGGCAGACTGATATAAAGAAACGCCGCCAAATAAACACACCACTGCTGCTAAAGTAATGATGGAATATCGAGGTTTCTTATGCTGCAACCAGCGAATCAGTTCGCTGAATATAATGGCAAGCAAGGCAGAACTGATCGCACCAATCAATGTCAAAACAGGTGTATTTCGGTCAATACCTAACAAAATAAATGTCCCTAATCCACCTGCTCCGATCAATGCTGCCAAAGTAGCCGTACCGATGATTAAAACTAAGGCAGTTCGGATACCTGAGATAATGACAGGTAATGCGATTGGAAGCTCTACTTTCAGCAAGCGTCTCATTCTGGACATACCAAATGCTACCGCTGCTTCTTCAATAGACGGGTCAATTTCAGCTAGACCAATATACGTGTTTTGGAAAATCGGAAGCAAAGCGTAAATAACAAGTGCAATCAATGCTGGAACAGTTCCGATCCCTACAAATGGGATAAGTAAACCTAATAAGGCAAGTGAAGGAATCGTTTGGAGCACACCCGTGATCTGTAATAAGACTTCTGCCATTTTTTTATGATTGGCTGCCCAAATCGCTAAAGGAATAGCAATCAGTGCTGCAATCAGCAAAGAAATGAGAGAAATGGACAGATGTTGAAATGCAGCTTCCAGCAACTCGCCTTTTCTTTCACTTAATGTTTGTATAAAATTATTCATGCGACCTTCCTTTCTGTTATTCTTTAAGTATAAACATTTCTTTCCTTTTTCCCAACTAACTTGTCTTGCCTTAACCTTACAGCACGAACAAAAAAAAGGAAAAAATACCTCTAAATATGCGGACAAAAAAGAATCCAAGCAACAAAGTCGGATCAACTTTTTGGTTCTCGTTTTTTCACTACGAATACCATAAAAATCTATACGAAATTGTCACTTGGAATCAGCTATATCTTTTTTACACACACAACTTTTATTTTAATAAAAAGAAACAGCCAATAAAGTAGAAATCTCGTGGGGGAGAACACCTTTATTGGCCTGTTCAACGAATATTATACTGTATCATGACACTTTTTTGCCAAAAATGTAAAAAACGGTTGTTTTGACATCATAAACGTCTTGTTTTCTTATTTTTACTTATATCACCACTTTATTTTCTATCTCTTTCACTCCATAAAGCGGAATGAGTTCTTCTTTTGACTGATAATAAACAGCTTTCTCACGGTTCTTCATCAAAAAAATAAAGATGTCTTTCATAGCAAGTGGTGCTTTGCCGTGTTCAAATAAAAAGATAAATTGATTTGCTTTATTTATCTGGACCATTGTCACAGGCACCAGTTTTTGTTCTTGAGCCAAAAAAACTCCTTGATACTCTGTTTTTTTGGGTGATTTTGTAAGAATTGTCAATAAGTCTGCTGCTCGCATTTTTCCACTCCTTATTTGATAAATAAAAAGAAACAGCCAAAAATAATTTTTTTTCATTTTCCTCTTGAAGTAAGAGTATAAGTCAGTATAATAAAGAAGTTGCTGAAAATTTTCAAAAGAAAAGAGGCTAGAAATGAAAAAATTAAATTTATTTACAGAATTGTGCGGAATCATTTTAGGCGCAGGAATCTACGGATTAGCTGTGACAGGAATCAATATTCCATCTAAGCTGGCAGATGGTGGGGTTACTGGTATTGCTTTGCTCTTGCATAATCTTTTTGGATTCGCTCCTTCTGTCACTTCACTGCTTTTTAATTTACCTTTATTGCTTATCTCATTGTTTCTTTTTGGAAAACACGCTTTTCTCCGGACGATCGTTGGAACATTTGCGCTAGTTTTCTTTTTACATTTATGGGAGAGCCTTCATATACATTTTGCTGTAGATAGTCTACTGATCAATAGTTTGATGACAGGTATTCTTTCTGGCATTGGTTGCGGTCTCGTCTTTCGATTCGGCGGAAGCACAGGCGGAACAGATATCATTTATCAAGCCATTGAAAAATATTTTCATATTAAGATTGGCAAAAGTCTTTTCTTGATTACTTTTGGTATTTTAGTTGTCTCCTTGCTTTATTTGGATCTCACACATTTTCTGTATACATTACTTAGCTGTTCTATTCTATCTTATACATTGAATAAAGTGAAGTATCTGGAAATTGGATCTGTTTTGCCCCAATTGGAAGCAAAACAGACTACAGAAACATTTGAACCACTTGACCCTCTTGAACAGTTAGAGCACTGATTCTTATTTTTCACTACTTTATTTAATTTACAGAAATATCATTATGTAAACTAAAATGATATTATTCAGTAAAATCTTCTTTATAAAAATAAAAAATAAACTATTTTTGCAAACGATCTGCGAAAATAGTTTGTTTTTTTATTTTGTCATTATTTTCTTACTTATTGGGAGAAAAAATTCGCTTAAACTCAAAAAAATCTGAGGATACGATATAAACTTTCGGATAGAGTATAAAATAAGGAAACGCCGCAGCGTTTCCTTTCCAACTGTAGCCGAATATAAATTTGTATATCACTTATTTAAAATAGCTATTTTCTTCCAAAGAGTTTCCTTGATCATCGATCAATCCTTGTAATGAGCGTTCTAAGATACCATGGCTTTTTTTCGATTTTTTTTCTTCTGACTGCTTTGTTTCCTCTAACGTTTTTGTTCGATTGAATGTCCGTACAGACGGCTCACCATTTCTTTTTTCTTGATACGGCGTCGGTTCTGTATCGAACAACAGATAAGAGTCATCCGTTTTTTTCATCGATTCGATTAAATGATCCTCAGAAATTTTGCTTTCTCTAGGGTCTGGAATAATCGATGCGGGTACATATTTAGGAACAAAATAAGAACGCTCCCGCACCTTCGTGTCAACAGATGCGTTTCGTGTAGTATGCTTGGACTCTGTCCTTGTTTCACTTTGTCTGACAGAACGAGAGGAATCACCAAAAAGTTTTTTTCGTCCTGTCGATGTGATTTCTGATTGGTAATGGCCGGTATAATCCGGTAATTTTCCTTTATGCTTTTCCAAATTTTCCTTACGCGGAGCTGACTTCAATCCATTTGTTGCACGACGCTTGCGACGGATTTTCTCGGTGTTCGTGTTCGTAAAATGAAATTCTTTCATCTGCTCAAACGGGGACTGATTCTGTTCAGTCAAAAGATCTTCTTGTCCGTCAAATAATACTCGCTTCTTGTCGTTGGTTAATTTTACGCCTAACTCATCATCGTACGCAGGAAAACGGAAATGTTTTCGTCTGATTTCTTTCATTCAAACCATCCTTCTCAAAAATGGAACTTTTCTCAATAATAGCACAGTTTCATTGTTTTCAGTAGCAATGCGCTGATTATTTTAAGAAAATAGCGATGAATTTCATAAATATATATAGTAATAAGACTTAATTCGTTGTCTCTCTGATAACTAGTTCAGGAAAAAAACGACGATAACCTTGACTCGCCCCTTTTTCTTCTATTTTTTTTAACAACATTTCTCCACATACTTCACCCATGCGTATAATATCTTGCTTGATCGTTGTCAATTTAGGTGAACTGATTTGGTCTAAAAATACCCCATCAAATCCAATCACACCAAATTCTTCGGGCAAGTGTCCTCCAGCATTTATAATCCCTCTTACTGCTCCTAGTGCTAGCCGATCTGAACTACATACAAAACAAGTTTTATCTGTAAAATCTGCCCAGTTTTCTGTCATATATCTTTCTACTTCTGTCGAATGATTTGGAAACCGCAAGATTTTACTAGGAAGATCAGCTTCCTTCATCACATATAAATAACCAGTTTCCCTTGAAATTTCAAAAGGCTCGTCCACTTCGATACCGATATAAATAATCGTTTGATAATCTCTTTCTAAGGCATATTGCGTTGCTTTTGCTGTACCATATTCATTATCGCTGTCTACATAATCATATCCTTCAGAATTTTCCCCAAACAAGACAACTGGTTTTTCCAAACGGTCGATCCAATCGAAGTCTTTTTTTCTGACACCTGTGATGATGTATCCATCACAAGAACCGACGTCGAAGGCATCATTTGTAACTAATTGGAGAGAATAATGCGCTTTACCGATCCGTTTAGCGATTCCCATCAGCAAATTCATGTAATAGGGCTCAGTTGTGTCGATTTCTTCCAGTATAAATAATTTGATGATCTGCGACCGATTCGTGACAAGTGCTTTTGCAGCAATATTTGGACGGTAATCCAGTTCAGCCATTGCTGAGAAAACTAACTCTTTCAATTCGTCAGTCACCTGTTCCGGATGATTGATGACTCGAGAGACCGTCATTTTTGAAACATTGGCACGTTTTGCAACATCTGCTAAAGTGGGCATGCTCTCTTCCTTTCTAACATGTTGTCATTCTTACTATCAATTATACCAAATTTTCCTAACAGAGTTCATTATAGCCCAAAATAAAAAACGGAAAATCCTCTATCGTCATGAGTGATTTTCCGTTTCAATTATTTATACTTTTTTATCAAATTTTTTGCTAAAAAAGTGGAAGCTTCTTCCATTAGTGGTATTTGTACCATATGTCGCTGTGTTTTTGAGGAACGAAAAACAATTTCTTTTCCGTAAGACTTATGCCGGTTTTTTTCTACAAATCGTTCCGTTTGTATATAAGGAATTTTTTCGTCAGCTTGTCCATGCCAAAAGAACAGAGGACGTCCAGCTAACTTTTCCGGCTGCAATGACAAATCATAGCTCTTAACCCATGAAATCAAATCAAAATAGTCTTTTGGTACGACATAATTATATTCCGATGCGCGCCTTACGATTTCTTTTCCATATTCCAAAGGTGCAGGGGAACCCATCAAACACACGCCCGCTACTATATGAGGATGTTTAGCCAACAAGGCGCATGTTGTCATTCCCCCCATCGAAACCCCGCCAACTGCAAGCTGATCATGTAGAAGACCTCTTTTTTCTAAATGCTTGATAAGTGTGTCAAATTCAAACAGATTTCCGTAGATACTATCCCAAAATGTATAGGATGGAATAGAAGAAACCGGCTGTTTGCGCTCCCCATGATTCATCGCATCTGGCAGGATCACACGAATGCCCTGCTGCGCAATTTTTCTTCCTTGCGTCAAAACTAACTCCTTACTTGTCTGCCATCCGTGATAATAGATGACAACGGGAATACGTTCCTCTCTTAATTCTTTCAGAACAACTTCTAACACTGGAATATGATGGACAGAACGTTTCAATATAATTGGATTCAATTGTTACTCACCTATTTTCATTAAATTTCCTGATCGCCATAGCAACCATGCTCCAACAGTTGTCTGGAACAGGTTCAGTGTACCAAATAATATAAATGCAGGACTGAATGGCTCGGGAAATAAGCACAGAGAACAAAGTCCCACCACTCCTAATGCTAGCGAAAGGAGTGGATAAATAGAAAAATTCAAAAAACTGGCAACGCTACCGAAAATATTACCAATAAACAGTATCAAAAAGAAAAAAACGCTTAAAATTAAACCATCTGTCAGCGACATCTGAAAAACAATGTTCTCTACCTCAATTGGCTGTTGAATCGAATAGACACCTAAGTATATACTGAGAAGGAGACTTAGCACGTGGCTGGCACAAAACACACGATTGACCGTTTTCATTTTAATCACCTAACCTATCTTTATAATTCTATTATAATCATTTTATCATTTTTTTGTATGTATAAAGTTTCAATTTTTCTTCACTTACGATTTTTTTTGATATTGTTGTTATATAAATGAAAGGAGTTTTACAAATGATTGATCCAAAAATGTTGGGGATGATCTTCCTCATTAATTTTGCTTATATCACTCTGAACACGTTACGTTTCATGTTGACAATGAAAGGCTATCGACTGATTGCTCCACTTGTCAGTATGGTCGAGATCACGATTTATATCGTCGGCTTATCCCTTGTTTTAGATCGTTTAGATAATCCACTGAATTTATTTGTCTATGCGTTAGGTTACGCAGTAGGTATCAGTGTCGGAATTTTGATTGAAGACAAATTGGCATTAGGATACATCATGGTCACAACGATTTTGCCAGCAAATAGCGCAGAAGATAAAAGTTTGCCGGGTATACTGAGAGAACACGGTTATGGTGTGACACAGACTTCTGCAATGGGGCTGGAAGGTGAGCGGCTAGTTCTCGAAATACTTTCTCCTAGAAAAAGCGAACGTGAACTGTATCGCCTGATCAAAGAAATCGAAGAGCGTGCTTTTATCATTTCTTATGAGCCAAAATATATTTCAGGTGGTTTCTGGACTAAAAAAGTGAGAAAACGACAAGGAAAATAACTCACAAACTTAAAAACTGTCTAATATCTAAATTAAATTTTAAATGTTAGACAGTTTTTATTTATTATTTTGATTAAAAAACATCGACATATACTCATCAATTTGTTATTATACTTTATATACTTATCAATTTAATTTGGAGATATTATGGAAATTCAACGTAGAACCACTAATTTTTTACATTTAGGCTCTTTTTTTGCAACTTTGACGATCTTATTTTTTCTATGTTATTCATACCTTAAGACCTCACATGCGCCTTCTAGTGCATTAGGCTGGTTGCTTTTGGATCATTCTGATATCACAGAAGCCGAAGAAAATCCGTTTTTTTTGATTTTGTCTTCTCTTTGCGGTTTACTGTTTTCTGTTTATTTCGGTGCCTATTTTTTTCATCGACATCCTGGTACGTTAAACGAAGCTTCAAGCGTATTGATTGCATTTAAAACGTTTTCTTTTTTAGCAATTCTTTTTTATTCGTTTAATCACAATACGCTTTTCTTCTTTATCATGAATGGTTTAGTCGTGATTTTATCCATTTTTACTTATTTTATTTTTTCACTCATTTTTAGCCAATTGAAATGTCCACTCTTCTTTCGATTAGTTCCTGTCACCTGTTTTATTTACAGCTTGTTTTCCTTTTTTGTCCTTGCTTTAATGCCACTGACCAACCCTTCGACGATCCAAGTTGCAGGAAATCTGTTGGATATGCTCTTCATCGTCAGTCTAGGTGTATTTATGTGGCAAAGAAAAAACAAACAAAATAAAAAGCATTTTGAAGCCTGACTATTACGACTTCATAAATGCTTTTTTAGTTTTAAACACTTCAATCTAAAAGAATAACCCAAGATTGGATAAATTATTAATGACTCGCCATTCGTTTCTTAGTGATTCTGGATCATCAAATGGACTTCCTAATCTAATCGGCTAGTTCTTCCCTTAAAATGCCATACTTGACTGAATCATAATATTGATTATTTAAAAATCTGACTTTTCTTATGACTCCTTCCTTTGTCATTCCACATTTCTCACCATTTTTTTGCATTCCTTTGTTTCCAGACCATGTAGTGAATCCAATAGGTGGTAGATAGGCAAAATACTCAAATAATTCTTTTAACCATAAAGGAAGAGAAAGGCTCCTCCTGCAAGAGTCAGTATAATTTTTGCTTACTGCTCTCTTAGGTTTTACTCACTAAAACTGTTCTATATTGCTCCATATTCTTTGATATAAGAAAATGCATGCGGTATAAATTTCTTGCTCAGCTCAGAAAAGATTTGTCGTTTAAGAAAGGCCGTTTCCTCCATTGTCAATGAAGGATCCAATGTTGGTAATTCAATCTCAAAATTGTTTTTTTCGACAATAGGTAATTCTAATGTGAATGATTCTTCTTCCTTTATAGTATTCGTCACAAGTAGAGACTGATGGAAAATACTAGGCCGGCGATTTTTATATTTATTCTTACGTATCCTGTCAACGATAACTTCTATTTGATCAAAAAAGTACGCTTCATTTACGTCTCCAATAAGTTCGGCTAATTCTTTGAATGCCTTCGTTACAGGAAGCTGATTCTTCTGTACAAAAAAGTAATTAGCCAAAGTAAGCGGGAAGTGTTCTATAGAAGAAAGTGTGATAAAACGGTACTTCTCATTTCCTGCAGTTGTCCTCAGCAATTCTGTCTCTCGGCTGTTTCTTACTCCATAAAAATACGCTTCTTTCCGTTCATCTTCGAAACAATACGCCCAAATAACTTCTCCCATCGCTAATTTTTGTTCATCAAAAGAGAGTCTCTTCAATTGTTCAGCTATGGTTTCAGCAGCCGAAATGGTTTGTTGCAAGTAATCTTTAGGATCAAATATTGGAAAGTTCAAATGATATCTTCGTTCTTCCCTCTTGATTAATCTTGCATCGATCAATAGATCAAGAAAATGGGAAAATTTATTTTGCGAAAATTCTTTTTTCAATTCTCTTAGAATCGTTTCTTGTTCTCGATGTTCATATAGATAATCGGTCAATGAAGAAAAAAGCGGATCATCGGTCAGTTTTTGATAAAAGTTTTCCTTATTTTTTGAATAATAATAGTTCATATATGTTCTCTTTTCTATCCGTTTTATTTTACTTAAAAGGCTATTACGTAAAAAGGAGGAAGAACAAGAGTCATAATTGACTGTTATTCTCCTCCATTTCTTCGGCCTTTAGTATGTTCTATGTTTCTTTTTATATCAATCGCTTATCCATTCATTTTGAATGCTTCATACTACCATTTGATTAGCTAAATACAGCCGTCAATTGAGGTACGACTTGTTTTTTACGTGAAACGACACCTTTAAGCAAAGCACGATTGTTGGTCAAAGTTGTTTGGAAAGCTTCTTCTACTTTTTCTTTTCCTTTACCAGCAACAAGTAATTCTGAATCACTGTCTAAGATGTTTGTGACAACTAATACGAACAGATCGTAGCCATTTGCTTTCATTTCATCTTCCATTGCTGCTTCTAGCTCTGCTTGTCGATCCATCACTTCATTAAGGTCCACTGTATTGACTTGAGCGATACGAACGTTGGAACTGCCCATTGGGAAACTTTTTGCATCCAAATCAAGAAGAACCGCAGCTGATTTATCACTTAGATTTGTTCCTGCTTTCAACATTTCAAGTCCATAAGTGTTTAGATCGACTTCAGCGATTGCTGCAAGTTCTTTTGCAGCTGCTTCATCTTCAGGCGTACATGTTGGTGATTTGAACAACAATGTATCTGAAATGATAGCTGAGAGCATGATTCCTGCGATTTCTTTAGGAATTGTTACTTGGTTTTCTTTATATAGTTTTAAAATAATCGTACTTGTACATCCAACTGGTTCTGCACGATAGTACAATGGATTAGCTGTTTCAAAGTTTGCAATACGATGGTGGTCTACTACAGCTAAAATATTTACTTCGCTGATATCTGAAATACTTTGTTGGAATTCATTATGATCCACAAGCATGACATCTGCATTTTCTGCTTTAGCTGACTCTACTACTCGTGGTGCAGATAGCTGAAAGTGGTCTAATGCGTATTGTGTTTCTTCATTAGGTGTACCTAGAGCAACTGCTTCTGTTTCTTTACCTAATTCATTTTGCAAGTATGAAAACGCAATGGCTGCCCCGATTGCATCTGTATCTGGATTTTGGTGACCAAAAACTAAAATTTTTGACATGTCATTCGCTCCTTTGTGATTTCTCCTATTTAATAATAGCAAAAAAACGGAAAGAAGCAATACTTATCTTCTTTCCGATGCGACCTATCGCGTTAAATATTTTGTATACTCTTCTGTATGAAGCAATCGTTTAGCATTTTCGACACGTTCTTTTGTAGGTGGTTCGATCCCTTCTAATGGATATTTCAAACCAAGTGTTTCCCACTTGTATTTTCCCATCGTATGATAAGGAAGAATCTCTACTCTGTCTACATTTGACAAGGTTTGAATAAAGTTGTCTAGTCGGATCAAATATTCATCATAATCACTTCGCTCAGGAACTAGTACATGGCGAATCCAAACCGGTTTGTTGATTTTTGACAAATATTGAGCCATTTCTAAAATATTTTCATTGTCCCAATGCGTTAGTTTTTTATGCTCTTCATTATCGATGTGTTTGATGTCAAATAACAGTAAATCTGTATACTTCATCAATTCTTGAAAACGTGAAAAGAAAGGTTCTTCATACGTAAAAGGTTTTCCGCATGTATCCAATGTAGTATGCATCTTCCGCTCTTTTGCTTTTTTAAATAGTTCAATCAAAAAATCGATCTGCAATAGAGGTTCTCCACCACTAACAGTAATACCACCTTTATCTCCCCAGTAAGGTCTGAAGCGTTCTGCTTTATCTAAAAGTTCATCTGCTGTGTATTCTTTCCCTCCGCCAATATTCCAAGTATCTGGATTGTGACAAAATTGGCAACGCATGCGGCATCCTTGCATAAACACGACAAAGCGCAGTCCAGGTCCGTCTACTGAACCGAAAGTTTCGATAGAATGAACATAGCCGATTGTTTTTTCTTCCATTTAAGTTCACATCTTTTCTTTGATTTCATTTTAAGTACAAGTTAGCTGTCGAAGCGAAGCTTTCTGAACAAAATTTTTCGCAATTGCCGCTTCGTTATGTGTAAAATTTACAGGGACGGAACATACAAGTCCTGCCCCTGTAAATCGTTTCTTTCAAATAAGCATACTGATTATTCGATTTTGATGCGATGGCTATTCAACGTCCTTTCGACGCTAAGTCGAAAAACTTTTTTCACGAACTTTTTACATTCTGTCGTGTGAAGTTCTCATCAAGACATCTAATTGTTGTTCTCTTGTCAAGTCACGGAATTTAACTGCATAACCAGATACCCGGATCGTCAAGTTCGGATATTTCATTGGATTTTCCATTGCATCACGCAATAAATCATTACTGAATACATTGACATTCAAATGATAAGCTCCTTTTGAGAAGTATCCATCTAAGACATTACGCAAGTTTTCGATTCTTGTATCTTGTTCTTTTCCAAGACCTGAAGGATTGATTGTTTGGGTATTTGAAATTCCATCCAATGCACAGCCGTAATTCATTTTAGCTGTTGAGTTCAGGCTAGCTAATAACCCACTTTGTTCCGCATTGTAACTTGGATTTGCTCCTGGCGCAAGTGGTTTTCCAGCTTCACGGCCATCAGGAGTATTTCCTGTATTTTTACCGTAAACAACATTTGAAGTAATCGTCAATAATGAAGTTGTTGGTTTTGAGTTGCGGTAAGTTTTATGACGTTTGATTTGTCCCATGAAGTATTCCAAGATCCATGAAACTAATTCATCTGCACGGTCATCATCATTTCCGTATTTAGGGAAGTCGCCATCCACTTCAAAATCAACTGCTATTCCTTTTTCATTACGGATTGCTTTTACTTTTGCATATTTGATCGCTGACAAGCTGTCTGCCGCATGAGAGATCCCAGCAATACCTGTAGCAAATGTGCGTTGCAAGTCAGAATCCATCAAAGCCAGCTGAGCTGCTTCATAAGAATATTTATCATGCATATAATGAATGATGTTCAACGTATTGACATATAGTTCTGCTAACCAATCCATCATATTCATGAAGTTATGTTTCACTTCTTCAAAGTCTAGTATTTCTGATGTGATTGGACGATATTCTGGTCCAACTTGGGCGCCAGTCACTTCATCGACTCCGCCATTGATGGCATATAATAGTGTTTTAGCCAAGTTAGCACGAGCACCAAAGAATTGCATGTCTTTTCCGACAACTGTTCCTGATACACAGCAAGCAATCGCACAATCATCCGAACCCCATTGTTCACGAAGCTGATTATCATTTTCGAATTGAATCGAAGAACTTTCGATAGCGATTCTGCTAGCATATGTTCTGAATCCTTCTGGAAGGTGTTCAGAATACAAAACAGTCAAGTTTGGTTCTGGTGAAGGTCCCATATTTGTTAATGTATGAAGCAGACGGAAATCATTCTTTGTAACTAATGAACGACCATCTAATCCCATACCTGCAATGGATAAAGTAGCCCAGATAGGGAATCCTGAGAATAATTGGTTATATTCAGGTGTACGCGCGAATTTGACCATACGTAATTTCATTACTAAGTGGTCGATCAATTCTTGTGCTTCTTTTTCTGTGATTACTCCATTATCCAAATCACGTTGGATATAGATATCAAGGAATGCTGAGATACGTCCGATTGACATCGCAGCACCATTTTGTGATTTGATTGCTGCTAAATATCCGAAGTATAGCCATTGGACAGCTTCTTTTGCATTTGCAGCTGGTTTAGAAATATCATAGCCATATTTCGCAGCCATTTCTTTCATTTGCGCTAATGCACGATATTGTTCAGTGATTTCTTCACGTAAACGAATCACTTCTTCACTCATTGTATGATAACCAGTCATATCATGATCTTTTTTCTTTTGTTCCATCAAATAGTCGATTCCATACAATGCCACACGACGATAGTCACCGATGATACGTCCGCGACCGTAAGCGTCTGGAAGCCCTGTAATGATTTTGTTTTTACGAGCAGCACGCATTTCAGCAGTATAAGCGTCAAATACACCTTGATTATGTGTTTTGCGCCAGTCAGTGAAAATATGTGTCAATTCATCGTTTGGTGTATAGCCATTGCTTTTTAGCGCATTGTTAGCCATATTGATTCCGCCGAACGGCATGAATGCTTGTTTCAAAGGTTTGTCTGTCTGTAGACCGACGATTTTTTCCAAATCTTTATCCAAATAGCCTGCATCGTGTGAAGTAATAGTTGATACGATTTCTGTGTCCATATCATAGACACCGTTACGTTCGAATTGGATATCATTTAACTTTTGCAATTCATCCCATAGTTTTTCTGTTGCTTCTGTTGGGCCTTCCAAAAAGCTGTCATCACCGCGATATTCAGTGTAGTTATTTTGAATAAAGTCTCTAGTGTCTACGCCTTCTTTCCATTTGGTACCTTTAAATCCATTCCATTGCTCCATTGTATGGACCTCCTAAATTTCTGTTTTATGTAACAGTTTTTACGTGATTAGTATAACACAGCACCCTATCTTTGCAAGGGTTTTCTTGTTTTTTATTTAACAATTTTTATGTTTTATTTACATATATTTAAATCAACGTTGACATACCAACATTTAAGCATTGTGAACACTTTCATCTTTTTTTGCAAACGTATAAGGATTTATTAAAAATGAATGAAAAAGAGACGCCATCTGTATTAATACAGACGTCGTCTCTTCATTAAAATACTACAACAGTTACGACTCGATGAAAATCTCAGGAGCATCGATAACTTCGATGACTTCTCCACCTTTTTTCTCATCCATCGCAAATGATCCATTCGATGTTCGATCACCTATAGGGAAATCAGTTGGGTCAATCGTTAACTGCTGCCCTTTTTGATTCATCAAGGTTATTTCTTTTGATCTTCCTTCCGACATATAGATAATACGGTGCGGATTTTTTTTCAGCTCACGCATGACCGTCACTCCCCGCTTCGCACGTGAAGTTTGGCTGATTTCTTGAGCAAGCATGCGTTTAACAGCTCCTCGCTGAGTAACGATTACGATCGGCGTATCACCTTCTGCTAACACAAGCAGCCCGTTGATAATCCTATCTCCATCTTTCAAATTCATAGACTTCACTCCAGCTGCCTTTGCTCCAACAACGGGAACATCTGTTAAAGGATAGCGCAAACCCATTCCTTGATGCGTTACTAAGAAAACATCTAAGCCTGGCTGATCTTCTTTCAGATACACAGCAATCAGTTCATCTTCTTCCGCCTTTAGCTTCATACAGCTGAGCGGACGGCTCTTATAGGTGCGCCATGGTTCGAACTCTGTCATTCGTGTTTGCTTGATCAATCCATTCTTGCTGATGAATACAAATGTTTTCTCTGCTTGAATTTTTTGATATGGGAAAACAGCTAAAATCGATTCGTCTACAGACAGATTGGAGATTGTTTGAGAAATGTGCTCACCAGCATCTTTCCATTTCAAATCGGGTAGTTCATGGACAGGGCGGTAGATCACATTTGCTTTATTTGTGATCAGAAGAACATGGTCCAATGTACTCAATTCACCTGAGTATAGCAAGTAGTCGCCTTCTCGCATCCCGATTTCTTCTGGTTTGGAAGCACTATAAGAACGAAGGCTTGTTCGCTTCACATAGCCTTCTCTCGTCACACTGACAATTACGTCTTCTTGTGCCACTAAGACTTGCGTATCAATTTTGATTTCTTCTATTTCGTCTTCGATTGTCGTTAGACGAGCGGAAGAATAATTTTTTTTCACTTCTCGCAATTCTTTTTTCATAACAGAGAAAAGCTCTTTGTCATTTGAAAGGATTTTATTCAACTCTGTGATTTGCGCAATCAAGCTTTCAGATTCCTTTTGAAGCTCTGTGATATCCGTGTTCGTCAAACGGTATAATTGCAATGTGACAATTGCTTCTGCTTGTTCTTCTGTAAATTGAAAGACGTCGACTAAATTCTTTTTGGCGTCTTTTTTGTCTTTACTTTCACGAATCGTTGCGATTACTTCATCCAGAATCGATAAAGCTTTCATCAAGCCTTCTACGATATGCTGTCTTTTTTGAGCTTTGGCTAAATCGAATTGACTACGTTTTGTTATGACTTGCTTTCGATGCTCGATATAACTTCTTAAAATGTCTTTCAGTCCAACTTGATGCGGAGTCATATGGTCGATAGCGACCATATTGAAATTGTAATTGATCTGTAGCTCAGTGTTTTTGAACAAATAATTCAAAATTCCTTGAGCATTGGCGTCTTTTTTCAATTCGACGACAATTTGCAGACCTGTTCTATCACTTTCATCTCGTACTTCAGCTATTCCATCGATTTTCTTATTCAAACGGATCTCATCCATTTTTTTCACCAAGGTCGCTTTATTTACTTCATATGGGATTTCTGTGATCACGATTTGCTGTTTATTACCCTTCATTGCTTCTATCTTTGTTTTCGAACGAAGAATAACTTTTCCTCGCCCTGTTTCATAAGCTTTTTTGATTTCATCTTTTCCTTGCAAGATCCCTCCTGTTGGAAAGTCAGGTCCAGGAATATATTCCATCAATTTTTCAAGGCTTGCTTGTGGATGATCGATCATATAGATTGTGCCATCGATCACTTCAGCTAAGTTATGAGTCGGGATTTCTGTCGCATATCCAGCAGATATACCTGTCGATCCATTGACGAGAAGGTTTGGGTATCGAGCTGGAAGGACTGTTGGTTCTTTTTCTGTATCATCAAAATTCCACACGAGATCGACTGTTTCTTTTTCGATATCTGCTAGCATCTCTCCACTTAACTTGGATAATCTGGCTTCAGTATAACGCATCGCAGCAGGTGGATCACCGTCCATACTCCCGTTATTCCCGTGCATTTCGATCAGTACTTCCCGCAACTTCCAATCTTGGCTCATGCGGACCATCGCTTCATAAATACTGCTGTCACCATGAGGATGATAATTCCCCATGATATTTCCGACAGATTTTGCTGATTTACGGAATCCTTTGTCATACGTATTGCCATCTTTGTTCATGGCAAATAATATCCGGCGTTGCACTGGCTTCAATCCATCACGGATATCAGGCAGTGCACGTTCTTGGATAATATATTTGGAATAACGTCCGAAGCGGTCACCCATCACTTCTTCTAAAGTTAATTCTTGTACTTCTTGTCGATTTTCCATCAGGTGACCTCCTATTCTACTTCAAATAACTGATTGTTTTCATTTTTATCTGCTCGTTCTTCATCTAATAAATCATTAGAAACTGAAGGAGAGATTTCAGTATCCTCTTTTTTATCTAAGATACTGCCATCTTCTTCGAGCGTAAATTGCACGTGATTTTCGATCCATTTTCTTCGAGGTTCTACTTTGTCACCCATCAGTGTGGTTACTCGACGTTCAGCTTGCGCAGCATCATCGATACGGACGCGGATCAGCGTACGGGAAGTCGGATCCATCGTTGTTTCCCACAATTGTTCCGCATTCATTTCTCCAAGTCCTTTATAACGCTGCAGCATATATCCTTTGCCGACTTTTTTAATCATTGCTGCCAATTCGTCATCTGTCCACGCATATTCAATGACTTGTTTCTTCCCTTGTCCTTTGGATACTTTATATAAAGGCGGTAACGCGATATATACTTTCCCAGCTTCAATCAGCGGTTTCATATAGCGATAAAAGAAAGTAAGCAGCAATACTTGAATATGGGCGCCGTCTGTATCCGCATCGGTCATGATGATTACTTTGTCGTAATTACAGTCTTCGATAGAAAACTCAGGACCGACTCCTGCACCAATCGTATAGATCATCGTATTGATTTCTTCATTTTTCAAGATATCTTGCATTTTAGCTTTTTCGGTATTGATGACTTTTCCTCGTAAAGGTAGAATTGCTTGGAACTTTCTGTCTCTTCCTTGTTTAGCAGATCCGCCAGCAGAATCCCCTTCGACTAAATACAATTCATTTTTCTTAGGGTTTCGGGATTGTGCGGGTGTCAATTTTCCTGAAAGAAGAGATTCGCCTTTTTTACGCTTCTTCCCATTTCGGCTTTCTTCTCTGGCTTTACGTGCTGCTTCTCTCGCTTCTCTGGCTTTGATTGCTTTACGGACCAACATCTGGCTCATTTCGCTATTTTCCTGCAAATAAAAGCCCATTTGTTCACTGATGACGTTATCTACTACAGTACGAGCAACTGGCGTACCAAGTTTTTCTTTTGTTTGCCCTTCAAATTGCAGAAGATTTTCAGGTACACGGATAGAAAGTACAGCAGCTAACCCTTCTCTGAAATCACTACCTTCCAGATTCTTGTCCCGTTCTTTCAGCAAACCAACTTTTCTCGCATATTCATTATAAGATTTCGTCATCGCCGCTTTCATACCAGCTTCATGGGTTCCCCCATCTTTTGTCCGAACGTTATTGACAAAAGATAAAACATTTTCTGAATACCCGTCATTGTATTGATAAGCGACCTCTACTTCGATACCTTCTTTTTCTCCTGAAAAATAAACAACTGGTGTCAATGTATCTTTTTCTTCATTCAGATAATCAACAAATTCTTTGATTCCTTCTTCGTAATGAAAAATTTCCTTGACTGGTTCTTCTCCACGAAGATCAGAAAGAGAGATTTTAACGCCTTTTAGAAGAAAGGCAGATTCTCTTAACCGTTCGGCTAAAATTTCATATGAAAATTTTGTTGTACTGAATATTGTATCGTCTGGTAAAAAATGGACAGTCGTCCCGTTTGCTTTTTTTGTTTTTCCTATCTTTTTCAACGTACCGTCAGGTTTACCGCCGTTTTTAAATTTCTGCTGATACTCTACGCCATCTCTAACGATCGTTACAGTTAGCCATTTCGATAAGGCATTTACCACACTGGCTCCTACACCGTGCAGTCCACCAGAAGTTTTGTACCCTCCTTGACCAAACTTTCCGCCAGCATGTAGCACAGTAAAAATCACTTCAACTGTTGGTATTCCGGAAGCATGCATTCCTACAGGCATCCCACGTCCGCTATCTGCAACAGTTATACTATTGTCTTCATGGATGGTCACATCAATCTCACTGCCATAACCTGATAATGCTTCGTCAACTGCATTATCGACGATTTCATAGACTAAATGATGCAAGCCTCGGCTGTCAGTGGATCCAATGTACATCCCTGGTCTTTTTCTAACTGCCTCTAATCCTTCCAATACTTGGATGGACGAGTCATTGTATTCGTTGTTTACTTTTTTTGCCAAGGCAAACGCTCCTTCAATAATACTTTGCGGCAAAACCGCACCACGATTATCATACTAGAAAAGGTCGTGAAAAAAAAGAGGGTAGACGAGAAATCAATTTTAATTATCTCCTAACCGCTTTTTCGACATTCCCCTCTATCGATCATCTCTTCTTTGTGGTCATTTTTATTTTTGGTTTTCTTTCAACTTACCTAGTTCAATCTTAATACAACGATCCATCACGATATCTGTACGTCCTGCTTTTCTTAGCATCTCAGCTGCTTCTTTGTTTTCAATCCCTAGTTGTGCCCAGAACACTTTAGCATCAGTTTTCAAAAAATCATCTGCTACTTCAGGTAAAAATTCACTCCGTCTAAATACATCTACGATATCGATTGGATCATCGATTTCTGTCAAATTCGCATAGACTTTCTCGCCTAGAATTTCTTCACCAGCCAATAATGGATTCACTGGTATGATTTTATATCCATTGTCTTGCAATACCTGTGCAACCATGTAACTTGTTCGTTCTGGTTTATTGCTCAAGCCTACGACGGCAATATTTTTTGCTTCTTCCAAATAGTTGAAAATCGTTTCTTGTGTTGGGTTTTTTACAGACATTTCTGCCACCCCTTGCTTTTCTTTTATTCCATCTATTATACTTGTATCTTTCATTTTTTCAATTGTTCCTGTTACCTATTCATGCTAAAATAAAGGATAGTTTTCAACTTGAAAGAGGGTAAAAAATGAAATTGATCTTATTACTTATTTTAGCATATCTTTTAGGTTCTATTCCTTCCGGTGTCTGGATTGGCAAATTGTTTTTCAAAAAAGATATCCGACAACACGGGAGCGGTAATACTGGAACGACCAATACATTTCGTGTATTAGGCAAAAAAGCCGGGATTGTTGTCCTGCTTATGGATATTTTAAAAGGTACATTGGCTACTTGTTTGCCGATGATCTTCCACCTTTCTGGGATTAACCCTCTTTGGTTTGGGGTATGCGCCATTCTTGGCCATACATTTCCGATTTTTGCTGGGTTCAAAGGAGGAAAAGCTGTTGCGACAAGTGCAGGAATGCTTTTAGGATTTAATCCTGTATTTTTTGTTTATTCTTGTATCATCTTTATCGTTAGTTTATTTTGTACAAGTATGGTGAGTTTGAGCAGTATGATCAGTGCAGTATTGATCACTTTATCTACGATCGTCCTTCCTTATGTAGCTCCTGTGATTTTGGCTAAGCCCAATTGGTTACTGACGATCATTGCCTTTTTAGTTTCTTCCTTTATCTTTTATCGGCATAAAGACAATATCAAGCGTATCAGAAACCATACTGAAAGTCGAATCCCGTTTGGTTTGAATAGCAGCAAGAAAAAATCCTGATACTTTTTCATTCCAAAGAGATAAAACGGGAGTGTGACAAATCGATGTCACACTCCCTTATTACTTACAGGATAGCTTTTTTACACACCTTGGTAAATGGTGTTCCCTGCTAACTTCTCGGTCACAACCTCTTACTTCACTGTGATGGAATATTTTGTCTTGAAGATTTCATGGGCACCTAGTTGATTGATCCCTACTTTTTCCATCAAGTTTCCACTACTGTTCACCGTGTCAGCGATTCCGCACCACGGTTCGATACAAACGAAAGGCGCTTCTTTTGGATAAGGAGACCAGATCCCTACATAAGGCATATCTTTATAGCTTAAAGTTACGCTATGGGAAGATTTTTCACTTCGAATGGCGTACGCATTTAGACCCCTTGTTTCAAAAACCAAGGCATCTTGCTCAAAAAGTTCACGATTCAAAGCCAGATTCGTATTTGTCTGACCTAACGTCTTTTGATCCATATCGATGAATGGGCCTTTCAATGGTAGGCGTAATCTTGATTTCAATGGAGAAAATGCCAGATAGAAATCTTCAAATGACAATCCTTCTTCAAGAGGTACATTGAAAGCAGGATGTCCACCGATAGAAAAGAACATTTCTTTTTCACCGGTATTTGCCACTTGATAATGAACCGTGATGCCGTCTCCTCCTAATTCATAGCTGATCACTAATTCAAAATCAAATGGATACTTTTCTAATGTCTCCGGCGTACTCCTTAAGATGAAACTAGCCATTTCTTGTCCATGTTCAATGACTTCAAAATCCATATCCCGAGCAAATCCGTGTTGCCCCATTTGATATGTTTTCCCTTGATAAACATACTGATCATCTTTTAAACGTCCAACAAAAGGGAATAAAACCGGTGCATGTCTGCCCCAATACGCTGGATCACCTTGCCAGATATACTCTAAACCATGTTCTTTTGATTTCAGACTGATCAATTCCGCACCGTGTTCAGCGATTTCGGCGATCAGCTGGTCATTTTGAATAATAACAGTCATTGCCATTCCTCCAACTTCGACTTACTTTTTAAAATGGGAAGGCTGGAACAAACATTTCTATCTGCCCCAGTCCCCTTACTTCTAATAACTGTGTTTTGCTAACTCGTCTTTAAAACGGGAATTCAATACTTTTAAATAAGTTCCCTTCATGCCTAACGAACGAGATTCAATGATTCCAGCTGATTCCAATTTTCGTAAAGCATTGACGATCACAGAACGAGTGATGCCGATACTATCGGCAATATTAGAAGCAGTCAGACGACCTTCATCTCCATCCAATGCTTCAAAGATAGCTTGTACAGCCTTCAATTCGCTATAAGATAATGTGTTGATTGCCATTTGGACAGCCGTTGCACTCCGTACATCTGCTTCGATGCTTCGAGACTTCTGATAAAGGATCTGCATACCGACAACCGTAGCTCCATATTCTGCTAAGACTAGATCGTCATCTGCAAACGATTGTTCCATACGAGATAAGATAATCGTACCCAAACGTTCGCCAGCTCCAAAGATCGGAACGACAGTCGTCAGACCAAATGGATATTTCTCTCTTGACTCTACCGGAAATGCAGTAATATCACTAGTAATTGGGATATTAGCTTCAGTTTTCATCAACTGTGCCACTGTATCAGTATAAGATTCAGGAAATTGTTTCTCAACAAACATTGTTTTGATTCGTTCATTGTTCACATCGTGACGTTCATTATAACCTAGTAATACCCCGTCACTTCCTATGATATAGGTGTTGCTGTCAAGAATACCACCTAGTGTGACAGCCATTTTATCGTAAGGCAAATCTGCTTGCATGTCAAAAGTATTCTTTTGCTGCAAAAGTGTGTTTATCTTGCGGGTTTTCGTTAGCAAGTCTGTCATTGTCGTCCTCCGATTTTTTATAAAATATAGCGACTTAAATCTTCATTTGCCGCAATTGAGCCAAGTTTGTCATCCACATATGCTTCTGTGATCGTTATTTCTCCCATTTGCATATCTGGTGCTTCAAATAATAGATCTTCTAGTAGTTTTTCCAAAATGGTATGCAGTCTGCGTGCGCCGATATTATCTGTGTCACGGTTGACATCGAAAGCGATTTGAGCGATCCGTTCAATTGCTTCTTTTGTAAACGTAACTGACACATTTTCTGTACCAATCAATGCTACATATTGTTTTATTAAAGCATTATTCGGTTCAGTCAGAATTTTCACAAAATCTTCAGCTGTCAAATCATCTAATTCTACCCGTATTGGGAAACGCCCTTGGAGTTCTGGAATCAAATCACTCGGTTTAGATAAATGGAACGCTCCTGAAGCAATGAATAAGACATGATCTGTTTGGATGATCCCGTATTTTGTATTTACTTGTGAACCTTCGACAATTGGCAATATGTCTCTTTGAACGCCTTCTCTGGATACTTCTCCAGATTGCTGTGATTTAGAAGTGATCTTATCGATTTCATCGATAAAAATAATTCCACTTTCTTCCGCTAATTTGATTGCCTCACTATGGATATCAGCATCCTTGACTAATTTTGCTGATTCTTCCTTGATCAATAACTCTAAAGCTTCTTTGACTGTTACCGTCCGTTCCACTTTTTTCTTCGGTGTCAAAGCACCTAGAGTTTCATTTAGGTCGATCCCCATTTGCTCCAATCCATTGTTCATCATTGGTGCAGGTTTCTTTTGGTCTTCAACTTCAATGGTTACTTCACGACTATCCAGTAAACCCTTTTGTAGTTGTTCCAAGACTGTACGGCGATTGATTCGAATATCTTCTGTCACTTCTTCTTGCGGTTCAGCGGTATTTTGCTGACTAGCATTAAAAAGATTCATCATTTGTTCAAATTGATTAGTGGATTGTTTCTGTTCTTTTTTTATACCAGGTACCAAGATTTTTACCAAACGTTTTTCTGCATTTTTTTTAGCACTTGTGTATACACGGCTGTACTGCTCTTTTTCTACGATTTGGATCGCATTTTCTACTAAATCCCGAACCATTGATTCTACATCTCTTCCGACATAACCGACTTCAGTAAATTTTGTTGCTTCGACTTTGACAAATGGTGCATTGACGATTTTTGCCAAACGTCGTGCGATTTCTGTTTTACCGACCCCTGTAGGTCCGATCATCAGCATATTTTTTGGTGTAATATCTTGTTGCATTTTTTCATCTAACTGCAAACGGCGATAGCGGTTACGCAAAGCAACGGCAACAGATTTTTTTGCTGCGTGCTGTCCTACGATATATTCATCTAATTCACTTACGATTTGTCTTGGTGTTTGTTTTAATTCATACATATCTACTCACCTCTTACAGTTCTTCTACGATAATATTATGATTAGTAAAGATACAGATATCTGCGGCAATATTTAACGCATTTTCTGCAATTTCTTTCGCACTCATGTCGTTTTGAGCATAGTTTTTCATTGCTCGGGCTGCAGCCAACGCAAAATTCCCTCCTGATCCGATAGCTAAGATACCATCATCTGGTGTGATAACTTCTCCTGTACCTGAAACAAGAAGCATTTCTTTATCATTCATTACGATCAGCATCGCTTCAAGTTTTTGCATAGATTGCTGTGTCCGCCATTCTTGAGCTAATTCGACAGCTGCGCGTTGTAGATTCCCGTTATATTCGTTTAGTTTGCCTTCAAATTTTTCTTCTAAAGTAAACGCATCTGCAACACTTCCGGCGAAACCTACAACAACTTCTCCATTGTAGATACGTCGTACTTTCTTTGCAGTGCCTTTCATGACAACAGATTCACCCATTGTTACTTGGCCATCTCCAGCCATAGCAAATTTCCCGTCTTTTTCGACGGCACAGATAGTGGTTGAATGAAATGGTGATTCGACCATGTTTGTTTCCTCCTAAATTTGTTCTTTTCCTTATTTTTACGCTCTTGGATGGAAAGAACGATAGTTTTTTTGTAAACTTTCTTTTGTTACATGGGCATAGATCTGGGTAGTCGATAAATTGGCATGTCCTAGCAATTCTTGGACTGTCCGCAAATCTGCCCCATTATTTAATAAATGAGTAGCAAATGTATGGCGCAGCATGTGAGGATGGATATCACTATCCAAACTGCTTTTTTTGATCATTTGATTCAAGACATATTCAATTCCAGTAGGCGTGATTGGTTTTCCATGATGATTCACAAAAACGATATCATGCTCTTCGTGATATTTTGTCATCAATACCTGGCGGCCTTCCCTGAAATATTCTTGCAGAGCATCTTGAGCAAAAGAACCTAGAGGAGCATATCTCTCTTTGTTCCCTTTACCATGGATCAACATGACCTCTGAATCAAAATCAATGTCTGATACCGACAAACTGCTACACTCACTTAAACGGATGCCTGACCCGTAAAGGACTTCCAGCAAAGCGCGGTTCCTCAAATCCAAAGGACTATCTCCTGCTACGCTGTCAAAAAGTGCTTGCATTTCATTTTCATAAAAAAAACGTGGCAGTCTCAAATTTTTCTTTTTGAGATGAACGTAAGAAAATGGATTTTCTTTTATCACTTCTTCTTTGAGAAGATACTGATAAAACGAACGTAGGCTGGCTATCTTGCGACTGATAGAATTTCTGCTATAGCTAGGACGATGATCAGCTAATGCACTCAAATAGACACGAACCGTAAAATATTCCGCCTTCAGCAGATCAGCGTCTCCATATTCCTCCAAAAAATGTTTGAAATGGAGAATGTCTTCTTCATATGCTTCTTTCGTTTTTTCTGAATATCCTCTTTCGACAATCAAATAACGCAAAAATTTTTGTTCCCACGTGGCTTCTGTCATTTTCTCACCTTCCTTTTGTCCCAGAGAATAATTTAGCACAGCGTTTATAAAAAAACAAATAAATTGTCAGAATTTAACCAATATTTCTAAGTTTGTTCACAATTGGTGCAATTCCTCACATTTTGTTTGAGAAATTCTTAAGAAAAACGCAAGAAAAAGAGCGAGACTATCCGTCTCACCCTCTTCATGGAGTTTCCTTACTCATTTGGGACTGCAGTTTTTTCTAATTCTGTTTTTATTGCCTCATTAGCTTTTAAAGCTCGTTGTGCAATTGCTTCATATCTTGCTTTTTTGTCTCGAATGCGCTCTGGCAGTTCAGGAAACAGACCATAGTTGGCATTCATCGGTTGGAAATGTTTTCCTTCCGCATGAGTAATGTAGTAAGCCATGCTCCCAATAGCTGTTTCTTGTGGAAACTCGACTGGTTCCATTTCTTTTGCTAAGCGTGCGGCATTGATTCCAGCAAGTAGTCCGCTCGCTGCACTTTCAACATAGCCTTCTACACCAGTCATCTGACCTGCAAAGAACAGATCTTCGCGTTTCGTTGATTGGTAAGTCGGTTTCAGCAATTCTGGCGAATTCATAAAGCTGTTTCGGTGCATCACACCATAGCGAACGAATTCAGCATTTTCCAACCCAGGAATCATCCGGAAAACACGTTTTTGCTCGCCCCATTTCAAGTGAGTCTGAAAGCCCACGATGTTGTATAAAGAAGCTGCAGCATTGTCTTGACGCAGCTGGATAACAGCATAAGGACGTTTGCCAGTTTTAGGATCTTCCAATCCAACTGGTTTCATAGGTCCGAAAAGCATCGTTTTGAATCCTCGCTGTGCCATTACTTCAATTGGCATACATCCTTCAAAATATTTTTCTTTCTCAAAAGATTTAAGTTCTGCCACTTCGGCATTGATTAGTGCCTCATGGAAAGCTTTGAATTCCTCTTCTGTCATCGGACAGTTCAAGTAAGCAGCTTCTCCTTTGTCATAGCGGGACTTCAAATATACTTTATCCATATCGATCGTAGCTTTGTCTACGATTGGTGCAGCTGCATCATAGAAATAAAAACCATCTGAACCATTGAATGCTTTGATGCTTTCTGCTAATGGATGAGAAGTCAAAGGTCCTGTTGCTACTACGGTGATTCCTTCCGGTATTTCAGTAATTTCTTCGTTTATCACTGTTACTAATGGATGCTCTTTGACTTTTCGGGTAATTGTTTCAGAAAAAGAATCGCGGTCAACAGCTAAGGCACCACCAGCTGGCACTGCTGTTTCATCTGCCGAAGTGATTACTACTGAATTCAATCGGCGCATTTCTTCTTTCAATAACCCTACTGCATTAGCCAAACTGTTTCCTCTTAATGAATTAGAACATACTAGTTCAGCAAAATTACTTGTGTGATGCGCCTCAGTCGATTTGACTGGACGCATTTCATATAAACGGACAGGGACTCCTGCTTGTGCGATTTGCCAAGCAGCTTCACTTCCGGCAAGCCCTGCTCCAACAACATTTACCATTTTCAATGAAAGAACCTCTTTTCTATTATTTTTGGATGTCTTCTTCGTAATCTCCATTTACACAGACTACTTGTTTACCGCCTTTGACTTTCTTCTCGACCAGATATCCGTCACATTTTGGACAATTTCTGCCCACTGGTTTATCCCAAGAAGTGAATTCACATTCTGGGAAACGGGAACAACCATAGAATAGTCTGTTTTTCTTAGATTTTCGTTCAATGACTTGTCCTTCATGACATACTGGGCAAGTCACACCGATTTCTTTTACGATTGGTTTCGTATTCCGACAATCAGGAAAATTACTGCAAGCATAAAACTTCCCATATTTCCCTAATTTTATCACCATCGGATGTCCACAGACATCACAATCGAATCCTGCTGGTTCATCTTTGATTTGAATTTTTTCGATTTTTTCTTCCGCATTCGTCAGTTCTTTTTCAAACGGTTTATAGAAACGATCAACCACTTTGACCCACGCTTCCGTGCCTTCTTCAATTTTATCCAAATCTCCTTCCATTTCTGCTGTGAAATGGATATCGACGATTTGAGGGAAGAATTCACAAATCAGTGAATTGACAATTTCTCCTAGTTCAGTCGGCTCAAATCTTTTTTGTGTCAATTTTACATAGTAGCGTCTTTGGATCGTATCAAGTGTTGGTGCATAAGTGGAAGGTCGCCCTACCCCGTTTTCTTCTAATGCACGAATCAACGTAGCCTCACTAAAACGTGCTGGTGGTTGAGTAAAATGTTGTTTTGGTTCAATATCAACAGATTGGACTACATCGCCTTCTTCAAGTTCTGGAAGAATATTTTCTTTCTCTTCTTTGCCGTCATCTCTACCTTCCACATACACTTGCATGAATCCTTTGAATTTGATTTTTGAACCGTTCGCAATGAAGATGACACCATTTTGTTCTAATGTCACTTTCATTGTATCTAAAATAGCTGGTGTCATCTGACTAGCCACAAAACGTGACCAGATCAATGTATAAAGTTTCAATTGATCTTTATCTAAATATTGTTTGAGTTCATCTGGTGTACGAAGCACACTCGTTGGACGCACAGCTTCATGGGCATCTTGTGCGCCTTGAGCATTTTTGATCTTTCGGTGATCATGTCTAGAAAATTCTTTTCCATACGTATCTTCAATAAATGCTGCGGCCTCTGCTTTTGCTGTATCGGCAATCCGGGTAGAATCAGTACGCATGTATGTAATCAAGCCGACTGTTCCTTGTTTACCCAAAGTGATTCCTTCATATAATTGCTGTGCTACCATCATGGTTTTTCTTGTTCGAAAGTTTAACTTACGGGCAGCTTCTTGTTGCAGGCTACTTGTAGTGAAAGGATTCGCAGGGTTTCTTTTGCGCTCTTTCTTTTCTACTTTTTTAACTTCGAAGTCTGTTCCATCAATTCTAGCAGTGACTTCTTTTACACTTTGTGCATCTGGTAATTTCTTTTTCTTACCGTCGATTCCCCAGAAATTTGCTTTGAATTTCTTGCGAGCTTTTTTAAAATTACCGTCGATGCTCCAATATTCTTCTGGAACAAATTCTCGGATCTCTTTTTCACGGTCAATAATAATTTTTAAAGCGACAGATTGGACACGTCCTGCACTTAACCCTTTCTTGACCTTACGCCAGAGAATAGGACTGATCGAATAACCAACGATTCTGTCTAAGGTACGACGAGCTTGCTGTGCATCTACTAAATCTACATCGATCGTTCTTGGTTCCTTAAAGGCTGCTTTGACTGCGTCTTTTGTGATTTCATTGAAGACCACCCGATTTTTTTCTTTCAGATCCAACCCAAGTAGGTACGCTAAATGCCAAGCAATCGCTTCTCCCTCTCTATCCGGGTCACTTGCCAAGTAAACTTTTTGAGCTTTTTTTGCTGCGGCTTTCAGGCTTTTGATGACATCGCCTTTTCCGCGTATAGAAATATAATGGGGTTCATAATTGTTTTCAAAATCGATACCCATTTTACTTTTCGGTAAATCTCTTATATGGCCAACACTGGCCATTACTTTATAGTTTCGTCCAAGATATTTCTCAATTGTCTTGGCTTTTGCAGGTGATTCTACAATCACTAAATATTTATACGCCATTACTGAATGGACTCCTTTCCATTGTCGTGTTCCTACTATTAAAAGAGGATTCATACAAATCGTAGCTAATCATATCCATTCAGAAAACGTTTGTCAAGAAAAGCAAATGAAAAGTATGGTGTTATTCTTTAAATTCTGCCAAGATATCTTCACCCGAAACCGTGCAAACTGCACCGTCTTGGATCAAATGATGACATCCGGTAGAATGTTCTGTTAAAATATTTCCTGGAACAGAAAAAACTGTTCTTCCAAGATCCAATGCTTGCTGTGCTGTTATCAGAGAGCCGCTTTTTTTCTTGGCTTCAAAGACACATGTTCCTTTAGACAAAGCTGCGATAATCCGATTTCTCATTGGAAAACGATGCTTTTTCGGGCCGGATTGAGGAGGATATTCACTCAAAAGAAGATGATCATTTGCAATCACCTCTTGCAAGTCACGATTTTCAGCAGGATAGACTTGCTCTATCCCTGTTCCAATGACTGCGATTGTCCGTCCACCATGAGAGATTGCTGCTTGGTGACCGTATGTATCTATCCCTTTCGCGCAGCCACTGACGATCACATATCCAGCTTCTATCACTGGTTTTAGTAAATAATAAACTGTTTTTTTGGCTAAAGCAGAAGTGTGTCTTCCACCAACAACGCTTAACATGTTACAAGAAAGTAAAGATAGATCACCATTATAAAACAGTACAATTGGCGGATAGGTCAAGTGAAGCAGCTGAGGGGGATATTTGGGATCAAAGCAAGTGATAAACGACTGTTTCGATTGGATTTTGCCCCAGTTAGCGTGAATTTCCTGCCAACTTTTGCGAAACAGCTCCCGATGTGTGGTTATTTTACCTATCTTAATGATGTCTTCAAATCCGATTTCTTTATAAGGATACTGCATCATCCAGTTAGCAAGTGCCCATTTTCCTTGACTACTGATTCCTTTTGTATAAGCAAGTTTCAATAAATTTTCTTCTATTTGATACATCATAAAACCGCCTTTCGTCTCTCTTTCTAATAAGATACGTAAAAGCGGCTGTTTTTTATTGTAAATATTTTTTTACAGGTGCAAAACTTTTACGATGGATTGGCGTAATTCCTTGTCGTTCAAGTCCTTCTAAGTGTTCCTTTGTTCCATAACCTGCATTATGCGAGAAACCATATCCAGGATAAAGCACGTCATATTCTTTCATCAATTGGTCTCGATATACTTTAGCAATGATACTTGCAGCAGCAATCGACACAGATCGTGCATCCCCTTTGATTATTTTTTCCTGCTGAATAGGCAAATCCAAGGTCATCGCATCGATTAACAAATAGCTTGGTACAATGGACAATTTTTCTACTGCTTGGATCATCGCTAATTTACTTGCTTCATAAATATTCACATCATCGATTGTCTGCTGATCAACGATCCCGATCCCGATTGCCAGGGCTTTTTCTTGAACTTGTTGATAAAGAAGTTCTCGCTTTTTCTCTGATAATTGTTTGGAGTCATTCAGCCCTAATATGATCTCATTTTTCGGCAAGATAACTGCAGCTGCCACGACAGGTCCAGCTAATGGTCCTCTTCCTACTTCATCAATGCCGGCAATCCATTGGTGACCTTGTGCGTACCCTTGCTTTTCAAAGCAAAACATTTCTTCATATTTTTCCTTAATTAATGCTTCCTTTTTCAATCGTCGTTCAAAAGAAGCCAGTGCTTGCTGCACGCCTTTGCGTGGATCATTTCTTAATGATTCTAGTGTAGGATCATCTATTCTCTGTATGCTTTTCAATCGTTCTTTGATACTTTGGATGGATTCAGTCATCACTTTTTTGCTCCATTTCTTCGCAACGATCCAGTGTGTATCGCCCAAGTTTTCCTTGGCGAATATCATGCACGACTAATTCGCTGCCGCGATCATAGTCTTCTTTATACCCACGTTTTGCTGTAATATCCATCAGTAATTCCGGTGCCAATTTTTCTTCTTGCTCGATTGATAAACCATAACGATCGCTGATTCTTCCTGAATAATATCGGGCAAAAAAGTCTAATCCGTAAATCGCTAAATCATCTAAATGGACAAGCTGGTCTTTGATCGCGCCTGTCAGCGCTAGTTTTTTGCCGATTTCTTCATCTTCAAATTTGGGCCATAAAATCCCTGGTGTGTCTAACAATTCCAACTCATTACCTAAACGAAGCCACTGCTGACCTTTTGTTACGCCAGGCTTATTTCCTGTCTGTGCAATTTTCTTGCCTACTAGTCGATTCATCAACGTAGATTTCCCAACATTTGGAATACCTAAGACCATTGCCCGAATAGCGCGAGGCTTGATCCCCCGAGCAGCATCTCTTGCCCGTTTTTCTTTCAATGCTTCTTTAGCCGCAGGTACTAGACCTTTAATTCCTTTACTTTCTTGTGCCGTGATAGCTAATGCAAGATGGCCTTGTTTACGAAAATATTCTTGCCACAGCTTTGTCTGTTGTGGATCTGCCAGATCCGCTTTATTCAATAAAACAAGGCGAGGTTTTTGCTGAATGATCTGGTCTAGCATTGGATTACGAGAAGATAAAGGTAATCGTGCGTCTACCAATTCAAATACGATGTCCACATATTTCATTTTTTCAGAAACTTCTCGTCGGGCTTTTGCCATATGTCCCGGAAACCATTGGATGGTCATTGTTCTCTCCATTCCTTTCATACCGGAATATTCCCCGGCTTTACTTGTTTTTTTCTTTTTCAATATAAATTCACTTTTTTATTATAAAGAAATTCCATCTATTAGTTAAGTGAAAATGAACCAGTCCTCATTCTACCACATCTTCACTTTTTTGATGATGTAAATTTTTATTTTGGTTTCTATATATGAATCTAAATTTTTGACAGCGTTTCCTAAATAAGAGATGATAGACGAACAAAACAGAAAGGAGACGAAACAAATGAATAGTATGGTTTTTGTTAATTTTCCTGTTGCTGATGTCAATCGTTCCGTTGCTTTTTATGAAAAGCTGGGTTTTAAAAAAAATGAAGAATTTTCTACTGAAGAAGCTAGTTCAATGGTATGGGATGACACTTTTTGGGTAATGCTTCTCTCTCATGATTTTTATAAAAAATTTATAAAAGATAAAGAAATAGCTGATAATAAAAAAACAAGTGGTGCTTTGATTTCGTTTAGTGTTGAAAACGCGGATGAAGTAAAAAAATTTGCTCAAATTGCAAAAGAAAATGGTGGTACTTTCCACGAAGTAGATATGGGAATGCCTGAAGAAGAAATGTTTTCATTAGAAGTCCAAGATCTAGACGGAAATACATTAGAACCCGTATGGATGAAGATGTAAGCAGATAACTAATCTGACGTTTTTTATAACAAAAAAACAAAGGCGGATGATACGATAAGTATTCTCCGCCTCTATTTTTTTCATTCGTACAATCTCTTTTTTACAGTTTATAAAAGCAGTCTTCTCACCCTTTTTTTAATTGTTAAATGCCAGTGTATGTAAATCACCAATGTGTCATGACACATTGGTGATTTTATGGTATCCTTTTATTATTAACTGACAAAGGAGAGAATATTTTGAACACTTTGATTGCAAAAGACGTTTTTAGATTGCCCGAAATGAATGCAAGATTGTTGTCGACCTCTGCTCTTTTATTAGCCCTTGATGTCATCTTATACAAGATAGCGATTGGTCCTGCTTATTTTCAAATCACATTCGGATTTTTAAGTATGGCGCTTATGGGTTATCTATATGGACCGATCTGGGCTGGTTTGCTTGAAATGTTGTCGAACACTTTAAATTTCACGATATTTGGTTCAGGAACGTTTCAAGCTGCTTTTCTTATCACGGCTTTCCTTGGGGATTTATTAATGGCTTATTTTTATATCATAAAAAGATAAACCTGCCTTCCGTCATCGCTGCCCAATTATTGATTATGATCCCAGTCAGCCTTTTTATCAATTCTTGGCTGATGTCTGTTTTGTTTGGTGCAGATTTCAAAGTGATTTTTCTAGGTAGAGTCATCAGGAATATGATCCAAATCCCTATTCAAATAATGGTTGTTTATTCATTTATCAAAACTTTAGAGGCTAGAAAAGTGTTTAAACGAGCTGTTTGATTTTACGTACTAAGGTAGTAAACTGATTTTGGATTAAACAATAAAGCGTGCAGTCTGTTGAGACTGCACGCTTTATTGTTTCTCACTGGATCCATTTTATTTCATCAAGTGGATAATAGACAAATCTTGCTTTACCTAGAATATCAGTTTTATTGATCGTGCCAAACGAACGACTATCTTTTGAAACTCTTCGATTATCTCCAAGTACAAAATAATTATCTTCCGGAAGCTTGGATTGTCCCGTTAGCTCTTGTAGTGTAAAGTCCGTCGTATAGGATGCATTTGCATGATCTGATTTCAGGTTTTTAGTTAGATAAGGTTCCTTAACTACTTTCCCATTGATCTTCAATTGATCATTTTGGTAGCTGACATTTTCTCCTGGAAGACCGATTACTCGTTTGATATAAATCGTGCCATCTGCTAATTGAAAAACAACAATATCAAATCGTCTGATCTCCGAAAATTTTTCCATCACAACCATATCACCTTGCTTCAACACGTTTTCCATTGAATTGCCTTCCACTGGTACCGGGATGAATAAAAATCCCCGCAACATGAACGCAAGGAATACAGAAACAAGTAAGTATTTGAATACAAGCCAGAAGCGATTAATATAGCGTTGTTTTTTTGTCAATCTCTATCAATCCATCCCTCGTTTTTTCATTCTTTCTTTATTATAAGAAAAATATCAAAAAAATGCGACTAGATAGCTGAAATAAAAATAATTCTTTCAATTAGGCTATTGGACAAAAAACTTTTTTGATCATAAAGTACAAAACTATCTCTTATATGTCATGATTATTTTCTAAATATTTTTCCCATGCTTCGTCAAAGATATCCATGGATGGCAAATAGTCGACATTCAGTTCCAGATAATTAGAAATTTCTTCGTAGCTAGAGCTGTGCTTAGGAAATTGGATGTCTTTACCGGCTTCTGTAGCGAAAACAGATAAAGCATCATGTATGCCAGCGCCTCGCAGTGTCATTAAATAATGAAAAAAGCTTCGATTCACCCTTCGTTCCTCCAATTTTCTTCGATAAAGGCAGCCCGGCGTGCATGGTTTCTTTTAAAATTTTCAGGATGCTTTTTATAATACTCTTGATGGTCTTCTTCTGCTAGATAAAATGGTTGGGCTGGTTCGATTTTTGTAACGATTGGCTGTTCGAAACGTCCACTTTCAGCTAACTGTTTCTTACTTTTTTCAGCAATGATCCGCTGTTCTTCTGTCAAATAAAAGATCACCGGGCGATAATTGTCACCGCGATCCTCAAATTGTCCGAAAGCGTCAGTTGGATCAGTTTGCTGCCAGTAAAGTTCTACTAATTGTTCATATGAAATCAATGTTGGATCATAGATAATCTCCACTGCTTCTGTATGTCCAGTCGTTTGGCTTTTTACTTGTTCATAAGTCGGATCTGGTACATGCCCTCCAGTATATCCTGACATCACTGTATGGATAGCAGGAAGCGTGTCGAAAGGCTGGATCATACACCAGAAGCAGCCTCCTGCAAATATTGCTCGTTCCATTATGTTTCCCCCTCTAATACTACTCCTCCGATGATTTTTTATTTTCTTTTGTCTTGCTTTCAGTACTGCTGGTGCTAGTTTTGTTGGTATTTGAGTTGTTTGAAGCATCAGAGGTATCTTTTGGCAAATATAGACTAAACCGAATGTCATCATTTACTAAGTCGATTTTATCTGCTTTAATATACATCCCGTTTTGCATTCGGAATTGATCCAACCTAAGCATGATAGTCAGATCATCTGTATTGACTTCGATCCAATCTGGTAATTTATAGTTTCTCTTGATCATATTCATCACATCTTTGATTGGCAAACTCAATGTTCCGATAGAAAGACTTCTAGCTTTTAGTTGGACATTTCCGTTTTCCATCACATACGGATCAAAATATAAATAGAAATCGATAGGAAAACCTAGTACTTCGAAAGTACCATTGAGTAGTGCTTCATTTTCCAAATAAAATTTATATTCAATATCACTATCTTTTTGATACTCACTAAGGAAAAAGCTGATGATTTGATTGACTTTTTCTTTATTTGAATTGATCGTTAAGACAGGATCTCCTTGTCTTTCCGTAAGAGCTGGTATTTCTGGGAGTTCTGGTTCCCGATTAGCAAAAATACGGCTGCCTAAAAATACGGTCGAACCAAGTACTACCCCAAGAAGGATAAGGAAGGCGAATTTCCAGTAATTTGTTTTCTTTGTTTTGTTTGAAGATACGTCAGATCTTGTTTTCATGTTTATTGATCATCCTCCTTCTCTAGCCATTGGTTTTGTGTCTCGATCAGCTGATCTCTCACTGCATTTGCCATCAATTGATAACCTAAATTATTTGGATGGAAATGATCTTCTTCATAGAGCACATTATTTTTGATGCCATTTAGATTTTCTGTCGTGCTAGTTGTTTGATCTGTTCCTTCTTCTGTGACACCTACTTCCTGATTCAATCCTTGATAAAGCAAATCATTGATTGGGATAAAGTAGCAGTTCGGCATTTTTTTCGTCACCGTCTCTGTTCCTTTGTTCCAATTATTTACAATTGTCTGCATGTCAGTGATCTCAGGAAAGTTCAAATAAAATGGATTGTAGATACCTAAAATATAAATAGGTGCGGTTTTATTGAGGGAACGAAATTCTTCCAATAGTTCTGTGACATTTTCCTGATAGTTTTTCAGTGGTTTTTTAAAGGAATTGACCGTTAACCCGAATAAATTATTTTGGATAACTTTCATCAAATCATTACCGCCAACAGTCAGTGTGATAAAATCAGCTGTTTTGATATTGTTTCGAATTTCTTCTTTTGTTTTTACTCGCTTTAAGATCTGGTCACTTCGTTCACCATTTACACCATAGTTTTCTGTTTCAACCGCAGTCAAATTATAACGGTCTTTTAGATCATTTGCGACAAGGGGAACGAAGCCTCCTTGTTTGGTTTGATCTCCTACTCCTTCAGTCAGCGAATCCCCGATAGCTATGTAGTGAAGTTTTTCTTTTTTATTTGGATCTTCTCTCACAGTAGTTACTGGTTTCATTAGAGGGCCAGCTTTCGGTATGGAAGCAGCTAGACCAGCATAGATGATGATCGCAATTAATAATGGGAACAAAACGAGGATCAAATGTCGTTTCGTTAATTTCATCTTTTCACCTCTTGTATTCGATTGGTCTAATGTTATCAAAAATTTTATCAAAAAGGTAGTCTTTATGAAAAAAGAAAATAATTATTTTCCTATTTTTACAAAGAAAAAGAGAATAAGCTAAAAGCCTTGCAGGCTGAGGGCTTATCCTCTTTTCGACTAATCTACATAATACATGATTGCAAACGCGTCTTTACCAGTATGCGTAGCGATAACCGGATTCGTATGCAGTACAGGGATATGCATGTCCGGGAATAATTCTTGCAAACCCTCTTTGAATTCTTGCGCCAATTCTTTTGCATCCGCATGTGAAATACCGATTTGTCGCACATTTGGCAATTCTTTCAGTTCATTTTTCAAATTATTAAACCATTTATCGAACGTTTTCTTTCCTCGCCCCTTAGTTACAGGGATTAATTCAGAATGGGCGAAATTCATCACCACGCGTATGTTCAAAACACTAGACAGCAAACCAGTTGTTCGGCTGATTCTTCCACCTTTTACCAAGTTATCTAGTGTGGATATTCCGATGTATAATTTTGTATTGTCTTGTACTTTTTTGACTTCTTCAAGGATTTCCTCTACTGTTTTACCTTCTTTTGCTAATTCAGCTGCTCGAATTACCTGAAAAGATAATCCTTGGTCAGTGGTATCACTGTCGATAACCGTTACTTTCGTTTTTGTTAGATTACTGGCTTGTCTTGCTGCTTCTACTGTTCCACTCAAGCCTTTTGTCATATGGATCGAAATCACTTCACTGCCGTCTTCTCCTAGCTCATCATACATCGAGATGAATTCTCCAATCGGTGGTTGGCTTGTTTTGGGCAGATTTTTTGCTTTCGCCATCATTTCCATAAATCTTTCGCCGTCTAGTTGGTCATCATCGGGATATACTGTTCCGTCGATCATGATGGATAGCGGCATGACACGAATGCCTAAAGCATCGCGTACATTTTTTTCCATCGTACATGAAGAATCTGTTACGATTTTTACATTTGTCATTATTTTCTCTCTCTCTTTCTTTAACAAGATGCCTTATTCATGTTAAACTACATGTAAGACAATTTCTATTTTTAGTATAACAGACAAATAATGATTTTTCATTAATTACACCTAGTAAAGGAGCCGTTTTCATGGAAAAAACGAAATTTAATCGAACGTATGAAATATTAAATGAAGTGTTTAATGCAGTCACCCATGGAATTGGGACTGGATTGAGTATCGCGGGACTAGTGGTTCTTTTAGTAAAAGGTGCCCACTTGCATTCCTCCCTCCATATTGTCTCTTATGCTATCTATGGATCGATGATGATTCTTTTATTTTTAACGTCTACTTTGTTTCATTCATTGATTTTTACAAAAGCAAAAAAGGTGTTCCAAGTATTCGATCATAGTTCGATTTTTCTTTTGATTGCAGGAAGTTATACTCCTTTTTGTTTGCTGAGTATCCGAGGATGGCTAGGTTGGACTTTATTTGTATTAATCTGGTTGTTTGCGATTCTTGGCATTATATATAAAGCGTTGACGTTGCATAAACGGGAGAGAGTATCAAAAGTATCTACGATCATCTATATTTTTATGGGGTGGCTCTGTGTCGTGGCTGCTGTTCCTCTTTATCACTCTCTTGGAATGACTGGTGTTATTTTGATGGTAGCAGGCGGGCTTTCTTACACGATAGGCGCATTCTTTTATAGCTTGAATTCTATCCGCTATATGCATGTTGTTTGGCATTTGTTTGTTATGTTAGGTGCAGGTTTTATGTACTTCTCTGTTTTATTCTTTACTTAATAAAAAAAATAAAGCTATGGATGGGACAGCTCTAAATAACAGCTAGTCTATCCATAGCTTTTTTATATCGTCAATTCGCCTGTCCCGTTTTTTAAAGGATTCTCATTACGCTGATACGTTTCAAATTGATGCGGATAACGATTTTTTTCATCTATTTCTCCTTGACTAGTATTGATCAGTGACCAATCAGACCAGTCAACAGGTGGAAAATAAGCATCTCCATCGAATACATGATGGATGACTGTACGGTATAATATCGTACAAAATGGCAGAAATTCTTGATAAACAGCTGACCCTCCAGCGATGAAAAAGATACCATCTGTTTCTTTTTCCAGAGCAAGCACGTCTTCCACACTATGCATGACATGCACGCCTTCTGCTTTATAGGAAGAATCTCTCGTCAAAACAATCGTCTGACGATTCGGCAACGGACGGCTACCCATCCCTTCGAAAGTTTTTCGTCCCATCACTAGTGTATTTGCTTCTGTCATTTGTTTGAAGAATTTCAGATCATTTGGCAAACGCCAAGGAAGACGGTCTTCTTTTCCAATCAATCCGTTTTCATCCTGTGCCCAAATTGCAGCTAACATTTTCTCATCCTTTCTGATTCTAAACAGCGATAGGAGCTTTGATCGCCGGATGTGGGTCATATCCTTCTAATTGGATATCTTCCATCTCAAAATCAAATACTGACTGCTTTTCCTGATTCAAAACTAAAGTCGGAAATGCGCGTATTTCTCGGCTCAATTGTTCTTTCATTTGTTCGATATGATTGATATAAAGATGAGCGTCTCCTAATGTGTGAACAAATTCGCCAACCGCTAAACCTGTTTCATGTGCAATTAGGTGAGTCAGCAACGCATAACTTGCAATGTTGAACGGAACGCCTAGAAACACATCCCCACTGCGTTGATACAATTGGCAGCTTAGCCGTCCCTCTTGAACATAAAATTGAAACATCGTATGACAAGGAGGCAAAGCCATGCTAGGAACATCTTCCGGATTCCATGCAGAAACGATCAATCTTCTAGAATCAGGCGTCTTTTTGATTGCTTCGATCACTTCTTTGATTTGATCGATAAAGCCACCGTCTTTTGTTTCCCAGTGACGCCATTGATAGCCGTAGATGTGTCCAAGATCGCCGTATGTTTCAGCAAAGGAATCATCGGTTAGGATCTTCTCGCAAAAAAGCTTGCTCTGCTTTTTATATTCTTCATTGAATTCAGGATCTGTCAAACATCTATGGCCAAAATCAGTCATATCTGGTCCATTATAGTCTGGACTTTTGATGTAGCGTTCAAATGCCCATTCATCCCAAATATGGTTTTTATTTTGTAATAGATAGCGGATATTCGTATCTCCTTTTAAAAACCAAAGCAATTCGCTTTTGATCAATCCAAAAGGTACTCGTTTCGTTGTTAACAAAGGAAACCCTTTTTGCAGATCAAACCGCATTTGGTATCCGAATAAGCTTAATGTGCCTGTGCCTGTTCTGTCTTCTTTACGATGCCCTTCTTCCAACAATTTTCTTCCTAAGTCAAGATACGCTTGTTCCATCCTTTTTCCTCCTAATCTTCTACCCATTCACTCAAGTATTCCCACCGTGCCATTTTTTCTTCAAGTTGTGCTTCTGTTTCAGATACGTCGTTTTGCAATTCTTGTAATCGAGTGAAATTATCTCCTTGATGATTCATCTCTTCTTGGAGCAATGAGATTTTTTCTTCAAGTTCTGCAATCTCATCTTCAATCGTTTCCCATTCTTTTTGTTCCATGTAAGATAATTTCTTCTTTTCAGCAGGTTCCTTGCTCTGTATTTTTGGTTTCGCTTTTTCAGCAGGCTGCTGGGTCTCTTTTTGCTTCAGTAAATAACCGGACATGTTTCCGTAATAAAGTTCTTGTTTTCCGTTTCCTTGGAATACTAATAACTTATCTGCTACCTTGTCCAAGAAATAACGGTCATGGGAAACAGTGATCACAGCACCTGGAAAACTTCTAAAATAATCTTCCAAAATCGTCAATGTTGCTATGTCCAAATCATTGGTCGGTTCATCCAATAATAAAACATTAGGTTGCTGGATCAGCAGTTTCAACAAAAATAACCGGCGTTTTTCTCCGCCTGAAAGTTTGCCTATCAGTGTCCCATGCATAAATCTTGGAAATAAAAATCGTTCAAGTAATTCTGCTACTCCGATTTGACTGCCATCCGCTGTTTTTGCTTCTTCAGCAGCTTCTTGTAAGTAAGCAATCATCCGTTTATCTGGTGCCATTTCTTCATTTTCTTGTGTATAATACGCAAGATGAACCGTTTCACCGATAGACATTGTACCGCTATCCAGGGGAATTCTGCCAGCTAGAATATTAAGCAATGTCGATTTTCCCGCACCATTTTTACCAGTAATACCTAGTCTTTCCCGAGATTGAATCAGTAAATCTAAATGTTCTAGCAGTGTTTGGTCATTTATACGGTAACTGCCATCTTTGATTTCCAGTACTTTTTTCCCTAAACGTTGTGTCGCTAGGTTCATCTCTAAATCATCTTCTTGATTTACTTGGTACAAGTTCTCCTTTAGATCTTCGAAACGGTTGATCCGTGCTTGCTGCTTGGTGCCACGTGCCTGTACGCCAGCCCTCATCCAAGCTAATTCCTGTTTATAAAGCCGCTTGCGCTTTTCTTCTTGTTCTACTTCTACACGATCACGTTCTGCTTTTTCTAAGACGTAAGCTTCATAATTTCCTTTGTACTCGTATAATTTTCCAAATGAAAGTTCGAAGATTCGGTTTGCTACTCTATCTAGAAAATAACGATCGTGGGTAACCATCAATAGGGCGCCACGGTATTGTTTCAAATAGTTTTCCAACCACTCGATCGCTTCATAATCTAAATGGTTTGTTGGTTCGTCTAGTAATAGTAAATCGGGTTCATCAATCAACACTTGCGCCAGACTAACTCGTTTTTTCTGACCACCTGATAAAGTACTGATTTTTTTATCTAATTCACTGATTCCTAATTTTTGCAAAATAATCTTTGCGTTGGTATCTGTAGTCCAAGCATCTTCTTTATTCATTTGTTCTTCTGCTTTAGCATAACGTTTTTGCACATCAGGGTCTTCTCCGTTTTCCCCTAGTTCGATCAATGCTTCCTCATATGCTCGAACAGTTTGGATCAAGGGGCTGTTTCCTTGAAAGACTGCTTGGAGAACAGTTAATTCATCGGAAAATTCAGCTGCTTGAGAAAGATAACCAATACGGTAATCAGTTGGATAAAACACTGTTTGCCGATCACCGTCGCCGCTATCGATACCGGCAATAATATTTAAGAGACTTGTTTTACCCGTCCCGTTCGTCCCAATCAACCCGATACGGTCTTTTTCGTGGACCAAAAAAGAAATCTGGTCAAACAAATCTTTTTCACCATAAGTTTTTTTGAGGTCAGTTACTTTTAATTCTTTCAACATGTTCCCTCCTTATCTTGGATATTGTATCATAAAAATAGTGAACTTCAGGAAAATTTTTTTGGTATTTGTTCTTTTTGTGTTCTCAAAAAAAGAACAGGACCGATTCGATCCTGTTCTGATATGTTTTGTTTTTTATAAAACTTGAAAATTTTTACCTTTTTATTTTAATGGACTCGTTTTTTTGACTTTGCTCGAAAAGCAAATCGGAAAGAAAAGTTATCAGATGGTTTGTTCATCGTATAAGATTCTAACAAATTGATATTCCTGCGATAGCTGTTCGCAGAAAACGTCGTGATTTTCTCAGCAACTTCATATTCATCAATGATTTTTCTTTCAAGATAATAACCTCTTAGCATTTTTTTCGTAAACAGACTATCTTGCTGGATCATCCACGAAGAAATCAAATTCCCCGAGTTCATTTTTATTCCTTCAAGTTTGCGTTGCTGGATAAAAAATTGAACCATCGTTTCATCATAAATATCAGTCAAGTTATCTAAACTTTCAATAATCAACTGAGTATTTTTTTGATATGTCTCTCTGATTTCTTGGATATCTTCATCACTAATAAATGTCTGACGATCAGCATATCTTCTTTGCCAAAACATTTTCGGATGGAGAACGATTCGCATTAACCTACGGACAACAATGAACCAAAAGCCGATAAAAGACAAAATCTGGCTTGTGATAGAATGTTCGAATCGAGAAAGAAAACGGGAGTAAAAACGATAACCATTAGAAGAAAGCTTGCCCGAACGATAACTTTCATCCAATCCATCCCGTTCGATCGACAAAATCAGTGCTTGTATTTCTTGTACTTCTTGCTTTTCATCATCGGTTAAATCTTCCAAGTACAGATCACGTATCCGTTCTTGATAATTTTCTATCACTGCTTCAGTGGCTAAAAATTCTTTTGTATTACGATCAATTTCCTTTATTTCTTTTCGCAAAACTTCAACGACCTCTTCTAAAATCATCAAAGCATTCAAATCCGTGCTTTTCGCTTCCTCTGTTTCCGTCAGCATAGGCAAGACAATGATCCCTATGACCAAAGTCACTAAGATAACACCCGCCGTCAGGAACAAAAGCAAAGACCGCTGGTAAAACATCATATTATTGATTGAAAATGGCAAAATAAAAATCGTAGCCAAACTGACTGTTCCCTTTACACCGCCAAATGTTAAGATCAAGATCTCGTTCAACTGTTTTTTGAACTTTTTGCTGCCATCTTTGAATACATAAAAAAGACTGATAGAAATGAATCTGATCACAAAAAGCATGACAGAGATCAATACGATAATCGCTAATAAAAGACCGTTTGGATATAAACCGTCTCCCCATACTGGCGAGAACACTTGCGTCAATTCGATTCCTAAAAATATAAATACTAATGCATTCAGTGTAAAAGCAATAGTTGTCCATGTACTGTGGGACAAGCTCGACAATTCTGCATCAAACACAGAGATTTTCCTAAAACCAGAAGCTTGGAGAATACCTGCTGCCACTGCAGCAATGATTCCAGATACATCAAATGCCTCTGCCAATACATAGGCTAGAAAAGGAAGCAAAAGTTCGATCAGCAGATACCCTGTGACATCTTGTGCTGATGCTTTTTCGATCAAATGAATTATTTTTTGTTTGAACCAGACAAGCAAAAAGCCGATCAAAGCTCCCCCAATACTAGAAACTACTAGACTCATCCCCGCGTTTACTGCTGAAAAAGATCCGGTGATCAGCGCACCAAGAGCAAACTGGAAGGCAGTAACACCTGATGCATCATTCAAAAGACCTTCTCCTTCCAAAATATGCATCGCCTTTTTAGGGATATTCACTCGTCCAGAAAGAGAACTGACTGCTACCGCATCTGTCGGACCTAACGCTGCTCCAAAAGCAAAGCAGGCAGCAAGTGGGACACTTGGCAATAGGAATGATAATGTCGCACCTACCCCGACAAGGGTCAAAATGACTCCTCCAAATGCCAAAAACAAAATTGTCCCGAAATTTTTGAGAATCGAAGAAATATCTGCTTTTTCTCCTTCTCTAAATAACAATGGTGCAATAATCATAACTAAGAACAATTCAGGTTCAAAATCGATTGATTGTCCCCACTCTGTCAGACCTAATACCACTCCAAGGAAAATTTGGATCAGTGGAGCTGGAATCATTGGCAAAATGCGGCTAGCTATGTTCGATAAGGTGATCGTTACTGCAAATACAATAACTAACTCAGCAAATTCCATCGTCCATCCCCTTTATTTTTTATTTTGTGTAAGCATTTTTAAAAATTGTTCTTTTTTCTTTAAAATTTTGGTTTCGACTACTTCAACCTGTGTTTGGTTTCCCTCTAATTCACACTGTACACGTTTTGACTCCAAACGAAGCAGATCATGTTTCAGACGTTCCAACTGACGATACATCAATATATTTCTTTTACGCAACTTACAAAGTATTTGACGGCGGTCATCCATCGAAAGGGCGCCATAGCGATCATGCAACAGTTTTTTTTGTTGTTCAAAACTCTCTCTCATTTTCCAGATCTCCTATACACAAACTTCCATCATTATAGCAAAGTTCTTTTTGGATGAAAAATATTTCATTGTTTCATCGTTTATTGCTAGTTAGAAATTTCCATAAATTTTTCAACGCTCATTCTATTCCAAATAGTATCAGATATCAAGTAAAACTTAAGAAAGATAAAAGTTTCTGACAAAAGGATGTTTACTTTTCCATTCCTGCCTTTCTTGTTCTTTTATCACAACAAAAAAATGGGGCTGCGACAAAAATCTTGTCACAGTCCCTTATTCTGAATAAACGGTGTGCAAGAGACAGCCTATCAGTAGTAATAAGACACATCTCTTTCACAGCCTCATTTTTGCGTAAAAATCGATTTATTCGAAAAATTCCCCGTATACATCTTCTACACGTTGATCTGGATTGATCACGATATACAAGTTACCTGTTTTTTCGCTGATTTTTGTTGATTGATATTGATTGTCTAATCCTTCTGTTCCTTTATCTAGATATGGGAAGTACACAAGATCAGGTGTGCCATTTCGGTAAAGGATTTCCATTCGCTCGATATCTTCGTATTTCAATGCGCGATTAAACATGCCCATTTCCAGTCCGCCTAGGTTGATATCATGTGTCGCAACTGCGTCCCCTTCATGGAAGATTTCGATTTTAAATCCAGCACACGGATGGATTTCAACAAATTCACTGCCATTGATTCGTCCAAAACTTGTTGTGATTTGTTTAATCCAAAGATCACCGATATGACGGCGGTTGATCGTCCAGGTTTCTCCATTTCTAAAATAAAATTTTAGCGCTGTCATTTCTTTACTCATTAAAAAGACTCCTTTATGATGTAATTTATTCTTGTACTACCTCAGTTTAGCACAAATTTATGTAAGTGGTCACATCTTATGTTTTTTCTTCTAATGACGTATCTGCCCACTTTAAGTAGCCAACAAAGCTGAGCAGATACAGTCTAGTGTTTTTTAAATCAATTTTTCTTTCGATAAAAAATCCAAAACCTGTTTTTTATCATTTTTTATTCTTTGTTCTACGACGGCTTTTTCAGCTAATTGCAAAGCTTCACTAACCCACTTACCAGGTTTTTTTCCAGTTTCTTCTAGCAAGATTTTACCATCTACTGCTAATTCGCTTAATGACTTGATAGGTAAACGATCATAGGATTCTCCTACGGCATCCATCTGAGGTGTTTCGTCAAAATAGATCATCAATTCTTCTACTTGCAGTGCATGTTTTTTGCCTAAGAAGTACAATTCGAATGGTTCCAAAGCTCCAGTCTCTCGTTGTCGTAGTCCTTGGACAAGTGCTTGAACGTCTTTAATCATTTGGTTAGAACACTTCCACGATTTCAAAAAGGAACGAATCTCATTTTCTTTTAGATCCAGTTGGCTGATCAATAATGTCCATGCTTGGCTCTCTTCTTTCAATGTGACGGATGGTAATTCAGCAAAACGTAAAAGTGCTTCGCCTTGTTCTTTCAAACCGGGACAGCAAATGTAGCACTCTGTTTCAATAAATGCATGGATTCCCGCGGCTCGTTCATTTCCCAAGAGCATCTTGATGAATTCCACATTTATACGTTCTACAGATATTTTACCTAATAGCTCGTGGTTTTCTTTGATGGCGTAGAAGGTTTCTTCCTCTAATTTGAACCCTAGTTGACTGACAAAACGCAACCCGCGCATCATTCGTAAGGCATCTTCATGGAACCGCTCATGAGGATTGCCTACAGCTCGCAAGATCTGTTCTTCTAGATCTTGCAGACCATCGAACAAATCGATGATTTCTCCATCTTCTTTCAAAGCAAACGCATTGATCGTAAAATCTCTTCTTTTCAAATCTTCTGCCAACGAACGAACGAATTCGACATGATCTGGTCTGCGGTAGTCCTGATAAGTTGATTCCGTCCGAAATGTGGTGATCTCATATTGTTCATCATTTTCTAATACCAACACAGTTCCATGTTCGATCCCAATATCTATCGTTTTTGGAAAAAGCTGTTTGATTTCTTCTGGAAATGCGCTTGTTGCGATATCCACATCATGGATTGGCTGGTTCAGCAAGATATCACGAACACTTCCACCTACAAAATAAGCTTCATATCCTGCATTCTCTAATTTTTTCAGAACTGGAATTGCCTTTTGGTATTCCAGAGGTAATTGTTTTAATTTCATTTTTCCAACCTTTCCTGCGTGTTTCTTGTCCTGAGATAAAGACTCAGTTGCATGGTGACTGTTTGACAAGTCCGTTTCAGAGTCTTCAAGGCCAGGACCACTTCATCTTGTTTACTCGTCCTTACGCTCAAAGCGATTATGGTCTCTTTGATTGAATTTTTCCATGTTTTTTTCAAAAACTTCAGTTAAGTCGATATTCAATGAATTAGCCATGATCATCGTAACGAATAAAACATCACCAAGTTCTTCTGCTACCGAGTTAACTGGTTCAGAAGCCTTTTTGCTTTTTTCTCCATAAGTGTGGTTGACTTCTCTTGCCAATTCACCTACTTCTTCAGTTAATCGAGCCATCTGAGCTAATGGAGAGAAATACCCCACCTTGAATTGCTGGATATATTCATCCACTTCCTGCTGCATACTGTATAAAGAACGCTTTTTATCCATCTTTTTCCCTCCAAAACTATCTTACCAAAACTTTAACGCAAATCCTAGATAAGAGCAATTGAGAAAATCGAATTTCCATGCTACATTTAGGAAGGAATTTCTAAATGGAAATTCTGTGAAAATACATAATTGAAAGCTGGAATTCATATGGTCAAACGAAAAACAGTAAAAGAAGTTCTTTTTATCATTATAGGAACAAGTATTTATGCATTTGGTCTTGTTTACTTGAACATCGCTAATCATTTAGCAGAAGGGGGAGTCTCAGGGATCACCTTGATCTTAAGAGCTTTATTTGGTATTGATCCAGCTTATACGACTTTATTAATCAACATCCCATTGATTTTACTAGGAGGAAAGATCCTCGGTAAACGTTCCTTGGCCTATACTGTTCTAGGTACACTTTCTTTGTCATTCTTTTTATGGATATGGCAAAGGGTTCCACTAGAAATCAATTTACAGCATGATCTACTGATCGTTTCTCTACTTGCGGGTTTAGTTGCAGGTGTAGGAAGCGGAATCGTCTACCGCATGGGTGGAACAACAGGCGGCAGCGATATTATCGCTCGGATTTTAGAACAAAATTACGGCATCACTATGGGGCGTTCCCTATTGGCATTTGATATCATCGTCTTACTTGCTTCATTAACCTATATCGACTTGAAACGTATGATGTATACGTTGATTGTTTCGTATGTTTTCAGTCGTGTGATTGATTCGATCTTAGATGGCGGATATTCTGCAAAAGGTCTACTTGTCGTCTCCAACAAAAGCGAAGAGATTGCACCACTACTGATGACCGGTCTGCAAAGAGGTGTGACTTTCCTTTCTGGAGAAGGCGCATTCTCTGGTAATTCAAAAAAAATCATCTATATGGTCGTTAGCTCTAGTGAATTAACTGAAGCTAAGAGGATCGTCCATGAGATTGACGAAAAAGCTTTCCTTTCAATCATCAATGTGCATGAAGTGGAAGGGCAAGGCTTTACTTATTTGAAGCCACAGACAAGATTACTGAAAAAACTATAAGAAAAAAGACAAAGATAGGCTATGAGGAAAGATTCCACATCCAGCTGACCTTTGTCTTTTTTAGTACTATACTATTTTTAACTAATTGTTATGTTCACTTACCCGGTTACTTTTCTTTTGTGTCTGCAAAAGGATCTTTCGGTTAACTTCATCAGATAATTTCAAAAAAGCATCCCTATCTCCATCTTCTAGTGCTTGATCGATTTGAGCATAAAGCATTTTTAGTTTTGCCTCTTCTTCTTTTTCTTGAAAATATCGTTCGATTAATTCAGTATCTTCTTCACTGACTGAAGAATCCCAAGAAGAAAATGGATTGTCTTCTAAGATAGATAGATATTCTCTTGTCTGCCAAGCATTTTCGAATATACATTCCACATATAAAGGCTTTTTCCAATTCAAACGGATTTCATGAAAAATCTGGTCTGTATCCGTAAATTCTTTTCCCTGCAAAAACAATTTCATGGGTTCCCCTTCAACAGATAGATCACTGATCTGCAGTCCTCGATCCGCAAAATTCGCCCCTTCAACAAAGTGGACATTGCTTAAAATCGCTTCATGATTGGCAAGATAATTCAAGATCCAAAAAACTTCTCTTCGGCTAAAAGATACATGATTGACCATCCACGTTAAAAAATTCTTCTTTTCCCGTACATCAATTAGCATTTTTCTCACCTCTCTGTTAGGTCATCTAATAATGACAGTGCCTCCATATCTCCTGGTTCAAGTGTTAAATAATAAGTCAATAGTTCTTGCGCTCTTTTCAGCTGCCCTTCTTCTCTTAAGAAAAAGGCATACTCTTTCAAGAAATCTGGTTCATGTGATAGTTCATGATAAGCCTGTTCATAGTGTACAGCTGCAACGGTAAAGTCTTCTAATTCATTATAAGCATGGGCTAGGTTCCATTCTGCATAAGGATTAGCAGTTTCTTCCATCTGATTGATCACTTGTATCACATCTTCATATCTTTCATCATCCAAGTAAAGATTGCTTAAAGTAAGTAATGTTTCATCTTGTTTGTCTCCTACTTCTAAAGCTTTCAGTAAAAGTTCTTCTGCTCGCTGTCTATCATGCAGTCGGAAAGCATTTTCCGAGGCCAGATGATAAAGTTCGACTTGGTAAGGATTTTCTTTGATTCCTTCTTCTAACACTGTTTGTGCTTCTTCAATCATTTCTTCTTCTTGAAGAGCTTGTCCTAGATATAGATATAACGATTGATAATGCGGATTAACTTCTCGAAGTTCTTCCAGATAGTTGATTGCCTGCTGATTTTCTTTCAATTGAAGATTCGTAAAAGCTAGCTGGAACAGTCGATCATCTGTCCTTTCTTCTTTCAATGCTTCTTCTAAAGGTGCGATAGCTGCTTCGAATTCTCCTTGCATACTTAAGGATTGTCCTAAACGTTCCTGCATCGAGATTCCTGAAATTTCATTTATCCCGCTTGCCAACAATGTTTCATAAACCACTGCTGCCTCTTTGAAACGATCAACTGAAAAATACAATTCAGCTAGCGCAAACTGGATCAATGGTTCATCAGGAAGCAACCCAGCTGCTTCTTTCAATTTTGCTTCACTCACTTCAGGAATTCCGATAACTTGGTACAAATCAGCTATCGCCAATAAGCTTTGCGGATAGTAATCACTTTGCTTATCCACTTTTTCCAGGTATTCAAAAGCTAAGTCGATCTCATTATCTTCGATTGCAATTTCTGCTAACGGGATGTTCAGTCCGTCATTTTCTGGGTATTGGTTGATCAGTTGTTCAAAAATCTGTTTTGCTTCGATCAAAAAGCCAATAGCCAGCAATTCTTCGCCTAGTTCAGCTAATATATCTGCTGGGTCTTCTTTTAATGCTTTTTCTAAAAAGATTTGTGCTTGTGACAAGTCTTCATCTGATAAAGCTTGCAACATTTTTTCGCTATTTGTATTCATTTCAATTCCCTCTTATCTCACTGACGATTTGTTGAAATACCGTCATTGTTCTCAATAATTCTTTTTCGTTTGGACGTTGGTATCCGTCTATTATACCTATTTTTTCTAAAACAAGTATTTTTTTGCTTTTTTCTGCCAAAAAAAGAACTTTTTCCAAATACTCCATCTTTGAAATCTGTTCCAGCCAGTGGATTGGATAGCCAAGCAAGTCCAGCCACACAAAAAAGTTTTTTAGTTGGAAATCAAAAGGATATGCTTGGAGATTCCACACGAAATGAAACATCATTCCTAAAAATTTTTTCATACTAGCAGAAAGTAGATGGCCATTTTCGGTCAGATAAAAAGCTTGTTCAAACAGTTTACCATAATTTGACAGGTTTTCTGCCTCTAATTGATAAAAATAGATCATTTCTTCGATCATCCCGGCAAACGGCCGAGTCGTTAATTGCTTTTTATTTGGATAGTTTTTATACAGATTTTGCAAAAAACGATGATCACAAATCATTCCGCAACAGATAAAAGTCAAAAAGTCAATCTGCTTTCCGTCCACTTGCCGCTCGCTGATCGTTTGATCATAAACGATGCGTTCTGGCAGATTGATGGTTTGCAGCACTACACGATTTGGTAGCTGCAAAATCGTCCGCTGCGGTGTTAATGCTCGGCTTAGAGAACGGATCGATACAGGGATCATCCATAGTGATAAATCAAGGGTTGTATGTTTTTGAAAAAAACCTGCCAGATCCATGATCCCTTCATTTCCAAATCCGATGACAAACATGGATTGATTTTCGGGATAGCGTTTGACGAAATCAAGCAGGTTCTTTAATTCTGTTAAATGATTGCATTGAGTGTTGGCACAAATATACCAGTCATTGTTTGCTTGATTTGCAAATAACGGGTTGATCTTATCTGCAAACAAATCATAATAGCGCTGATTCGTTAAAAATAAGATTGGCTGATCAATGGAAAGTTCTCTTAGCTGGCTGACTAGCGTTTCTCCGTAAAACACTTTCGTCAACGCATCTTCTACTTGATAATCAAGTTCCATACGCATCCCTCCTCTTCTTATTTTCATTTTACCATTAGTAAGCAAATTCTAGAAAAGATAAGAGCAAAGCTCACCACATAACTTGGAAATAAATAAAAATTAAATAAAATACATGTGTTTTCTATGTATGACATACGGATTCGAAATCTCTGTCTCTTATTTATTCCTTTTCTGCTAGGAAATAAAAAGAAAAGCACTTGTAACCCTAGAGCCACAAGCGCTTTTTCAACTGTCTTATTTAACAGCGTCTTTTAATGCTTTACCTGGTTTGAATGCAGGTACTTTGCTAGCTGGAATTTCGATTTCTTCACCAGTTTGTGGGTTGCGACCTTTGCGAGCTGCGCGTTCGCGAACTTCAAAGTTACCAAAACCGATTAATTGAACTTTTTCGCCGTTAGCTAAAGCATCTTGAATAGTTGAAAATACAGCATCTACTGCTGCAGTTGCATCTTTTTTAGTTAAATCAGTAGCTGAAGCAACTTTTTCGATTAATTCTGCTTTGTTTGCCATGGATAGATTCACCTCCTCCACAAGAGATATGATAGAAATATCATTTAGTTAAAACTTTCTGAGTGGTCCAGAAGTTTAAAAAGAAATATTGATTAACTTCAATATTCTGTTATCACGATATCATATGAACCGCTTAATAGCAAGGTTTTTACCAATTTTCACATGCTTTTTTTAGTCATAGAAACGTAACAAACGAAACTGTCTTTTTCTTTTGAAAAAAAAACGTCGATATGGTAAAATGCCTATTTTCTCCTACGAGGGATAATCCGGATGGACGTTCCTTCAAAAGTAAATGCTTTTCTGATTTGATTTTCTAAGAAACGTTCATAAGAAAAATGCATCAATTCCTCTTCATTGACAAAAACGACAAATGTAGGTGGTTTGACAGCGACTTGTGTAGCATAAAAAATCTTCAGGCGTTTTCCTTTATCTGTTGGTGTTGGATTGATTGCTACAGCATCCATAATGATATCATTCAACACAGCCGAAGAGATACGAAGATTCTGGTTCATACTTACTTGTTCGATCATTTCAGGCAGACGTTCCAACCGTTGTTTAGTCACTGCAGAAACAAAAACGATTGGAGCGTAATCAAGATACCGGAATTCATCACGAATCTCTTGTTCGAAATCACGCATTGTATTGGTTTCTTTCTTTACAAGATCCCATTTATTCACGACGATAATAATTCCACGACCAGCTTCATGGGCGTAACCCGCTACTCGCTTGTCTTGTTCCCGAATCCCTTCTTCAGCATTCAGTACCATCAAAACGATATCAGAACGGTCAATGGCACGCATTGCACGCATCACGCTATATTTTTCAGTATTTTCGTATACTTTTCCGCGTTTACGCATACCAGCTGTATCGATCATTAAGAATTTCTGACCACTTTCAGAAACGAAGTGGGTGTCGATTGCGTCTCGGGTCGTTCCTTCAATATCCGAAACAATTACACGTTCTTCTCCTAAAATCGCATTGATCAAAGAGGATTTACCAACATTTGGGCGACCAATCAAACTAAACTTAATCGTGTCGTCGTCCTCTTCTTCAGTCTCTTCAGAGAAATACTTCACTGCTTCATCTAAAATATCACCAATCCCTAGTCCATGGCTTCCTGAAACAGGATAAGGATCGCCTAGCCCTAAGGAATAAAATTCATAGATATCGTTTCTCATTTCTGGATTATCTACTTTATTGACTGCTAAAATCACTGGTTTATTACTTCTGTATAAAATTTTCGCAACCATCTCATCTGCGTCTGTCATGCCTTCGCGTCCGCTGACTACACAAATGATTACATCTGCTTCTTCAATCGCGATTTCTGCTTGATGCTTGATCTGATCCATAAAAGGTTCATCGCCAAGATCAATTCCGCCTGTGTCGATCACGCTGAATTCTCGACCTAACCATTCACCTTTTGCATAAATACGATCACGAGTTACTCCAGGAGTATCTTCGACAATCGAGATACGCTCACCAGCGATGCGGTTAAAAATCGTAGACTTACCGACGTTCGGGCGGCCAACGATTGCAATTGTTGGATTTGCCATATTATTTCCTCCTCACAAGTTTCCAATCTCACTTAGTTTAACGAATGCATTGCCAACTTTCAAGCATAGATTGTCAATTAAACGAAGTATTTTTATTCCTTATTGAAATACTAATCGCTTTTCAAAAGAAAAACTGAGACAAAAGCAGCTGCTTTCATCTCAGTCACAGATACAAAATCAATTATTTTTCAGAATCATCGGTTGCTTTTTCTTCTACTTCTTCTTTCAACGCATCACCTAAAATGTCTCCCATAGTAAATCCAGTATTTTCTTCTGGTAATTCATAAGACTCAACATTTTTTGGTTCTTCTTCTGAAGCTGGTTTTTCTTCTAAAGCTTTGATACTCAATGCAATACGATGTTCTTCTGGATGGATCTCTAATACTTTCACTTTCACTTCGTCACCTTCATGAAGCACTTCATGTGGTGTCGCAATATGTTTATGTGAAATTTGAGAGATATGGACTAGCCCTTCTACTCCAGGGAACACTTCAACAAAGGCACCGAAGCTTGTCAAACGTTTAACTGTTCCGTCTAATACTGTGCCAACTGGAGCTTTTGTATCGATTTCTGACCAAGGTCCAGGCTGTGTGTCTTTGATTGACAAGGAAACACGTTCTTGTTCAGGATTGATAGACAACACTTTGACATTTACATCATCATTGACAGCCAATACATCACTTGGTTTTGCTACATGACTATGTGAAATCTCTGAGACATGGACTAGACCGTCAATTCCGCCTAGGTCGACAAATGCGCCAAAATCAGTAAGACGTGCAACACGTCCACTGAGAACATCTCCCTCATGAATCGTTGAAAGAATTTCTTTTTTCTTTTCTTCTCTTTCGTTTTCCACTACCGCTTTATGCGATAAGATCAAACGATTTTCTGATGGTTCGATTTCGATGATTTTAAAGCTCAATGTTTTGCCTTTATAGTCTGAAAAGTCTGCAACAAAATGATCTTCCACCATTGATGCAGGGACAAAACCACGTACACCGACGTCAACGACTAAACCGCCTTTGACAACATTTGTAACAGGTGCTTCGATCACCTTGCCCTCTTGGAAATCTCTTTCGATATCTTCCCAAACTTTTTTAGCATCTAAACGGCGTTTTGAAAGTAGGTAGCTGCCGTTTTCTTTATCTTTGCCGATCGTACTGATAACGACTAAGTCTAATACATCACCGACTTTTACTACTTCGCTGATATCTTCTACCGGCAAAGTTGATAATTCTTTTGCCGGAACGACTCCTTCAACTCCAGCCCCTTCGATTCCGACAATCACTTGTTTGTCTTCAATGACTAAAACTTCGCCCTTAACAACATCGCCAACTTTTACTTCTTGTACGCTTTTCATTGCGTCTTCCATTGACTGGTTGTTCTCTTGATTTTGATCAAATTCTGTCATAACACTTGTCCTCCTAACCAACATTCTGCCGTAAGTACGGTACTGTTTTTAGTTTAATTGATTATTCAAAAAAAATAAAGCGATTTCGTTCGTTTTCCTTGAAAAAACAATTGTTTTTCATTTTTTTCTTAATTTAAAAAAGAAGATAACCTTTTTTCAAAACAACAGCTTTTATTGCTGCAACGACTTCTGGAATCGATTTGCCAGTCGTATCGATACGAACAGCATCCTCTGCTTGCTTCAGCGGAGAGACGTCCCTTGTTGAATCATAATGGTCTCTTTCCTGTATCTCTTTCGTCAGTGTTTCAAGATCAGTCGGAATTCCTTTTTCTTGGTTCTCTTTGAAACGTCTTTCTGCACGCTCACTTACGCTTGCTACTAAAAAGATTTTCACTTCTGCATTCGGTAATACAGCTGTCCCGATGTCTCTTCCGTCCATGACAACGCCACCGCGTTCCCCTATTTTTCGTTGGATAGCAACTAATTCTTCTCTGACTTTTCCATGTGCAGAGACTTCAGAAACAGCTTTTGTGACATCTGGTTGACGGATTTCTAATGTCACATCTTTTGATGCTATGAATACATGCTGTCCATCTTCTTGTTGTGAAAAAGAGATAGGATACTTTTTGATCAGCGAAACTAGCCCTTCTTCATCTGAAAAAGATACATTGTTCGTAATAGCTAAATAAGTTACTGCGCGATACATGGCACCGGTATCTGTATAAATATAATTCAATTCTTTTGCTAATATCTTGGCAACGGTACTTTTCCCAGATGAAGCAGGCCCGTCGATTGCAATACTGATTTGTGTCATGATATAACTCCTTTTTCTCAAAAAAAAAGCCGCAAAGCGCGGCTATTATTATTTAATTCTTAATTCTTGACCAGGGTAAAGCATAAAGTTGTTTGGATCTAAGCCATTCAATTCAAACAATTGATCAGTGGTGATTCCTGCACGCTCAGCCACTTGTTTTGGACCTTCGCCTGCTTGAACAGTCGTTGTTGAACCGGCTGCAGCTGATGAAGAAGGTGTTGTTTCTGCTGCATTGCTGCTTGAATCCCCTGCTTGATAAGTTGCCTCACTTGAGGAAGTCGGTGTTGTCTCTGCTGCAATACTGCTTTCTGACGTTACACCTGTATCTTGAGACACAGTAGATTCTTCCGCGATTGTACTAGATTCTACTGTTGAAGTCTCAGTTGACTCCTCTTTTGTTGTACTTGTAGAACTTTCAACTACTGATGTCGAAGTTTCAGAAGAAGTTGCTGCTGTTGCATTGTTGCTTGATCCATTTCTGATCCAGAAATAAGCACCTGCTGGAATAGCGATACATAAGACCAGTAAAATCAAAAATAGCGAAAGAAATAATGTATTTCCTTTCTTTTGTTGTCTCTGAGAACTTCTTGATGAAACTTCATCATCTGTATCGTAGATTGGTTGTTCCCATGGTTCTTGTGTTTCGTTATTTTCTGTAGATTGATGTCTATCTTTTCTGCTCACTGTTTTACCTCCTAAACTCTATCGTGTGTATTATACCATAGGAAAAAGTGTCTTGTCCTAAAAAATCAATGTTCCATGTTTTTTTTAAATAAATTTAGTAAAATCGTTTCCCAATGAAGTTGTTCAGTCTTAGAAAAAAGCTTCCTCTTTGGCAGAAGTTCTGCTTTTGCTCCATCAATATCACAACAATTCTGCGGCTTTTCGGAGAGTTTTTCGCCAAAATAAGCTAAGATGAATTTTCTGCGGCAGTTTTCTTCATTAATATAGCGAAGCATCTGCTGCAGGCGGAATTCTTTTTCTTTTTCCTGACGTTTGAGCCGTTCCACCCAATTTTCTGGTTTTTCAGACTGCTGGATCAGCTCCATCCATTTTTTTTGCAGCTCATCAAAGGGAGCTTGCTCTGTGGCATATTCCAAATAAAGCTCAAAACTTTGTCGCTGTTCTCTAGAAAGTTGATTAAAGAAATAATGGATACGTTCATCCCCACTTTGATAAAAAAGAATTGCTGCACTTTCTTCCTGATCTCTGCCTGCTCGACCGATTTCTTGTACATAGTTTTCTAGACTGTCTGGCAAATCATAATGGACCACATAACGGATATCAGATTTATCGATCCCCATACCAAATGCATTCGTAGCAATGAGAAACTGCAGCTGATTTTTTACAAACTGCTGTTGAAGTTGTCTTCTTTGAGCTGCATCAAGACCACCGTGATAGTATCCAACTGTAAAACGTTCCCTGAATAAATGATACAATCGTTCGACTTCTTTTTTTGTTGCACAATAAATGATTGCCGCTCCTTGTGCTCTTTCCATGAAGTGTTCAAGTTCTTGTTCTTTTTGCTGCGTTTTCCGAACAAAAAGCGAGATGTTTTGCCGATTGACTGATTGTCTGATCTCTTTTGGTGGTCGATCAAATAGTACATGACGTATATCTCTTGCTACTAAATCTGTTGCTGTCGCCGTTAGTGCCAGCGTGACCGGGTTTCCTAAAAGCTTTCGGATTTTTCCTAACTGTTGATATTCTGGACGGAAATCAACGCCCCATTGAGACACGCAATGAGCCTCATCTACTACATATAACGCAATATTTTGTTTTTTCAGATGCTCTAAAAGAGAAGGATTAGTCAACATTTCGGGACTCAAAAACAAAAATTTATATTGCGATAGATGACGGAGGACGTATCTTCTTTCAGATTGCGAAAGTAAACTATTGAAAGCAGCTACTCGTTTCTCCCCTCGTTTTTGTAATTGCGTCACTTGATCTTCCATTAGAGAAAGCAGTGGTGACACGATGATGACCAGACCTTCCATTAAATACCCCGTCAATTGATAGCAAAGGCTTTTTCCCGTTCCTGTAGGCAAAATAGCGAGAGTATCTTCTCCATCAAGCAACGCCTGAATAATTTCTTCTTGGCCGGGTCGAAATGAATCAAATCCAAAATATTTTTTTAATTCATTTATTAACATTCTGTATCGCTTCCTTTCTCAATAGATAGATTTGATACAAACGAAATTCTCCATAATCTAATTGTCCATCTACATTCCATTCGCTAAAGCGCCACTCTCGCACGGAATCCTTATTTGGTTCCAAATGTCCGATTGTTTCTGCAGAGAGAATCCGCTCGTATGGAAAATCATCAAAAAACAAGGCCCACTCAATAAGATGATCTGTTACTGTTCCTCTTTTTAAATGACGGATTGCCATGATCTGGTCAATTGTCTGACCATTCATAAACATCTGCTTGGTGATCATCATGCTTTGATTGAAATTTTGCTGTAATAATGAATCGATCAAAGCGTGCCAAAGCGAATCTGGCCGTTTTTCGATTTGTGCTAACAAAAGGTGGATACATCTGCTTTGTTGCAGATAAACCGCTGACTCATCATTGTTTTTTGCCAGCTGATAAGGAAGCAGACCTGTTCGCTCATTTCCAGATAATTGGTTAGCTAAAAAATCTGCTGCTTCTTCTGGTATCTCCGAAAACAGCTGCACCAAACTCTCATACGCAGTATCAATCAAAATTTCACGTGGCAATTGGCTTTCACTAAGCCATTTTTTTAGTTGAAAAGTATAAAAAGGACTTGTCTCTGCTGGAAGATAGTCTTGAATACCCGTTGCCAGATTAGAAATTACTTGAACAGCAAATTTAATGAGCCGCCAACTAGTTTCCCCAGTTCTGCCATAGCGGTCAAAACGCAAACCAGTATGTTCTATTTGATGTTCGGACAACATATCAGCCCCTGTAGGCGTTAGCTTTGCTTCATTTTCATTTATTTCGATCCAACCTTGCTGCGCAATTTTTTGCAAAATTTGATAAAACTTATCCTGATTCAATTCTGGAAAACTGTTATGGATAAACAAAAGTTCGTGAGTAAATCCATAAATAAGTACTGAAGTCGTTCGTTTTCCCACAAGGAGTTGGTAAAGAGAACTAATCCGCAGCTTGTGTCCTGATGAAAATAGCGATAAAATAAAAACAATCATATTATTCTCCTTAAGTTAGGATGGTTAGAAATGTCACTACTATGTAAACTTGTACCTGAACGCTGTATTGCATGCGGTCTTTGTCAAATCGAAGCGCCAGATATTTTCGATTATGATGAAGAAGGAATCGTTTTATTTGCCCAAGAACCAGAGGCTCATCAACAGTTCGTCATGCCGGAAGAAGAAGCGTATGTAAGAAAAGCGTATCAAAAATGTCCAGTTCGGGCGATTTTATTAGAAAACAAAATTTAAGTCAAACTAAGCTTTAAAAATGAACACTAGATTTTCTAAACTTGAAAATAAGCCGGGATCTGTTTCTCTTGTTCCGTGAAATCCCGACTTATTTTGAAAGATTCATTTGCTATCTATAGTTATTTGACTAGTTTTTTCACGGACCCTATAGGACCCATTTATATTATTTCAACTTTTTCAGCCAGTTTTCCAATGTATTGACGATCACAGTTTGCTGGTCTGCGTTAGAAATTTCTGCCTCTCCATCTCCTTTTTGCTCACCATAGCTGCCAAAACCTCCATGATTTCCGCCATTGATTGATACATACTCTGTTCTTTCCGGTAAATACTGCTTAGCTTCTTGATAAGCTTCCTGATTCAATACTTTATCTTTTGTCGCCGTGATCGATAAAACAGGAACAGCTGATTCTGTCAATGTTCCTTTTTTGTCGGGATAACTTGCCATGAAGAATACCCCTTTTAAATGTTTGTCTGAATGATTCTTATTGACATAACGACTTGCCATTACGCCACCTAATGAATGGCCACCGATTACATAATCGGAATTTGGAAAATCTTCTTTGACCTTATCCGCTTTGTTTCCGCCCATCACTGCTAGATCAAGTGGCATTTTGACAATAGCGACTGAAAAGCCGTTTTTTGCTAAATCTTGCGCCCAAATACTATAACTTTCTGGCTCTACGAGAGCACCAGGATAAAAAATAAGTAATGGAGACTTTCCATGATTCTTTTTCTCTCCTTCAAAAAATAAGTAATCTTCTTTGTTTTTTCCTTCTTTTACCAACACTTGCGCTTCTGACGATGGTTCGTACGTATTTTGCTGTATATAGTAATAACCGGCTCCACCGAGTAATCCTAAAATGATGACTAAGCCAATTAGTATTCGTCTAAATATTTTCACTTTCTCCCACCTTTTCTATCTGAGTGACCCCTTTTTCTTAATCAAGTATGATTATACCTTAAAAAAAATAAGAGAGAAATGCAAACTTTCCAGCATCAAATAAAAAAAGACGGAATATCCATTTGAATATCCGCCCTTTTTGTATGTTTATTTTTATTTAGCACATAAACGATACACAGCTTCTGCATAAATTTCCATTGCTTTATACATACTACTTAATTCCCATCGTTCATTCGCCTGGTGCATAAAGTCAGGAGTATCAGGGAACATCGCACCGAATGCCACACACTGGTTCATCGTACGAGCAAAAGTAGCGCCGCCTGATACAAACGGTTCAGTCATGTCTCCAGTAATATCGCGATATGTCCCCAATAGATTTTTCACTAACTCACTGTCTAGTGGCACGTATAATGAATCAAGGAAGTCAAATTCTTCATAAGTCAACCCATATTTTTCTGCTGTTTTAGTTAATTTAGCTACTAAATCATCTTTCTTGAATGTAACAGGGATTCTCATATCTACACCGATTTTTGTTTGTTCTGGTGTGATTTCCAAACTTGCAAAGTTCATCGTTAGCTCGCCGGATTGTTCATCTTCTGTTTTGCCCACGACAGCTTCACCAGTTGCATTTTCTTGAACTAATTTTCCTAAGAAATTGATTGGGCCAAAATCGAATACTTCTGAAAGAGCAATTGCCAGACGAGAAATAGCATTCACTCCTTGTGCTGCATCTTTCGCGTGGATACTTTTACCAAGAACGACGATGCCTTCACCTTGTTCTTCGAAATCGAATTCGTGTTTTTTCAATGCTTCTTTTACTTCAGAAAGCTTTTCTCCAGAGTAAGGAGCTGCATCAGGAACAACATTCAACGCTCCTCCAGCTTTTACAGAAAACTCGTTCGTTCCTGGTCCTGTCAAGTAAGCTTGCAATAAGCCTTTTTCTGCATAAATTAAAGGAAATTCAGCATCTGGCGCAAATCCTTGCGTAATTCCTTCTTCTTTTTCGTTATATTTTTCTAAACAACGCCATAAATTTTCTTCATCTGTACCAAAGATAAAACGAATACGTGTCTTGAATTCCACGCCAGCATCAATCAAAGCTTTGACGGCATACATTGCCGCAATAGAAGGACCTTTGTCATCTTGGGATCCGCGACCAACTAACCAGCCGTCTTTTATAGTTGGATCGAATGGTTTTGTTTCCCAATTATTTTCGTCCCCTGCTGGAACAACGTCCATATGACACAAGATACCGAATAATTCATCTCCAGAGCCAATCTCTGAATAACCGTAATAGCCTTCTGGATCTTTAAATGTTCTAAATCCTAGATTTTCACTGATTTCCAATACTTTATCCAAAGCTTCAATCACTTTTTTACCGAAGGGATGTCCTTGTCCTGAATCTGCTTCATCTAGTACGGAAGGAATTCGGATCAATTCGCTCAATGATTCTAATGCTTGTTCATGATGTTGTTCTGTCACAAATTTTTTCATGCTATTATCCTCCTAATATGTTAAAAAGGGTCATGTCAAATTCCTCCGACACAACCTCTTCTTCTCAAATAATGACGTTTTAAGCCTGCTCCATCAGCAAGCAGAATGTTCTTAACAAATGATGAAAGAAAAAACACTCACTGAATGGAGCTATTGACTTGTCCACGTGCTTATCGATAGCCGTTTATCGGTTTCTTCATTCTTATGATAGACCTTGTACCTGTATTTGTCTAGGTTTAGAACATTGCTGCTACACCTAGGATCACACAGATGGCTACAAATAATATCGCAATTAATTTACCGGTAAATTTCCACCACACTGAAACATCGAAACGAGCAATTGCTACAGCACCCATTACGATAGCAGATGTTGGTGTAATTAAGTTTACTAAACCAGATGCAGATTGATAAGCAGTGATTACTAAATCCTTACCGACGCCGGCAAATTCACCCATAGGTCCCATGATTCCCATTGTTGCAGCAGCTAAGCCGGAAGTTGAAGGAATCAAGAATGACATAGGGATATAGAAAATAAATGTAATAATGATGAATACACTTGAAGATAATGAACTTAATCCTTGTTCGCCCCAATGTAAGATGGTGTCTGTGATTAATCCATTGTTCATAACCACTTGGATACCACGAGCAACAGCTACTACGATTGCTACACCGATCAAATCAGAAGCACCAGCTAAAAATTCAGAGACAAATTCAGACTCTTTCATGCCATAAGTGATTGCTACTACGATGGACATTACTAAGAATAACATAGTAATTTCTGGGAAGTACCAGTCACCTAATGGAAGCATGCTTTTACCTAGAACCGTACCTAGTACCGGAAGGTTTGTTAACCAGTTTGTCAATGATTCAAAAATCGTGAAATTCGCATTCAAGGTTGTCCAAGGAATCAAACTGATGATCATGATACCAAAAGTAATAAAGAACAATACATTAACATGTTTTTGTTTTTTCGTGATTACTTCTTGACGACCGATTGCTTCAATATCGAAATGCTTCATATCTTCTTTACGTTGGTTGTATACTAATGATTTTGTTGGATCTTTTTCGATCTTTGATGCATAACGATACACATATACAATAGAAATAGCTAACAAAATAACGAACATCAAGAATCGAAGACCAATACCTTCACCCATCGAAATCCCAACAGCTTGTGAAGCTACGCCTGTTGCAAAAGGATTTACCGTTGAAGCTAGACAGCCTACTTGAGACCCTACTAATACGATTGCTACAGCTACTACTGTATCAAAGCCTACAGCCATCATGACTGGGATCAGTAAAGCATAGAATGGAATCGTTTCTTCTGCCATTCCGTAAGTAGAGCCGCCTAATGCAAATAACAGCATCAATACTGGAATAAGCATTTTTTCTTTTCCTTTGAATTTCTTCACAACTGAAGCAATCCCGGCATCTAGTGCCCCTGTTTTGTTGATAATACCTAAAAATCCACCAACAACCAAAATGAAGAAAGAGATTGGGATTGCAGCAGGTGTTTCTTTAGTTAGCTCCCCCGCTGGTACACCTAGCATCCCATTGATTGGCGCCATGAAAATATCCCACAGCCCTTGAGGATTTTGTTGTACTCGTTCATATGATCCAGCGACGATGTTGCCTGCATCGTCTACACTATAGTGCCCAGCTGGTATAAACCAAGTAAGTACAGCGATTACTGCAATAATAATAAATAAGACCGTATACGCTGAAGGCATTTGAAATTTTTTCTTTTTTGTTTGTTCCATCTTCTTCTTCCTTTCTTTTCCGTTAGAGACAACAATTTTGGCTCTAATGTTATTTTATCAAAAAGAGTATCAGAACAAAAATAATAACACGCATTTTGTAAAACTTTTGTTCAAAAAGTTCGTTTTTCCCTATTCCCTCCTCTTTTTTCAGGTTTTTAAAGCTTTCTTCTTTTTCATTGTAGCGTTTCCTTTTTTTTATAAACAAACATTTTCGTCTTTTAAAAGGAGAAGAATTTCACATTTGTAAAGAATTGATTGATTTTTATGCATAAATCAAAAAAATACTCAAAACAAACAAATAAAACGTTTACATTATTGCATGTCTTGTATTTTTTTCCAAAAAAAAAGACCAAGAAATTTCTTGATCTTTTTGATATTTATTTGACTGCTGTATGACGTTGTTCGAACTGATGTTGTTTTCGACTTAACCATGGAAGAAGTTGCGCATGCAGCACTAAAAAGACAGCGCTCACGATGAATCCTTTGATCAAGTTGAAAGGAACGATCCCAATCAGTACATAGTTTGCTAAAGACATGCCCAGCATCTGTGTTGCGTTCAGTCCTAAAAACATTAAGTAAAGAGGCGTAATAACGAAATAATTTGCGATACTCATAAAAATAGTTAGAGCGATGGTTCCTGTAATGACACCTAAAAATTTGTTTCTTCCTTTATGCTGTTTCTTTACACTAAAGAAATAATAAATCGGGAATGTAAAGATCGTTGTTGATAAGAAACTAGCAGTGTCTCCTACCAAATTATCTGGAGAAAAACCTGTAGTCAGCAGATGTAATACTGAACGCAAGAACGCTGTTGCAACTCCGGCCGCTGGACCGAATAAGAACATGCTGATCAATACCGGGATATCACTAAAATCGATCTTCAAAAAACTAAAAGCTGGCATGATCGGAAAAGCAAAATACTGTAAAACTAATGCGATTGCAGCAAACATCGCTACTGCAACCATTTTCTGTACACGGGTGTTCTTCATTTGAAATCCTCCTGTTAGGACTCCTCTTCAGCGAACTTTTTGACGTTTCTCTCCAAATGAAAAAACTCTATTTTCCAGGGAAAATAGAGTTAGAGTTATTTGATCAAGCGTCGTCAAATAAGCTCTATCTTCTTTATCCAGACTATACTGTCGGTATCGGAATTTCACCGATTCAGCTATTTTTTGCAAAATAGGTCGTGGACTATAACCACCGGTCGGGAATTTCACCCTGCCCCTGAAGACGAACCTTATATAATTTTTGTTTACATATTCATTATACATATCTATTCAAAAAACGCAACATCTAACACTTATAAAAAGTAAGCGTTCATTTTGAGTGATTCAGCAAACTGCTGACTTCTTTTTTGTTCAGTTCACGGTAATCCCCAGGACGTAGGCCTTGTAAAGTCAGATCTCCGTATTTTTCACGTTTTAGTTTTTGCACAGGAAGGCCAACTGCTTGAAGCATATTTTTCACTTGATGATTACGTCCTTCGTGAATCGTCAATTCCACGATACTGTGGTTTGTCTTAGGATCCACTGATAAAATTTGGAATTTAGCTGGAGATGTTTTTCGTCCTTCGATCTTTATTCCTTTTTTCAAAGGTGCAAGCATCGATTTTGTAGCGATCCCTTTTACCTTTGCAACGTAAACTTTATCCACTTCATGTTTTGGATGTGTCAGGCGCTGAGCAAAATCTCCATCATTTGTCAGTAGCAAGATCCCCGAAGTATCGTAATCTAGTCGACCTACAGGATAGATACGTTCTTTTACCATCGGCAAAAGATCCGTAACAACTTTTCTTCCTTTGTCATCTGCTACAGCAGAAATAACTCCTTTAGGTTTGTACAATAAATAATAACCGTATTCTTCTTGATAAATTGGGACTTCATCCACTTCCACAGTGTCATGTTTCCCAACTTTTATCCCTAATTCCCTTACAACTTGTCCGTTTACTTTTACACGTCCTGCAAGGATGAATTCTTCTGCTTTTCGACGAGAAGTGATGCCAGCGTGGGCAATTACTTTCTGCAATCTCTCCATTACAATTATTCTCCTTTATTCATTCCATCAAAGAATAGATCTGGTGACACGTCTTCTTCAAGTGAAATTTCCATTTCTTGTGTATCAGGCAGTTCTTCTAATGATTTCAAACCAAAATAATCTAAGAAGTAGCCAGTTGTTCCATATAATATCGGCCGACCTGGCCCTTCTACTCTACCTTTTTCTTCAATCAGTTTATGGGCAGCTAGACGCTGTACCGCTCCTGAAACCTGAACTCCTCGAATCTGCTCGATTTCAGCTCTTGTGATTGGCTGTTTATAAGCGATGATTGCTAAGGTTTCGACAGCGGCTTGAGATAATGTGTTTGATGTCCCTTGCGCATATCGCTTAAGTAAGGGAGCCAGCTCTTTTTTAGTCGTTAATACATAATGGCTTTCCGTTTCAAAAATATGCAAAGCTGAGTGCGAGTTTTGAGTGTAAGATTCTTTTAATTCTTTCACTAAACTTGTGACTTCTGCTTCGCTGAGATTTAACAGTCCGCTTAATTCTTCATTACTGATCCCTTCCTCGCCAACAATAAAAAGAAGGGCTTCAAGTTCACTTAATTTCGTCATGTTCGGTATCTCCTACTGCTGGATAAAGCATAATTGATTCATAGTTTTCTTTTTGTTGCGCAATGATCTGCCCTTTTTTCATCAATTCTAGCAAAGCCATAAAAGTAGTGACAACTTCACTTTTAGAAGGTGACTCAAAAAAAGAATCGAAAGTACAGCCATGCGCATTTCTTTTTATACGCTCTTCGATAAATACCATTCGTTCTTCGATCGTTGTGTCATCGGGCGTGATCGTTTTTTCCACTTTTTGAGAAAATTTCTTACGTTCTAAGATTTTCTGCATGGCACGGATCAAATCGATTTTTTTGACTTGTCCTCGCTTCAACGGCTTTTCAACATCCGCTAACCCATCGATGTTCATAGGTTCTTTTGTGTAATAAAGACTTCGTTCCTCTGCTTTTTCTGTCAGTCTTTCAGCTGCATATTTATATTTACGGTATTCTAAAAGCTGAGTGACCAATTCTTCTCGAGGATCTTCTTCCCATAATTCTTCATCGTCTGTGACGAATTCTTGGACAGGAAGCAACGTCTTACTTTTGATTGCCATCAATGTAGCAGCCATCACTAGGTATTCTCCTGCAACAGCTAGCTCTAGTGTTTTCATTGTATGGATATAATTCATATATTGCTCCGTGATCGTAGCGATCGGTATATCATATATATCGATTTCCATTTGCTGAATCAGATGAAGCAGCAGATCGAGAGGACCCTCGAATACATCTAATTTAATATTGATCTCCGTCAACTCATTCACTCTTTCTTCTTTTTCTTTGCTAGCCATTTTCCAATGTAAGGCTCTGTGATTTCAGTTGCACGGATGGAGACATCCGGGTACTTTTCCTGTAATTCATCTAACATTTGAAAGCCCATATTCTCACCGCGATAAGACGGATTCAAAGAAATGTCATGGATGATCAGCTGATCGTTCGTTGCCCAGTAAACACCAATAATCCCTTGAATGTTGGTTGAACCTTCTGGCGTAAAGAAAAAAAGTTCATAATCGTCTTCAGATTCGTACGTATCAATCTCCTTCAACAAAGAAGTTTTACCTGTCAGTTTCTTATGGAAACTCAATAGTCCCATAGCAATTTTACGGTTTTCTTTCCGGTAATGTGTTAACATCTTCTCACCTTCCTATGACTAAGCCCTTGGAAAATGCTGCTTATAAACATCCGTCATTCTTTTCTTCGTGATATGTGTATAAATCTGAGTCGTAGAGATATCCGCGTGACCTAACAATTCCTGTACTGTCCGCAAATCAGCTCCATTTTCTAGCAGATGTGTGGCAAAGCTATGCCGCAGCGTATGTGGTGTTACTTCTTTGTAAATCCCAGCCTCTCGTACTAGCTGCTTCAGATTTTTCCAGATTCCTTGCCGAGAAAGACCTTTCCCATGATTATTGACAAATACATGCATTTCAGATGCGTCCTTTACAAGTAATGGACGTGCTTCGTCTAAGTAGCGTTCCAGCCATTGGATCGCATAATCACCTAAAGGAATGATCCGCTCTTTATCTCCTTTTCCAACTGTCTGCACCAGTCCAAGAGAAAGATGAAGATCTCCCAATTTCAATCCAATCAATTCACTGACGCGCATCCCAGTAGCATACATGACTTCCAAGATTGCACGATCTCTTATCCCTAACGTTTTTGTCGTATCAGGTGCTTCAATCAGCTTTTCTACTTCTGTCAGAGTCAATGTACTTGGTAATTTCTGTGCTTTCTTCGGCGTATCAATATGTTGCATCGGATCATGATCAGTGATACGCTCTTGCCGTAAAAACTGATGGAATCTTCTGAGACTTGAGATCATCCGAGTAACAGTTGCTGTCGCTTTTTTTTCTTCATGCAACTTCTCCAGAAAACGGATGACTAAAAAGCGATCGACATCCTGCCATGAAGCAATTTTCTGCTCCTGTAGAAAATGCAAGTACTGTTCCAAATCACGTTCATAGCTTTGTCGTGTATTGGCGGACAATCCCCGTTCAATATTCAAGTAGTGGAGATAATCGTTGATTTGCTCTTTCATAATAATCCCCCTCATGCCTCTCTATCATATCAGATACCGCTTCATTCTGATAGTCTTTTTCCATAATCTGAGCAAAGAAAAAGCCGTCTAGACACTCAGACGGACTGGTTTCTTTTTTCTTTTTCATAGCATTCCTGACAGATTCCATGGAACGTTAGCCGATGATCTTTTACTAAAAAATGATAACGTTCTTCTACTACTTGCTCCACTTCAAGTAAAAGATCCTCTTCTACTTCCTCGATCGTGCCGCAGTTCAAGCATAGTAAATGATGATGGAAATGTTTGGCGCCTTCTTTTCTCAAATCATAACGGGCTAATCCATCATTAAAACTTACTTTATCGACAATTTTCAATTCTGTCAAGATTTCAAGGGTTCGATAAACAGTAGCAAGTCCAATTTCCGGACTCTTTTTTTTCACTAAAAAGAAGATTTCTTCTGCAGATAAATGCTCTTTCTCATTTTCCAAAAGCACAAGCAGAGTAGCTTCTCTTTGCGGTGTCAGCTTAAACCCCGCTTCATGTAGCTGCTGTTTTGTTTTTTTCATCGCCGAAATAGCATTCATGACCATTTACTCAACCCCAACAATTTATAATAATTACAAATAAAAAAAGATATAACACTATGTTAATTAAAATTATTATAAGCTAGTTAAGAAAAACATGCAAGGGATTCTCAATTAGATTTTTTGACTAGTTTTGTCACACCGTTTTCTTGTGTAATCAATCCTTGTTTCAAAAGATTACCTAATGCGCGCTTAAATGCTCCTTTGCTGATACCAAAAGCTTTCATGATTTCTTCTGGATCCGATTTATCTGTAAAGTTGATTTGCTGATCTGCAGAACGTTCTAAAATGGTTAAAATCATTTGTGCATCATCTGATATAGCTTCATATGCTCTTGGCTTCAATGAAAGATTCAGTACACCGTCTGGTCGGACACCAATCACTCGACCTTTTATCTGCTCGCCTAGACGAGGTTCATTATATCGTTCAGAAGGATGGATAAACCCAAGATAGAAATCTTCCGTTAAAACGTACGTACCTGTTAATTTCAAGCGGTATGCTGTTCCTATCACATCTTTGTTTTTCATTTCTTCTGTTCCATATTTGCTTAAAGATTTGAATATTTTTTCATCTGCTAAACTGCCCCAAATACGGTCTTTTGCATCAACTCTAAGGGAAATCATCAAGCGATCCCCTTTTTTAGGCCATAGCTCTGTCATTGTCGGCAATTCATCAAGAGATACGACAAAGTCTTTATCTGGAAGACCGATATCGACAAACGCACCTAAATCTTTTCGTGTAGCAGTAACGATTCCAAAAGCGTAATGACCGATACGGCTTTTAGGAATTTGTGTAGTGATCCGATTTTCATGTTTTTGATTTTGGTAACCGAATCCTTCAACTGCTTCACCGATTTTGTGTTCACCTTCTGATTTGCTTAAGCCAAAGGTTTGTCCGTTTTTTTGGACAAAGTAGTTTTTTTCATTTTCATCAATAATAATACCTGTAAATATAGTTGCTAATAAATCGTTCATTTTTTTCTCCCTCTATAGTGAAAGGTTTTCTTAATACATTTCTTTGCTATCATAACATAATGTTTTCTGATTGAATAGCTGACCCTTGCTTAAGGGAAATGAAAAAGGGAGTATGACAAAAATTGTGTCACATTCCGCTTTTTCGAGCAAGCGGTATTCAATCAGTTAGTCTTCGGTACTAGATCAAAAAGCGGGAAAATATGAGAAGCTGATTTTCCTGTTTTTTTCTCTAATACTCAGAATAAAATGCTGATTTTACAATCTCTTTCTTAAACGGTGTTCTCTTGCCAACTCTGACTCACAATTCACAATAGTCAGTCATAAACTATGAGAAGCTGTTTTTTGAAATTGTTCCTTGTGACTCAGAATTAAACGGCAGGCTCACAACCTCTTTCATTTGCCTAAAATTAATTGCTCCCATTTCCTCCGAACCATCCAGTTTTACAGTTGATCGTTACGATATAAAATGGCAAAGCACTTTCTCCAATACCTTTCATCAATGCAGATTTTGTTGAAGTGGCATATAGATTATAATAGCCTTCCCCATTTTCGATTCTGGCTTTTTCTAATCTGTAACCTCCTTCAACGATATATCCACGTTGGATACATGTAGCAATTACTTTGCTTTGGACACCTGGTGCCCAAGTCCACGCAGGATTAGACGCATCGGCAATATCACTTGCTCTGGCTGATTTGATTGGCTGATTCGCTGAGTTTGAAGAGGGAGGAGTCGCTGAAGCAGCTTCTTGCTGTGCTGCTTGTGCGACCGCAGCTTGTTGAGCGGCTTGAGTGGCAGCTGCTGCTTGAGCCGCTTGTTTTGCTTGTTCTTCAGCTGCTTTTTTCGCTTCTTCTGCTTTTTTCTTTTCCTCTTCTTCTTTTTTCTCTTTATCAGTGAGCATCTTATCTACTTGTTTCAATTGTTCATTCAACTGAGCAGATAGATCTGTATTTTTCACCTTTTCTACTGTTTCTTTTGCCGTCTTGTATTGGTCGCGTGTTGCTGAATCCACTACTTTTCCGTCTTTAAAGACTATAGCTGTTTTTTCTTTAGCTGTTTGCAATTCAGCATATTGATTTTTAGCTTCTGTTTGTGCTTGTTGAATTAATTTTCCAAAATCTGTGTTATCCGTTTCGATTGCTTGGATCTCTTTATCTGCTTTCAACTTGATGTCATCTGCTAGATGATCATCGACGATGGCAGGTGCTATGAACCACTCATTCACTTTTTGGATATCTCGGATCTTAGATTGGATATCTTGGTAAGTTGTTTCTAACTCTGAATATCCTTTTTCATTCTTAAGACTGGATAAATCATTTTTTAGTTTTGATAAATCTTGATGGATCATGCCTGAACGAATGAATTGATGGTGATCATCCGTATAAAATGAAGCAAGTGCCCCACGAAGCTCTTCCATTTGTTGCTGTCTTTTTGCTTCCGCAGCTACTTCGGCTTCTACTTTTTGATGATGGTCATAATAAGCCCAGCTTCCTCCACCGAGTAGAAGTACTGCTGCTAAAACGAGATAAGGTACTTTTTTTGATTTTTTCTTTTGCGCTTTATCTGGATCTGTTTTTTCTAAGTTTGATTCTTGATGTGTTTTTTCAGCATCTGGCACGATTGTTATTGATTTCGCTTCTGCTTCAAACAGCTTAGGCTGGTTCTCTTCTTTTTCTATTTTTGCTTCAAGAGCAGTACCCTCTTTGCTTACAGATTGATTTTCAGCATCGGCTTCATTATTTATTCCATCCGACTCTGTTGCCTTCTTGTCTGCTTTTTCGAGCATTTCTTTTTTATCTGCTTCCGGCAGTTTATTCGTTTTTTCCTCTTCTAATTGTTTTTCAGTAAATACTTCAGTTTTTTCTGGGATATCCGTTTTTACGTCTTTTATTTTTACTGTTTCTTTACCTGTGGCGTTTTCTCTATCAGAGTCTTTTTCAGTTTCTTGTTCCTTTTCTGGCTCTACTTTGTTTTCCTGTGCAATTTTTTCACTGATCATTTTGAGCAGCTCTTTCGCGTGCTCTTCTTTTGTATCTTCACGATGTGCTTTGATATAAGCGGATAGTATCGAATTTTCTTCCTCATTATCGACGATTTCTTTCAGTTCAGCTACTCTTCTTTTTTGTTTTGATTCAAGCGTTTCTTCTTGATTCTTTCCTGATTCTTCCGAAGTCTCATGAACAGTTGCTTTCTTCTGTTCATTTTTCTCTATATTAGTTACTTGATCGTGAGCAGGTGGTTCTTCGTCTTCTGGTTCTGCTTTTTCGAATAATTCCATTACAGATTCTAGAGGTAAATCTTTCAATTCCGACCATTCGATTGGATCGTTTAATTCTGTATCAGGAAAGACTGCATCTTCAGTTGATTCATCCTGCATAGTTGCATCTGTATTTGTTTCTTCAATTGATTCTTTTATTTGCTGATCTTCTGCAGTTATTTGATGACCGCAGTCTGGACAGATAGTATTCTGCTCCATTTTTTTCGATCCGCAATTTGGACATTTTTTCATCACTTAGCGATCGGCTCCTTTACTAGGTTTACGCTACCATTTAATCTATCATATTCTATACGTCACGCCAATAGCTTATTTTTAGGATTTACTTAAAAATAATGAATGAATTTCCTTCCTATAGAAAAAAAGCTTGAGACTGCGTAGTCTCAAGCTTTTTTTCTTTTAAAATAAACCAAACAGTTTTACTGATTTCTCTTCTGGTCAATAGTCCACGCTTATTCTAAGAAATCTTTTAATTGTTTTGAACGAGAAGGATGGCGCAATTTTCTTAATGCTTTAGCCTCGATCTGACGAATACGTTCCCGAGTAACACCAAATACTTTCCCTACTTCTTCCAATGTTCTCGTCCGGCCATCATCTAAACCAAAACGTAAGCGAAGGACATTTTCCTCCCGGTCAGTCAATGTATCTAGTACATCTTCCAATTGTTCTTTTAGTAACTCATAAGCTGCGTGTTCTGCTGGACTTGTTGCTTCCTGGTCTTCTATGAAATCACCTAAGTGAGAGTCATCTTCTTCACCGATTGGCGTTTCAAGGGAAACAGGTTCTTGCGCGATTTTCAAGATTTCTCGGACTTTTTCTGTTGGAAGATCCATTTCCGCACCGATTTCTTCTGGCGTAGGTTCTCTTCCAAGGTCTTGCAGCAATTGACGTTGGATACGTATCAATTTATTAATTGTTTCAACCATATGAACTGGAATACGGATCGTACGTGCTTGGTCAGCGATTGCTCGAGTGATGGCTTGACGAATCCACCATGTAGCATAGGTTGAAAACTTAAATCCTTTGCGGTAGTCAAATTTTTCAACTGCCTTCATCAGTCCCATGTTTCCTTCTTGGATCAAGTCAAGGAACTGCATGCCTCGTCCTACATAACGTTTAGCGATACTTACTACTAAACGAAGGTTTGCTTCTGCCAGACGCTGTTTCGCTTCTTGGTCGCCTTCTTCGATTTTCAATGCTAACGCTACTTCTTCTTCCGCAGTTAAAAGGGAGACACGGCCAATTTCTTTCAGATACATACGAACCGGGTCATTGATTTTTACACCGGTTGGCGCAGATAGATCTTCTGTTTTTGCTTGTTCAGCTTTTTTCTCAGCACTCTTCAAGCTGTGAATTGATGGATCACCATTTTCATCCACCACACTGATACCTGCGTCTTCAATCTTTTGGATCAATTTGTCCATTTCATCTGCATTCAAAGTGAATGGTGTAGCAAGCTGATTGGATAAATCATCATATACAACTTGTCGTTTGGGTTTGTTTTCTTTGATGAAAGCTGCTACTGCTGCTTCATACGTTTTTTTATCTGTTCCATTTGCCATAAAAGAAGGCCCCCCTTGAGTAGCTATTTGGCTTGTTTTAACTGTTTCGTTAAATTGATGATTTCAATCGTCAATTCAAGCTCAAGCTGTTTGTTTCCAGTACGTCTGGCTTCTTGCTGCATTTGTTTTTTTAATGTTATTTCATCAGCTAAGCCAGATTTGCTGATCACATCTAGCAAGTCTTGGATTTCCCGTGGCGAACTTTCTTCTGCCACCGGTAAATATTCGATCTCCACCACCAACCGCCTTAAATTTTCATCTTGCAAAAAGTCTAAAAACTCTGCAAGGTTGAATTCATAATTTTGTGAGACATATGCATCGAATAAAAAATAAACTTCTGCATATGCATCATGAATAAACTGAAATTCTCGTTCTTTTAAAATATTACGGACAGAAACTTCTTTAAATGCACGATATAATAGAATCTGCTCTGCCTTTTCTACTTGCGTCAATGGTCTCTTTTTTCGTGCAGTTTCTTGTCTCGTAACCTGAGTGTGTTGACTTTCCTGAGGTTCTTGACGATTTTGCTGATTTGTTCTTCGGAGCTCACGCAATTGTTTTTGTATCGTCTCTCTGCCGATCTGAAACTCTGTGGACAGCTGCGATAAATACATATCTTGTTCGATTGGTGAAACAACTCGGCTAAGTTCAACTAGTAATTCTTCAAGGTATTCGATTTTGTCTTTTTCATTATCTAAATTTTTCCCTTGTTTTAAATAACGTGATTTAAAAGTAAAGACTGTTTCGCGCCCATGAGCCACTAATTCTTGGAAAGATGCTTCTCCATACTTACGGAGATATTCATCAGGATCAAGCTTTTCTGGAACGACTACGACAGAAAGTGCTAAGCGACTGTTTTGCCGAAGCAATTCAATGCCTCGATTGGTTGCTTCAAAACCTGCGTTGTCTCCGTCATAGCAAAAGACCAATTCTTTCGTCAGCTTTTCCATTTGTTGGATCTGTTGAGCTGTTAGACTTGTCCCCATAGAAGCTAATCCAGTTTTGATACCAGCCTGCCATGCAGCAATCACATCCATAAAGCCTTCGAACAACAAGATTTCTCCGTTTTTCCGGATATCGCTTCTTGCTTTATCAAGATTAAATAAAACTTGTCTTTTATTGAACAGTTCTGTTTCTGGACTATTCAAGTATTTGGGCTGATCTTTTTCCTGCCCTTTTTCAGGTGCAAGCCAGCGTCCTGAAAAACCGATCGTCTGGCCTTGAGAATTACGAAGTGGAAACATCACTCTTTGATAAAAACGATCAGACATACGGCCATCATCATGCGTGACAAACAATCCAGAGCGTTCTAACAATTCATTTGAAATTGATTCATTCTTGAATACTTGCTGAAGAAAAGAACGCTCATTAGGTGCAAAACCTATGTTGAATTCTTCAATTAATTCTAAAGACAACCCACGATTTTGCAAATATTCTAAAGCTGGCTGTCCAGCTTTTGTATGCAATAGCATGTGATGATAGATTTCCGCTGCTTTTTCATGAGCAGCAATCAGTTTCCCCGTAGCAGATTCAGGATTTTGGACAGCTATAGTACGCTGACGCCATTGATCTTCTAACGGTATCTGTTCGAAGTCTGCCACTTTTACCACTGCTTCTGGAAAACTTAGACCTTCTAGTTCTTGAAGAAAAGTAAACACGTTTCCGCCCTTACCACAACCAAAGCAATGAAAAATCTGCTTGTCTTCTGCAACAGAAAAAGACGGTGTACGTTCTTCATGAAAAGGACACAGCCCCAAGTAATTTTTACCAGACTTTTTCAACTGGACATATTGTCCAATCACCTCAACGATATTCGTTTGACTGCGTACTGTTTCGATAACCTCTTGAGGAATCCGTTGAGCCATTTTTCCACCCCCTGCTCTATTGATATCTTTTGGGTTTAACAGAAGATATTTCAGGAGAATAACCGGTAAAAAATCGCACTAACTGAAATCAGTGCGATTTTAAAGGACACAATTATACATGTTTGATTGTATCATATTTCATTGCTTTTTCAAGTATAACACATTTCTATCTCATTAAGCATCAATTTGCTACTCTTTTCAGTAACTGATTTTGAATATCAGCCTTCCAGTACAATACTCGAAGAACAATATTTACGAGCATGAATACAAAGAAGTATCCTACGCTCTCTCCCAACCCTAAGTTTACTTCCAAAATTCCATGGAACAGCATTGCAGCTACATATATCCCTACGATCGTCGTTACTGCTAGGAAGATGCGCAATGGGTTGAAGGGATAACAAGCTTTTACAACTGCCATGCAACTGATCCCAATCAGCAAGTAATACATCAAAGTAGTAGTTTCAGCATTTCCCCATGCGAATGTTTTTCCAAATAGATACACCGCAATGATATTCACTACTACAAGCAAGGCATTTGGTAAAGCATTAATAAGTGCTGTAGGCAAATAACGGTAAGTGATTTTTCTTTTATCTTGTTCAAAAGATAAAAAGAAGGAAGGATACCCTTCAATCGCTAAATCAATCAGCGTGATTTGGATAGGGATAAACGGAAATCCAATTGCTGTAACGGCACATATAATCGATAAAATAAATGAATAAATCGTTTTGATAAAAAAGATGCCTGAGACTTTCGTCACATTGTTGACCACTCGGCGTCCTTCAAACAGGACTTCTGGCAATGTAGTAAAATCAGAGTCCAACAATACCAGATTCGCAATCTGACGTGTTGCTCCATCACCTTCTGCCATAGCAATGCTGCAATCTGCTTCTCTTAACGCCAAAACATCATTCACACCGTCGCCTGTCATTGCAACCGTTCTGCCGCTTTCTTTCAATTCATTTACCAGCAATTTCTTTTGCTGAGGACTCACTCGTCCAAAAACCGTATAGCGATGAGCAGCTTCTCGCACTTCCATTTCTTCAGTAATTTGAGAAAGATCGACATACGCATCATAATTCGGTAATCCTGCACGTCTAGCGATATTGGAGACAGTAAAAGGATTGTCTCCAGAAATCACTTTCAGATCCACACCTTCCTCATGAAGATAAGCTAGTGTTTCTTGAGCGTTTTTTCGGATTGGATCATCGATTTCAAACAGAGCAACCGGCTCAACAAATGCTGGTTTTTCTTCGTTCAATTGCTGATTTGGAGCGATCCCCAACATAAGTACGCGATAGCCATTCGCTTGGGCTGTTTTTAGACTGTCCGGAAGCCGATCTTCTTCCACCAAACGTTCAGGCGCTCCTACGTACACGACTCCCAGTTCTGGAAATTCCATCGCGCCCCATTTGCGATCAGAAGAAAATGCGACTTTGTTTGTTACATCATACCGATTAGAAAGCTCAAAATAATCTCTCATAGCCCGCATAGTGATGTTGTTATCACTGCTTTCTGCCAGATACGTCCCCATAATTTCTGGGATGGCTTTCTCGTACAGCGGATGTAGTGCTTCTACCCGCTGGATACTCATTTTTCCTTCAGTAATGGTCCCTGTTTTATCCAAGCATAATGTATCGACATGGGCCAGCGTTTCAATGGAATACATGTCTTGAACAAGGATTCGTTTTTTTGCCAGTTTGGTTACCCCTGTCGTTAATGCAATACTTATTAGCAATACCAAACCCTTTGGAAGCATGCCTAACAAAGCTGCTGCAGATGCAATAACAGAAATTTTGATAGAAGCATCGCGGATGAACAGTGCTTCCAAAAATAGTAGGATCCCCAAAGGAATAATCACGAAACTAGTGAATTTGGATACTTTGCGAATCGAATCTACAAGTTCAGAACGAATAGCTTTGTGAGTCTTTGCCTCGCTAGTCAAGCGGACAGCATAATTATCTGCACCTACTCGGATAACTTCAGCCATGACAGAACCGCTTGTTAAAAAGCTTCCCGAAAGCAATTCAGCTCCAGTTTCTTTGACAATCAAATCAGATTCGCCTGTCAAAAGAGCTTCGTTTGCTTCTGCCCGACCAGATATAACCTGTAAATCGGCTGGTATCTGTTCTCCTGCTCCGATTTTTACCAAATCTCCTAATACCAGCTCTTTAGTAGAAATCGATTGTTCTTTACCGTCCCGGATTACTAGTACTTCTGATTGGGAAACAATCGATAATTTCCGTACAAGATTTCTTGCATGTATTTCTTGATAAATTCCAATAACGATATTGACGACAATAATTGCTAAATACGCCATGTTGGAATACGCACCTACAAATAACAGACAAATCCCAATACCAAAGTTCAGAAAATTGAATAACGTCAATATATTATCGCTGAATATTTGTTTTGTACTTTTTGATGCATCTTCCTGGTAGTCATTTTGCTGGCCAGAAGCCATTTTCTGAACTACCTCTTGCTGTGTAAGTCCATTCATTTTCTTTTTCTCCATTTTCCGCCAACTTTCAAAAATAATCACGTGTTTAAGTCTAGCGTGTTCCAAGATTAAAAACAACTTGTTTTTATAAAATTTATAGAAAAACACACGAATGATTTTACAAAAAAGATGCCAACCTTTTTGTTTGAATCACCCGTGTGCTGTTTTTATTATCAATCTATCTTTACTTATATTGTTCCTCCAAACGGCTCATCCACCAACCTAGTGCTGTACCGGCTATAAAAAGAACAGGACAAGCTAGTACCCCAGCAACTCCCAATCCCGCGTAATCGGTAGGAATGATCATAATCGTTGAAGCAAAAACTACACCTAAAATGAAATGGAATAGCTTGCTATATGCCTTTGAGAAAATGTAATCCATGATTTTTGACAATCCAAGAACACAAAGAATCCCACCAATTCCGATCGGCACAATCACTTCAAGTCGTACTTCTTTAAATCCGTCAGCCATCGCTTTATACAATCCCATATACACCAAAAAATTAGAAGGGCTCAATCCTGGGACGATCATACCCAAACCAATCAATCCGCCGGCAATCAGCCATGTCCCAAAATTCTGATCGACTTGTCCGTCAAATAATCGAGCGCCGTATAATAAAAACAAATAAGCCAGAACAAAAGTAACAACCATGATGATCACATCAGAAGTATCTCTTCCTTTTTTTCCTGCTTCTTTCCATAACGCAGGAACAGTTCCAGCGATACATCCGACAAAAAACCATAATATCGTTGTTTCATACGCACCTAATAAAAAACTGACTAAAAAAGAAAGTAAAAAGATGCCTGTCACTCCACCTAGACCAACAGGCAGAAAAAACAAAACATTTTCTTTGAAATTTTTTGTAAGGTGGGCTAAAAAAGAAATCAGCCGCTCATACATGCCAAAGACAGCTGCTAATGCACCACCGCTGACTCCTGGCAAAATAAATCCTGAACCGATAAACATTCCCTTCACAAACCGTAACATCCAGTCTTTGGTTGTGTACCCCACTTTTTGATTTTCCATTTTTTGCCTTTTTTCCACTATTTGCGCACTCCTTCTTTCAACTAATTTTATTCATGATTGAACATTTCCTGCTATTTTACTTAAAGACTTTTTCATAGGTCTCTATTATTTTTTCATTCATTTTGACAATATCAGGATAAAACATGTTACCTCCATTATGATAGAGATAGCCGCCATTGTAAAGCAAGGACTGGATCCGCCAATATCGGTATTGTTCCCCTTCCTCATTTCCTAAAAGTGGGCTCAGCACATCTTTAGAATACGCTTCTGCTAATTCTACTGTGTTTTCTCCGCCGTGATTTTTTACATAGGCAATATAATCTTTCCCAAAATTATATGCTTGGACAGCTGTCCATAAATCGCATCCTTGTTTCTTTGCTTCTACTATCATTTCCGCCAAATATTTGACACCTTGATCAATACTGTCAGCTGGATTATCAATGATCTCAGCTTCTCCATGCAGACTTTCCGAGCTCTGCATGAGATCTGTCCCTTTTCCTTTTGATTCGGTCAATATTATCGCCTTGATCAAATTCTCGTAGTTTTCCATATGATAATTTTTTGCAGCTGTTGTTATTTCTATTTGATAGCTTTCCACTCGTTTTACCGAACGATAAGTTCTTCCTCCTAAAAACAACACCGCACCAATGACCGTCAGAATGATCATGTAAAAAAGAATACGGATAATAGATAATCGTTTTCGCTTCATTTCATCACCTAGTTATTTTGACATCTTTTTTTATCTTACTATTTCTTTATCTTCTTGGCTATTTCTTCCTTGATTTCTGTGTACGCCTTAAGAAAAAATGAATTTTCCTGTATTTTTTGTCATCTTACGAAAATGATCGTTGTTTTTCAGTAAAAACAATTGCCCAATGACTGATATAATCGTTATACTTTACACAGTAGGTGATTATGTGAAAAAAGAAAAGAAATATGCAAAAATGCCAGATGGGAGCGAAATTTACTATGAAAAGAGCGGTCAGGGCTTCCCTCTCTTTTTACTGCATGGCAATGACGGCAGCGGCCGCTTTTTTTCAGAACAGGTCCCTGTACTCGAACGCTACTATACCGTGTATCTAGTAGATAGCCGAGGACATGGTCGTTCGACAAACGAAGCATCTATGTTGAATTTTCAGTTAATGGCCGAGGATCTGAATACGATCATGTTGCTGGAAAAAATCGATCAGGCAGATTTTCTTGGATTTAGTGATGGAGCAAATCTAGCACTGGTATTTGCCAGCAGCTTCCCTAAAAAAGTTCATCGATTGATTTTAAATTCTGGAAACACGCTTGTTAAAGGCGTTCGTTTTTCTGCCAGAGTCATCAGTAATATTCATTATGCATGGGTATGGTTACTCTCTTTATTTCGCCCAAGTCTTCGCAAAAATCTTTTAGTTATCAAACTTTTGCTGCATGACATCGGGCTTACAGAAAATGATTTAAAAAAAATCAACTCCCCCACTTTGATCATCGTGGGAAAAAAAGATGTAATCAAGCTAAAACATTCTTTGTATATAGCTAAAACTATACCAAAAGCTTCCTTTGTGCTTGTGAAAGAACAAGGACATGAATTAGCTAGAAAAGATCCTGAACGCTTCAATCGAGAAGTTCTTCAATTTCTTTCTGAAACATAACTATTAGGAATAGAAGGTGATTTATTTGTTAAAAAATACCATACAATGGCTGAAAAACCACCTAGGACTGTTCAAAACAATCTTTTTGATTTCTGTCATTGTTATTATTGTCGGTGAATTGATGTCCATCGGTAAAACTCTATCTATCCAGCAATTAGGAGAAACTTTTGCCACTATACCTGTCTGGAAAAGCGGACTAATGCTATTGATTGGTCTTATCTCTGTGTTACCTATGGTTGGTTATGATATTATTTTAAATCGGATGCTTGAACAAAAGCAGAATCCTCGTTACTTGTTTGAGACAAGCTGGCTGATCAATACGATCAACAATATTGCCGGTTTTGGTGGCTTTGTCAGTGTGGGGCTTCGCTCAGAACTGTATGGACAAAAGAAAGAGAGCAGAAACGTGATCCAGGCATTATCAAAAGTTTTCTTGTTTTTGATGGCTGGACTTTCTATTTACAGTCTGCTTTCTTTTTTACTCGTAGTCTTCACACCAGTTGCTCCTTTTTTGAAGCAATATTGGATATGGTTGATCGGCGGCGGTCTATATTTTCCTGTCGTCTTTTTATTTACTACTTTCAAAAAGAAAGGATTCCTTGGTGGTACCTCACTTAAAACTCAAGGACAGCTATTGCTAGTTTCATTGTTGGAATGGACCGGTGTCCTGTTTAGTTTCCTTTCTGTTGGTTATTTAATGGAAATCCAGATTGATCTGTGGCAAACAATTCCGTTATTCATTGCTGCTTCAGTGATAGGGATCGTGTCTATGATTCCAGGAGAAATTGGGAGTTTCGATGTAATGATGATTATCGGGTTGTCCGCTATTGGTGTGCCAAGAGAAATAGTCGTTGTGTGGATCTTGCTCTATCGCCTGTTCTACTACATCATTCCGTTTTTGATTGGAATCGTCTTTTTCTTCAAAAATATCGGTTCCACTTTTGATCAGCGTTATTCTGGCATCCCTAAACAATTAGCAACAGAAATTGCGCATAAAATCGTGGTTGTCTTATTATACTTTTCTGGAATCATGCTAGTACTTTCTGCCACTATCCCGCAAGCTTTTACAGAGTTTCGCTGGCTTCATAGTTTGAACCCATTGAAATTTCATTTTATTATCCAATTTCCTAGTATACTATTGGGATTTCTTTTAATTATTATGGGTAGAGGGATCGCAGCACGTGTGAAACGAGCATATTTGCCTACAATCTTCTTGATTGTTCTAGCTTTACTTTATGTTTTATTAAGTGATTTTAGTTTCACACCGGTGGTTTTCTTGTCTATTCTGCTTCTGATCATTCTTGCTTCTAAAAACGAATTATTTCGGGAACAATTGATCTATTCATGGGAGTGGCGTACGATCGATGGAATCATTATTGGTGCACTGTCCTTGCTTTACATCGTTATTGGGGTATACAATCTGCCGGATTTCCCTCATCGGCGTCACCATTTTATTTCCTTTTTCTTATTTCCTTCTGAAAAGATTTGGTTTTCGGGATTGTTGGCCATCATCGCTGTTAGTTTCATGATCGTTCTATTTGTTCATTTCCTTCAAGGAGAAAAGAAACAGATTGGCGAAGCCTTTAATGAAGAAAAGGCCCTGAAGATCCTTACAACTTATGGAGGAAACTCCGATAGTCAATTGATCTTCTTAAAAGATAAGCGGATGTTTGCCTATGAAAAAGACGGTGAACCAACTGTTCTTCTCCAATTCGCTTGCTTCAATAATAAATGTATTGTAATGGGTGATCCTTCTGGTAAGAAAGAAGATTTTCCAGAAGCAATCGAAGCTTTTATCGAAGAAACAGATCGACTATGCTATTTACCAGTTTTCTACGAAACAAGCGAAGAGATTGTTATGATTTTGCATGAATTCGGCTACGATTTCATTAAGATGGGAGAAGAAGCTTATGTAGACCTGAATAGTTTTACAACTTCAGGGAAAAAAATGAAGGGCACTCGTGCTGTCTTGAATCGGATCGAACGAGAAGGATTTACATTTGATGTCTTACAACCACCATTTTCTACTGAGCAAATGAGTACTTTCAAAAATATCTCTGATAATTGGTTGGGTTCACGAAAGGAAAAAGGGTTTTCTTTAGGCTTTTTCTCTGAAGATTATCTACAAAGAGCGCCTATTGCAGTTGTCAAAAATACCCAAGAAGAAATTGTCGCTTTTGCAACGATCATGCCTACTTACACGAACAATAAAGTAGGAACGATTGATCTGATGCGATATGATCCTAAAAAAGCACCTTCTGGCAGTATGGATTTCTTGTTCTTGCATTTGTTTGCCTATATGAAAGAAGAACATATCCAATGGTTCAATTTAGGGATGGCCCCTCTTTCAAATGTCGGAACTTCCAGAAAGAGTTTTTTACAGGAAAGGATTGCATACTTGGTTTACGAGTTTGGTTCTCATTTTTATTCTTTCCATGGATTAAGAGAATATAAAAGCAAGTACGCTACAAACTGGGTCTCACGTTATACTCTATATTCTAGAGATAGTTGGATTGCATATGTTATGATTGCTTTGCTGATTATTGATAATGCGCCAGTTGAGCAGACACAAGGTAGAATAAGCGGTTTGAAAAAATGGATACGAAGAAAGTATTAAAAACTGCATACCGATAGATGAACACTCTCATGATGAATAAAAGAGACTGAAGTAAAACGAAAGTTCATGCTTCTACAATCTCTTCTTATACAATTGAAGAACAAAGAGCGGTCCAAACAGAAATCCTGTTTGGACCGCTCTTTTATTTTAAACATTTTTCATTACCAAAATATTCGAGTCGCGTTTCTTATGCTTCGATCTCTGTAACGATACCTGAACCTACTGTCCGTCCGCCTTCACGAATTGAGAATGTCGTTCCGTTTTCAACAGCGATTGGATGGATCAAGTCAACATCAATCGTCACGTTGTCACCAGGCATGACCATTTCTGTATCTTCTGGCAATGTGATTGTTCCTGTAACATCAGTTGTGCGGAAGTAGAATTGTGGACGATAGTTGTTGAAGAATGGAGTATGACGTCCACCTTCTTCTTTTGTCAACACGTACACTTCTGCTTTGAATTTTGTATGTGGAGTAATGGAACCTGGTTTAGCAAGCACTTGTCCACGTTCGATATCGTCACGTTGGATCCCCCGTAACAACACGCCTACGTTATCCCCAGCTTCCCCGTAATCTAACGTTTTACGGAACATTTCTACACCTGTTACAACTGCTTTTTGTGTTTCAGGTTTGATCCCTACGATCTCTACCTCATCACCGACACGAACAGCACCACGATCAATACGACCTGAGGCAACAGTTCCTCGACCTGTAATTGAGAAGACGTCTTCCACTGGCAATAGTAATGGTTTATCTGTATCACGTTCTGGTGTTGGGATATATTCATCTACTGTATCCATCAATTCCATAATAGCAGCTTCAGCATCTGGATCGCCTTGCAATGCTTTTAATGCGGAACCTTTGATCACAGGAGTGTCATCGCCTGGGAAACCATATTCGCTCAATAACTCGCGAACTTCCATTTCTACCAAATCGATCAATTCTTCATCATCGACTAAATCAACTTTGTTCAAGAAAACAATCAGGTATTTTACACCAACTTGTCGTGACAATAAAATGTGTTCACGTGTTTGAGGCATCGGACCGTCAGTTGCAGAAACAACTAAGATTGCACCATCCATTTGTGCTGCCCCTGTAATCATGTTTTTCACATAGTCCGCGTGTCCTGGTGCATCAATATGCGCGTAGTGGCGTTTTTCTGTTTCATATTCTACGTGTGCGGTATTGATCGTAATCCCACGTTCACGTTCTTCTGGAGCTGCATCAATACTAGCATAGTCTTGAGGATTTGCTAGGCCTTTTTTGCCTAATACTGTAGTGATCGCAGCAGTTAAAGTAGTTTTCCCATGGTCAACGTGTCCAATCGTACCAATGTTAACGTGTGGTTTACTTCTGTCATAATGTTCTTTTGCCATAATTTACAAACCTCCTAAATAATATAGATCACTGAAAAATTTCAGCTCTCACCTTTTTATTATAGTCTTTTTTTGACTAAATCAAAAAGAATACGTCCGACTTACTTTTTGTAAGATTCGAACTAAGCTTATTATACGTCAATATTGGTCAAAGTCAACTAAGAGCACTCGCTTGTCTTATACGCGAAAAAAGTACCTTTTATAAATAAAAAAATGTGTTTTTTGAGAAAAACTTCAAGATAGTCCTTAACTTTCTTTTGAAGCAATAAGAACAAAATGAGGAAAAGTTTAAAATTCAGCTGTTGCCAACAACTTTCAATAGACGAAATCTTCTATTTCGTTAATAATAAGGAAAGAGGTGAAGTACATGAAAAAATTAATTGGCGTACTTGTCGTTTTAGGCATATTTCTCGGCGGAAGTTTTGCAGCTTATCATTATTTTTACGGCGGCGAAGCTTATTATACAAAAATCACGACGAATGGCGAAATGTCAGCTACCCAAGCAGATAGCGGAGAGAAATTCACGACTTATACCTACAAGCAAGCGGCTTATAATAAAGATGGTGAAAAAAAACAGGTGACGCTTCGCGAAGAAAGAGAACATCCATTAAAGATGAATGCGTATCTTAAACTCAAAGTCAATCCTCGTAAAGGTGTATTAAGCTGGGAAGAAATAAAGGCTTCTGAAGTGCCTAAAAATGCGGCAGAAAAAATCGATAATTAGTAAATGGTCTTAAAATTTTATTAGATAAAAAGAGGCTGGGACAGAAGCGTTTAACTCCAAGAAATAAGAAGAAATTCACGAAAATTGCTTTTCAAATTTTTGTGAATTTCAGCTTATTTCCGAAGGAGTTGCTTCTGCTTCCGCCGTTTATACGTGTTTAGAGCGTGAGACAAAAGTGTTCTTTACTTTTGTCTCACGCTCTTTTTTTGTTATATTCGTCTTTTCCGATCCTTCTCTTGACACAATTCATTTAACTGATCACTGGTACTTGAACACCTAATGTTCTAGTCATTTTTATAAACGATTCAATACTTCATCCACATTTTTGATCATCACGGATATCGTACCATCCGGATTATTCACAAATTCAATCAAATCTGGGTTGCGATATACATCTACTGGTACGATCAGTTCGATCCCGTTTGATAGCTTGAATTTTTGTTTTCCAAATTTTTTCTCAGAAATTTCTTGTACTTCTTTTACAGGAGGTGCTTCTGGGACAAATCCTTGCTCTTGTACTTCTTCTTTAAAAGCCATTTTTGCCGTGATGTTTTCCTTGAAGACTTTTTCCGCAATCATCTCATGATCCAACCGACCTTTTTCTTCTATCGTATCATAGACAGCTTCTTTCAAATCAGCCATGATATCAAATTCTTCTGTCTCAAATTTTTTTCCAAGATGCTTGGCTACTTTTTGGATCACTTTTACATTTTCTTCTAAAGAAGGTGCAGGAACACTTTCGATCACTCTTCCAGAAAAATAAAGCTCTTTTTTGCCAGAAAACTCATATTTTTTTTCAATTAATTCGTAGGTCCAATCAGTCAAATTCACAGCGAATGCTTCATCTGCTTTTTGTGTTTTCGCCCCTAGAATTGCTCGATTCAAAATCAAGCGGTTGTCGATCCCTGCTTCGTCTGCTTCAACAAAGTGAGTGTAAGCCTCACGATAATTGACTTTCAATAAAGATAAGTACATCACTGTATCTAATTCATACAAAACAACAAATACATCTGCACTAGGTGCTTCTTCACTTTCTTGGTAGATATCGAACCACCGCTGAACGATTGCTTCACTTGCTTCCACAAAATTTTCTTGAGCGATTTTAAGTGATTCAACGATCATGCTTTCTTCTGCTAGTTGTCCAGTTTTTGTTTGAGCAGAAGAGATTTTTTGGATCTTCTTTTGAAGAAAATCACGAATATATTCTTTTGTCAGATCCAGCTCTTTTTGTGAAAAGACTGGAGAACCAGTTTCTCTGTCAATAATATGCAGAATTGCTTTTTTTAAATAGATATCCATTTTCTCATTCCCTTCTGTCTTAGTTTACGGAAAAAAAATCAAAAATACCAGAATCAAAATCATTTTCTTTTAAACAAAAATTTCAAGAGTAGAAACAAAATGGATTCTTTTTTTCGAAAAATGCGCTACACTTATAGTTGAACGAATAAAAAAGGAGCTGAAAGTATGAATTCATTAACAAGCACTTATCGTCTATCAAATGGTTACGAAATCCCGGTAGTAGGATTCGGCACATGGCAAACACCTGATGGGGATGTCGCTGTTTCCTCTGTTAAAGAAGCGCTGGCTGCAGGTTATCGCCATATCGATACTGCCCAAGGATACAAGAATGAAGAAAGTGTCGGCCAAGCGATTAAGGAAAGTGGAATTCCTAGAGAAGAGATATTCTTGACAACAAAATTATGGAATGCAAACCACAGCTATGAACTTGTGATGTCTTCTTTTGAAGAATCATTGAAGAAGCTCCAAACAGATTATTTAGATCTGTTTTTGATCCACTGGCCAAACCCTGTTGCTTTTCGTGATAATTGGGAACAAGCAAATGCAGATACATGGCGAGCATTTGAAGAACTGTATGAAGCAGGTAAAATCAAAGCAATCGGTGTGAGCAATTTCTTACCCCACCATCTAGATACACTAGCAAAAACAGCAAAAATTATGCCGATGGTCAATCAAGTTTTCCTTGCACCAGGCGAATTACAGCCAACTGTAGTTGAGTATGCAAAAAAACATGATATGATCCTCGAAGCATATAGTCCATTAGGCACTGGTAAAATCTTCGATGTGCCTGAAATGAAACAAATCGCTGAAGCACATGACAAGACGATTGCACAAGTTGCTCTGCGTTGGTCGCTGCAACACGAATTCCTTCCTCTTCCTAAGTCAGTGACACCAAGCAGAATCAAAGAAAATACTGAACTATTTGATTTTGAATTAACAGAAGAAGAAATGAAACAAATCGATCAGTTAGATGGTGTAGTCGGCAAAGCAAAAGACCCAGATACTACCCAATTTTAAGTCGAAAGGTGATTTTATGGATCCAATCGAACGCTTGAATTCTCTCTCGGAAGAAGTTACCCAGACTTTTCATTCCGATTTTGTCTTTTTGATCGATGCAGAGAAAATCCAACATTTTCCTGCAAGAAACTGGACACATGATCAAATCATCGAAGAACTGAAAAAACGGTTCGATCATTCGCTAATGGTCAAATCCTGGCACGAACATGAAGTCATTTATTCACCTGAACTACCTGTTTTTGCCTTGATACCGAAAAAATAGAAAGATTGGAACGGATTATGTAGATACATAATCCGTTCCATTTTTTATTTTTCTTTCAAAAAACGGGAAAATACGCAAATTTTTCTGTTGTAATTTGCGTATACGTAAGTTTTTTTGCATTACTCCTTTTCATTTGGCTGTTTTTTTCTTATAATCGAAAGGGTATGAGCGAAGGAGAGAACATATGAAGAAAAAACAGAAACAAAAATTATTAAATCAATTCCGTCCTTCATTGGATGGTGTAAGAGGACAATTATTCCGTTCTCTAGAAGAAGAGAGCTTGCGACGTTATGGTTTGCCGTTACAAGTCATGCTTGATCCCAAAAACCGTCAAATCTTAACGATCGGATTAGCTGGGAAAACAAATGAAGATACACGGATCAACGTGCCAATCGATGACAACTTCAATACTGTATTAAAGAGAATTCGTTCAGGAGAAAACGGGATTTTCGAACGATTCCGTGACAATCTTCTTATTGAAATCGTGTCTTACTGGAATGATCAACGATTGAAAAACGATGAACCAACTGCGCAAGCTGTTGCGACACCAGTTACAGAAGAAACAGTCAGTGTGCCAGAAGAAAAAACGGAAAAACCAAAAGCGGACACAACTGAAAACACACGCTCAACTGATACGAATGCCGCTTTAAGTTTTGCTGATTTTTCAAAAGCCGTTGCTGAGTATCCTAAATTTTACACAGAACAAAATGAACATGAAGTAGTTATTAATGAAAAAAATGCTGATGAACCTCGTAAATTAGCAACTATTTCTATGACTACTGAAAATGAGTTCGTTATCGAAAAAGCACTCGAACGGAAATACAAAGTCAAATTGACTTTGATTCCTTTGATCGAACAATTTGCAGCGACAGCGATTACTGATCGATAAAAATTCTATTTGTCATAAAAGGCTGGGATTTAAAATCCCAGCCTTTTTAGTCATATAATAATTTCTACAGCAAGTAAAAAGAAATTCCTTCTAACATCAGGCTCAAATATCAGCTTGACCTGTCCAACAAATCACCTATGATCCTACAATGTTAGGCGACTTCTCTTCTACCTGAAGATATCTTGGAGTTGCCTGATTTCTTAAGATGCCTAACCTTAACTATAAAAAATTCTAATAATAAACATATTTTCTGATAGAGAAAAAAGCAAGATCTGCAGTAAATAAAATAACTGTAAATCTTGCTTTATTCTTCTAAAGATATTGCTTTTTTATTTTTCCCGGATTTTTTCCAATATTTGTATAGCTGTCTGCTGGTTCATCTTTTCTGCTTCACGTAATTTTTTCGCAACTTGCTCGATTTCCTCACCAATAGCCCCAATTGAGATCGCTAATGAACGAGCTTGAAGTCCCATGTGGCCTTTTTGGATTCCTTCTGTAACTAATGCACGCAAAGCAGCCAGGTTTTGAGCTAACCCTACTGCAGCAATTACTTGTGCTAGTTCCTTGGCTGAATCAATATCTAACATAGCTAAAGATGCTTTTGCTTTTGGCAGGATATTGGAAGCTCCGCCTACTGTGGCAACAGCCAAAGGCACCGTTAGTTTTCCAACTAGTTTATCCCCTTTGATCTGCCAGTCTGTTAATCCTTGGTATAATCCATTTCTTGCCGCGTAGGCGTGGATCGAAGCGCTAACCGCACGTGTATCATTTCCTGTAGCTGCCACTACAGCTTCTATACCATTCATGATCCCTTTGTTGTGCGTTGCTGCACGGTAAGGGTCAAGCTTCGCATATTCCCCTGCCTGTTGGATTTTTTTGGCCATTTGTTCACCGATTTCTTTGTTTCTCCCTAAGCGTTCGAATGGGATTTCACAACAGGCAGAAGCCAATGATTCTGTAGCAAAATTACTTAAAATACTGAATAGAATCTCTTCTTCAGGGAACCACTCCCGTAACTTGTTTGCCACACTCTCAAGAATCGAGTTGATCATGTTAGCGCCCATTGCATCTTTTACATCCACTAAAAAATCAATAGATAAGTATGCATGGAAACTCCCCATGAATTCCCGAGTAGAGATATCTTGAACACCGCCCCCGCGTTTCACGATTGAAGGATAACTTTCATTTGCACAAAGAATCAGCTCTTCTTTTCGATGATTAACTGCATTGATCACTGCTTGATACTCCGATTTTCCTGATAGAACGATTTGCCCTCGCATCAGCCGCTGAGGTGTTTCTACGCAGATATTTCCACAGATTTTTGCACCATTACTTGCAGCTGCAATGACAGATGGTTCCTCTGTTGCCATCGGAATCCATTTTTTCTTGCCATTGATTTGAAAATTCTGCGCGATGCCCATTGGGATTTCCACTTCACTCACTTGGTTTTCGATCATGTGATCGGAGATCTCTTCAGAAAGTGTTTGTTCCTGAAAAATCAACGCAGTTTCTTGTGTCAATACATTTTTTTCTATTAATTGACTGCGCCGTTCAGATGGCGTAAGCTGATAAAACTTTTTTTTTTGCACATCCTTATGTGTTTGCTCCATATTCGCTTCTAACAAGACTGCCAAGCCTAAACCTCCACCAATACATAATGAAGCAATACCGTATCTCTTCTGTTCACGAAGCAATCCGTAAGCTAATGTAGTCAAGATACGTGCACCGCTTGCACCAATTGGATGGCCTAATGCGATTGCTCCTCCATATATATTGACCTTTTCTTCATCTAACTGCAGTTCTTGGCTAACTACGATAGAAGAAGCTGCAAATGCTTCATTGATCTCAAAAAGATCGATTGTTGATAAATTCATTCCTGATCTATCTGTCAATTTTTGAATGGCTTTGATTGGAGCGATTCCCATGATACTTGGGTCAATACCGACCTCCGCTACTTCTTTGATGGTTGCTAAATAAGGCAGATTATTATTTTCTGCGTATTCTTTGGATGCAAGGATCACCACAGAGGCACCGTCATTCAACGGGGAAGCATTTCCTGCTGTTACAGTTCCTTCTTCTGAGAATACTGTACGTAACGTGCCCAGTTTTTCCAATGTACTATTTCCACGAACTGCTTCATCCTCAGATAACACGTCTTCATCAGAAATCTTGACTGGGATGATTTCCTCAGAAAATACACCGACTTCGACAGCATGTGCTGCTTTCAACTGGGACGACAAGGCATAGCGATCCTGCTCTTCTCTGCTCACAGAAAATTGTGTTGCAACCTTCTCTGCGGTTAATCCCATATGTGCATTTGAAAATGCGTCAGTCAATCCGTCGTTGACCATACTGGAAATTGGTTCACCATATTCATTTGTTTCTGACTGATACTGTTTCAGCATAGGTGCTTGAGACATACTCTCTGTTCCGCCGGCTATCACAAGTTCTGCTTCACCTAATTGGATCAGCTGGCGTGCTAAGATCACTGCTTTCATACCAGATCCGCAAACTTCATTGATCGTCATTGCTGGGACATCTACAGGGAGACCGCTGTTCAAAGCAATCTGTCTGGCAACATTTTGACCATTACCAGCTTGCAGGACATTTCCAAATATTACTTGATCGATTTTATCTTTTTTCAGTTTTGTTTTATCTAATAATCCTTTAGTCACAAGTGTGCCTAATTCAACTGCAGTAAATGGACTTAAACTTCCGCGATACTTTCCTATCGGCGTTCTTGCAGCATCTATCATAACGACTTCTTTCAAGTAAGCCACCTCCTACAAAAATATACCATTCTTTGCTGTAAAAACAAATAGCTCTTGTTCCAGTTGTTTTTTTCTAAGATTAAATTTTAACAATCCTTAAATATTCTCTTTTTTATATTTCTTTTAATCTTTTTATGATACCTTAGTAAAGTAAGTTTTTTATCATAAGTAAAGAGGTGTTGAAATGAAAATAGGGATTGATCGTCTTTCCTTTTTTATTCCTAATTTATATTTAGATATGACAGAGTTGGCAGAAAGCCGTGGGGATGATCCTGCAAAATACCATATAGGGATTGGTCAAGACCAAATGGCAGTCAATCGTGCAAATGAAGACATCATTACACTAGGAGCAAATGCTGCCAGCAAAATCGTAACAGAAAAAGACCGTGAGCTAATCGACATGGTCATCGTCGGAACAGAATCCGGGATTGATCATTCAAAAGCGAGTGCGGTAATTATCCACCATTTACTGAAAATCCAATCTTTTGCTCGTTCTTTTGAAGTAAAAGAGGCTTGCTACGGTGGCACCGCAGCTTTGCACATGGCGAAAGAATATGTCAAAAATCATCCAGAACGAAAAGTACTAGTCATAGCAAGTGATATTGCTCGTTACGGCTTGGCAAGCGGTGGTGAAGTGACGCAAGGTGTCGGTGCTGTTGCGATGATGATCACTCAAAACCCGCGTATTTTATCGATTGAAGACGACAGCGTATTTCTGACAGAAGATATCTATGATTTCTGGCGTCCAGATTATAGCGAATTTCCTGTTGTTGATGGTCCTTTATCTAATTCTACGTATATCGAATCATTCCAAAAAGTTTGGAATCGACATAAAGAATTGTCGGGTCGAGGACTCGAAGATTATCAGGCGATTGCTTTCCATATTCCGTATACTAAGATGGGAAAAAAAGCATTGCAAAGCGTATTAGACCAAACAGACGAAGAAAATCAGGAACGTCTTATGGCTCGCTATGAAGAAAGCATCCGTTACAGCCGACGAATCGGTAATCTTTACACTGGTTCATTATACCTGGGGCTAACTTCTCTACTGGAAAATTCGAAATCACTACAGCCAGGAGATCGCATCGGTCTATTCAGCTACGGTTCTGGTGCAGTAAGTGAATTTTTTACAGGTTATCTGGAAGAAAACTATCAAGAATATCTCTTCGCACAATCTCATCAAGAGATGCTAGATTCTCGAACACGGATCACTGTTGACGAATATGAAACGATTTTCAGTGAGACGCTTCCTGAACACGGAGAATGTGCAGAATATACTTCAGATGTACCTTTTTCGATTACAAAGATCGAAAATGATATTCGTTACTACAAAATATAATAAAATCATAAAAAGAACCCTTCACGAGTCGTGAAAGGTTCTTTTTTTATCTGCGGACCAAAGGAGCAGTCTATAGGTCAGCTTAGTCGTACTAAGGATTTCTCGTTTTTCACTGAATAGTTTGCGAATGTACCTAGTCACAACAGGATCTTTTGCGTACGCGTCATAGTATAGCTTCATCAATTCTTCAGTAATTGATTCCTGTGTAAAATAAGTAAAATCTTTTTTCTTCACTTTGAATCCTTCATCAATTAAGTATGTTTCAAATTGATCCATTACAACTGGCGATGTATTAGGATCTTCTTCTATCATTCCTAGTTGCTTTTCGATAGGATAAAAAACATCATCGATTGATTCCACTACTCTGATTATCACGCACCATTTGCTTGACTTTTTCATCAATTTTTCTAATTGAATAAGATGTACCAATGCTGGATTTGCTGCTGTAAAAACCATTTCATATGTCTCATTTGATTGGATAAATTCTTCTAACGACTGTTTGATAAAGGAAACATTTGGCAACTCATTTTTTTCTGCTTCTTTTTTTGCATTTTCTAGCATTCCTGAAGAAAAATCGATCAAATCATAGCGATTAATTTCTTTTGCTAAGGAAAGAAATCTGCCAGATCCTCCAGCAACGTCTGCTGCTGTTTCAGCAGGCAGGACTTTCTCCGTTTTCAGATAATTTTTTACATCTTCAGCAATAGTTACTTGCGATTCTTGCTGGATTTCATAATATTCTTCAGCAAATTCATCCCATTCTTTTTCATTCATTTGATTTCCTCTAATTTTTTGTTATATGTTTTCACTTTTCGGAATAAATTATTCTCCTCTTTTATCTATTCTATCTCTTTTGATGAATAATAAAATGATCGGCTTTCCGTCTATCATAAATAAAAAAAGGGACTGTGACCAAAGTCGTGTCAAAGTCTCTCTTTCCGAATAAACAGTGTCCAATCAGATGACCCTCAGTATTAGCTCAAAATGCTGATTTTACAACTTCTTCCTTAAACGGTGTTCTCCTGCCAACTCTTCGGTCACAAGTCACAATATTCAACAAACATGAGAAGCTGTTTGTTGAAATTGCACCTTGTGACTCAGAATTAAACGGCAGGCTCACAACCTCGTTGATTCGTTTTATTTATTTCCTTGTACTCGTACAATGATCAATTTAGTGATTTCCATCAAAACAATTGTCACAAGTGCGATTCCCATACATGTAAAGACTTCTGTCAATCCAAATGCTGATGGGATAGAGAAGACTTCTTTCAGTCCTGGGATCATTGTTAAGCAGTAAAGCGCGCTACATACAACTACAGCTAGTAAGACACTTCTGTTAGAGAAGAACCCTGCTTGGATAGCTGTTTGTGTGTTTGAACGTGCTGGGAATGTTTGCAATGTCCGACACCAAATCAATGTTGAAAATGACATGGCTACACCGAATTCAGGTGAATGCTGCATGCCAAGCCATTGAGCAAAGATAACAGCAATCCCAATCAGCACACCACGATACGTTACAGAAATCAATGTTTTGTCCGTAAAGATTCCTGAATTTGGATCTCTTGGCGGGCGGTTCATCGTAGCAGGTTCAGCTTTTTCTGTACCTAATGCAATTGCTGGCAGTGAATCATTGACTAAATTGATGAACAACAGTTGTAATGCTGTAAATGGATTGGACCAGTCAGCAACTAAGGCAAAGATGATCGCAATGATCGCACCTAAATTTCCTGCAAATAGATAAGAAATAGCTTTCTTGATATTATCAAACACATTACGTCCTACTTCTACTGCGCTGACAATAGAAGCAAAGTTATCATCCGTCAATACCATCGCTGCTGCATCTTTTGCCACATCTGTACCCGTTCCCATAGCAATTCCGATGTCTGCTTGTTTCAATGCTGGTGCGTCATTTACACCATCACCTGTCATAGCTGAGATATGACCTTTATTTTGCCAAGCACGAACGATACGAATTTTATTCTCAGGTGAAACACGTGCATAAACAGTGACTTTTTCTAAAACTTCGTTTAGTTGATCTTCTGTCAATTCATCTAGTTCCGTCCCGGTCAAAGCCAGGTTTCCTTCTTCAAAAATACCGATTTGTTTTGCGATAGCCACAGCTGTTGTTTTGTGGTCACCAGTAATCATGATTGTTTTGATTCCTGCACTTTTTGCTTCTGTTACCGCCTGAGTCACTTCAGCACGTGGAGGATCGATCATAGCAAGCAAACCAACAAGGATCAAATCGTCTTCATCTTCAAATGATAAATCAAAATTATCAAGTGGACGGTAAGCAAAAGCTAGTACACGTAATGCTCGTGTTGAAAAAGCTTCATTTTGCTCTTGGAATTTTTTCATCAATTCATCCGTCATCGGAACAACTTCACCATTTAGCAATACTTTTTTACTGCGTTGGAAGACGATATCTGGTCCGCCTTTAACAAACAAGTAATTTTTGTTATCGATCGTGTGTCCAGTAGACATTAATTTTCGATCTGAGTCAAAAGGAAGTTCTGCTTGTCTTGGGTAGTTGTTTCGGATTTCCTGATAAGGTTGGTTTAATTTTTCACTAAAGTCGATAAACGCTACTTCCGTAGGGTCGCCCAATTTAGTACCGTCTTCACTGATCGATGCATCATTCGCTAAAACACTGATTTCGATCAAGCGACGTTCGTCAGCTGTCCATTTTGAAGGGTCATTTGTGAAATCCCCAGTATCGCCATTACCTAAAAAGTAGTCAACAACTGTCATTTTGTTTTGTGTCAATGTACCAGTCTTATCTGTACAGATGATACTTGTCGAACCAAGTGTTTCAACTGCTGGAAGTTTTCGGATAATGGCATGACGTTTCGCCATTTTATTCGTTCCCAAAGATAACACGATTGTTACGATAGACTGTAATGCTTCTGGAATAGCAGCTACGGCTACGGCTACGGCAAACATCACTGCGCTGACGATATCTGCAGTCATATCTCCTGTACCTTCTCCAAGATAAATACGAAACAGTTGGATACCTAAAATCAATAAAGACAATGCCAAAATAGCCAGACTTAGTTTTTTACTGAATTTATCCAGACCTCGTTGTAACGGAGTGACTTGCTCAGTTGTTGATTCCAAAAGGCCAGCAACTTGTCCGATCTCCGTATTATTCCCAGTTGAAGTCACTAAGAATTTACCTCGTCCGTAAGTTACGATCGTTCCACTAAACACCATATTTGTACGATCTCCGATTGGTACCGTACTTGTGATATCCGTTACTTCTTTTTCTGCAGAAGTCGACTCTCCTGTCAGCATACCTTCATCTACTTTTAATGATCCCGCATCTAGTAAACGTCCATCAGCAGGTACATAATCGCCTGCGTCTAACAACACGATATCTCCTACCACAAGTTCGTTTGCCGGAATCGTTTTTTCCTTACCATCACGAATCACTCGAGCATCGGGCGCTGAAAGATTTTTCAACGCTTCTAAAGAACCTTCTGCTTTTTTTGTTTGGACAACACTGATTATAGAATTCAACATCAATACTGCAAAAATAACTAAGAATTCGATGTAGTCACCCATGACCATCTGAATCAGTGCGACAATCAGCAATACGATAACCATTGCATCTTTGAAAGTTTCTAAGAACAATTTCCAAGTTGGCTTCTTCGGCTTTTCTTTTAGCTGGTTCAAGCCATCTCTTTCTAATTTTTCCTTCGCTTGCGTGGTGCTCAATCCATCGGTTGAGCTCTGCGTTTGCTGCATCAACGAGTCGATCGTTTCTTTATAGACCGCTTGTTGTGCTTGTTCCTTGTTTTCCAAATTTCATCCCCCATTTTTTGATCTTGGCCCTAGTCCTGTCTGAAAAAAAAGAGACCTAAGACAAATACGCATTTGTCTTAGGTCTCACCATTTCATACAATACCAGAAAACCATTTGGTTAACTTACTGTTGATATTATCGCAACAAACGTTGCCGGTTACTCCCCTAAGGAGATATTCAACTGTACTAATATCCTACCTTATTAACCTACAAAAAGCAACTACTTTAGCCCGATTTACCTACATTTTCATGAAAGGAGTGAAAAGTATATTCACCTTGGTAGGCTTCTTTCTTCTATCATGCTATACTAATGTTATTGTATGTAAGGAGGAACATTTTTGTGGTATCTAGTATTATAACCGCCCTTTATCTATTAAATGCACTTATTGCTTTGGTGGCTATTTTGATCAAACCCCGAGATGTAGCAGCCATTTGGGCATGGCTCTTAGTATTGTTTGCCCTTCCTGGGGTGGGTTTTGTATTATATTTATTTTTCGGACGTGGATTAACGGATAAGAAAAAATTCTATCTCCGACAAAGTGACTTGAAAGAATTAGAAAACTTTCAGTCTTTTAGAGGAGATACCATTGAACATTACGATCCTGACATGGGCGATAAAGACAAACAGCAATTTGTTGACTTCTTCTCTTCATTAAATCGTATGCCGCTGACAAGAATGAATTCTGTCACTCTTCTCACAGACGGACAAGAGAAATTGGATTCACTGCTTCAAGATCTAAAAAAAGCCAAACATTCGATCCATATCGAATATTACGCATTTGTGACAGATAATATCGGCCAGCAAGTCTTACATGTTTTAGAAGAAAAAGCCGCAGAAGGCGTGGAAGTTCGAATATTATATGATGCATTTGGCTCTCATGGCACAAAAGCAAAAGATTTCAATCGTCTAATCAAAAATGGTGGACATGTCCATACATTTGTTACCTCACAAAAGGCATTACTTCGTTTCCGATTGAATTACCATGATCACCGAAAAATCGTTGTGATCGATGGAAAGATTAGTTATACCGGTGGTTTCAATATTGCCAATCAATATGTAAATACAACAAAAAAATTCGGCTATTGGCGCGATACGCATATACGGATTTTCGGTGCCGCTTCTTCTTTGCTCCAGCTTCGCTTCTTAACAGACTGGAACGTCTCGGTACCTGAAGAAAAAAAGGTCGGCTATCATTTGAATTATTTCTTTAAAAAAGCAGATCGAGATGAATCTAAGCTTGCTGATACATCCATCCAGCTTGTTTCAAGCGGACCGAATAACGAAAGGGAACAAATCAAGCTTTCATTTATCAAATTGATTACTTCTGCTAAAAAACGTGTTTGGATACAGACACCTTACCTTGTTCCTGATGAAAGTGTCATTGCTGCTTTAAAAATCGCAACTGCCTCTGGTGTAGATGTGAAAATCATGATTCCCAACAAACCGGATCATCCTTTTATTTATCGAGCAACACAATATTATGCTCGGCAGCTGATCAAGGAAAATGTACAAATCCTTGTCTATGAGAACGGCTTCCTCCATGCAAAAACATTGATAATGGATGATGAAATCTGCATGGTAGGTTCAGCAAATCAAGATATTCGTAGCTACCGATTGAATTTTGAAACAAGTGCTGTCATTTACGATCCTGAGTTTTTAGAAGAACTTGCTACTCAGTTCAAAGAAGATGAGACACATTGTTCATCCATGACAACTGAAACAGTCAAGGAAATGTCTAACTGGCTATTATTCAAGCAACAAATTTCTCGATTATTTTCTCCAATCCTATAATTTTTTTATTCAAGTAGAGAAAAATATACTAAGATTAAAGGGACTGTGACAAAAATCTTGTCACAGTCCCTTCTTCCGAACAAACGGTGTTCTCCTGCCAACTCCTCGGTCACAAGTCACAATATTCAACAAACATGAGAAGCTGTTTTTTGAACTTGTTCCTTGTGACTCGGAGCTGGACGGCAGGCTCACGACCTCTTTCTTTTACTCTAATTCACCAGCTGCCCAATGATTGATGGGTCCATATTTGTGCCCTACATTTATTTCTTCACGAATTGCACGGTTTACATAGTCTTTTGCCAATCGGATCGCTTGTTCAACTGTTTTTCCTTTCGCTAACTCAGCTGCAATACATGCAGATAGCGAATCGCCAGTTCCGTTGATCCGGTCGGTAGGATAAAATGGTGCATTTAACCAAAATGATTTTCCTGATTCGAGCAATACGTAGTCATTGACTGTTTCTTGCTGCGCATCTTTAGCATGATGTCCTTTGATCATAACGTTTTTTGCACCCATATCTTGCAGTTCTTTTGCTGCTTGCACAAAATCTTCTTCAGCTGCTAATGTCCGTCCAGTCAGCTTTTCTGCTTCATAAAAATTAGGTGTCAGTACTTCGGCCAAAGGGACAAGCTTTTCTTTCAAGCTTTGCAAAGCAGATTCTTCTAGTAAAAGATTTCCATGTTTCGTTACGATTACGGGATCCACGACTAATGGTCCAAAATCATATTTTTGGTAATTTTTTACAACTGTCTCAATCAACTTTGAATCTGCTAGCATACCTGTTTTAGCTGCACGTATTTGAAAGTCCTTCGCAATCAGTTCAAATTCTTTGTCGATAAAATCTGTTGGCAATGTCACACTTGCTCCGATTCCGTAAGAATTACCTGCAACACATGCGGTCATGACAGAAACACCGTAAACATTTCTTGTAAAGAATGTATGCATATCTGCTTGCATCCCTGCGCTTCCATCGCTATCTGATCCTGCGATCGTCATTGCTTGTACATACTGATCTTCCATCAAATCGATTCCTCCATTTTTATAAAAAGATTTTTCATAATGCTGTTACTGTTTCTATCATATGTTTTTCAAAGTATCCCTCAGTAAATATACCACTACCTTTTCTTGGTAATCAAATTTATTTGAAAAAACATTTGTAATAAATCAGAAAATAGTTGTCGTTTGTTTGTATTCGCTATTCTAATAATAAATAACCACTATTTGATTTATATATATTTCAGTATCCTTCTTGTTTTCATATAACCAAAGGCGCTATGATTTCCATATGAAAAAAATAAAGTCAGGTGAAAAAAATGAAACTTGAGGATAAAAAAGTCATTTTGAAGAAAATCAAACGACTACCAGACCAAATAGATGGCTATACGATCTGTTCTTTCAAAAAAGACAGGAGTATAAAAGCTTATACGCAAAACACAGAAAAAGGAATAATCTATTTCCTACATGAAGAAGGTTACGATACCCAAACCTTTATGTTTACTGAAAAAAAAGAATTTCATAAACAGATGAAAAAACTGATTGAAAAAGAATTTCCAAGAAGTCATAAACTCTATGTGAATCAGCAATTTTAACTTCTAACTGTTCTTTATTAATTAAAAATGTTCTGTAATAAAATAAAACTTTATAACAACTATAACAAAACCGAATACAAAACAGAAGTTCTATAAGTTATAATCATAGTTGTTAGGTGATTCATCTAGTAAAAACACCAGATTTCAAATTTCACACAATTTAAACTAGATCAATCATCAACCTTCTTCAAATTGTTAGAACCCTTTCCCGAGGAGCTGCAGCATAAGCAAAAAAACAAACAGGAAGCCAAATGGCTAAGACATTTTTTCTATTAGTCTAGTTGTTTCTCGTCGCAAGTTTAAGACTTTAGAAAGTTATTTCTAATGATGTTTGGGTTGTTTTGATCAATGCTTATGCACAGCTCCTTACCTATTATTTATCTCAACAGATCTAACAAATTAATGGACTATTTAAGGAGTTTTTTTATGCTTACGATCTATTCTTCTCGCACACATAGTTACCATCTGATGGCAAACTGGCTGAAAGACCATCAAATGCCTTACAGAGAACGAATTTTCACACCTAAACAGCCTTTAACAAGGAAAGAGATATTTTATTTATTGTCATTAACAGAAAACGGATTTGACGATCTATTAGCTAAACGCTCGATTGATTATAAAAATTTGAAAGATCAAATCGACCAATGTACGACCTCAGAGCTTGTCGATCTGATCGTCTCGCATTTTACTTTGTTACAACGTCCCATCATTACTGACGGAAAGAAATTATTAGTCGGATTCAATGAAGATAGCATGCGTCTTTTTATCCCTGTACAATGGCGCAGAAGTCAACTGAAATCTGTCTATAACGATTTTACATGGGTAAGCAATCTAGAAAATTCTACGGATTTAGATGATGAATTTTTAAATTATTATATATAAAAAAGACTGTGACAAAAGCGTGTCACAGTCTTTTTTTCTACGCCGGATAAATAGAATATTTTTACAAATCTGAATACATTCACCAGTAATAAGCACTTTGAGTGAATTGACGATAAGAATGACGGACCAGACTGCCATAAATGATCAAGAAGACTCCCGTTCCTACCGTAACAAAAAATATAGAGGCACCGATACTACCATCCATATACCACATTAAAGAAGCCAAAAGTGGGAAAAGTGAAAAAATACATAATCCGATTCCTGCAATCAGTGAGAAGCCAAAACTTCGCTGATACTCTTCTTCTTTTTCTTTTGCTTCTGCTAATACTTTTTCAGGTATTTTCCGATGGTGCAAAAAGTGATTTAAACGTGTGATTTTCATACCAGAAGCAATAAAAAAACCGACAGCTAATGCTATACCGAAAATCAGACAAGAAATACCCATGAACACATATCCTGCTGAACAAAAGAAAAAAATACTTGCAAAAGATAATCTAATGAATAGAACACCTGATGCCACTTGGAGACTTGCCGCTCTGTATTCTTTCCAGTAGTTTTCTGCTTCGCTTAAATAAATAGAAGCTGTGTTTGTTTCCATCTCGTCAGCTTGATGTTTTTTTTTCGACATCTAGTTCTTCTAATAATTCATCGATTGAACCAAATGTCGAAATTACTGTACCGATGGCCTCCTGTTCATTTTTTCCTTCTCCCATCAATTCATGATAATGGTCTTCCATATTTGCCAACAAATCAGTTTTCAGCTTATCTATCTCGGTACTTTGAGGTACTCCGATAAAAAGACTGTCTAAATAATTACGGATTGTATCCATTTAATTTCCCTCCAAAAATTGATCGACTACGTCTTTCGTCGTCAGCCACTCTTGCTTTTTTTCTTCTAAAAGATTACGCCCTATTTCAGTGATTTTATAATATGTCCGCTTTTTTCCATGAGTCACTTCTCCAGGATACGAAACAATCAGTTGATTCTTTTCTAAACGGGCAAAAACGGAGTAAAGTGTTGTCTCTTTGATCACATAGGAATCATTTGTCCTCTCACGAATCGTTTTAGAAATTTCATATCCATAAGAATCGTTTTTGTTAAGGATCGATAAAATAATCGCATCATTGTATCCGCGTATTCCATCACTTGAAATCATTTTCTTTCCTCCATATTACTCCATCTGTCGTTGTAATTAGAATAGCATGATTACTTCATCAGGTAAAGTAATTTTTTACAAAAAAATAAAAGGAACAGAAAGCAAAAGAAGCGTTATGCTTTTTTGCTTTCTGTTCCCTTAATTTATTTATTTTACAACCATGACGTTACATGATGCGTGGTTGACTACATAGGAAGTAGTGGAACCTACTAGTGCACGTTCTACCGCATTCAGACCTGTCGCCCCCATGACAATCAGATCGATTGGTTCTTTCGATTCATGGAAATTAGCAATCAGTGTCTTTGGATAACCGTAAAGAACATATGTCTCGATATCTGTCAGGCCTTTTTCAATTGCCAAGTTTCGATGTTCTTTCATCTGGTTTTCCGCAACCTCATCCAATTCTTCCTGAAGGCTTGTTGTAACAAATGCAAAATCACCAAAGTAATTGCCTGTTACTTCATTGACATACAGGATGTGCAACGTTGCCTGATTTCGTTTGGCAATCGTGATTGCCTCAAGAAATGCTTTTTCTGCCTTTTCAGAACCATCAATTGCTACTAAAATATTACGATAAGTATCTACCATTGTAAACGCCTCCTTCACTGTAAGTGTAGCACGATTACAGTGTTAGAACAAACATTTTGTGAACGTTTTATCAAAAAATATCAGGCATCAAATCCGTTTTTTTCAGAGACCGTTTTAAACCAGCGACCTGATTTTTTGATCGTCCGTTTACCGTCTTGTGCCAAATCAACAGCGATAAAGCCATAGCGATTCTTATAAGCATTTGTCCAAGACCAGTTGTCCATACATGTCCACATGTGGTAACCCACACAATTGGTTCCTTCTTGGATTGCTTGATGGACGTATTTCAAATGATCCGTAACAAACTCGATCCGGTAATCATCTTCAATAATTCCTTCGCTGTTAACAAATCGTTCTTCTCCTTCGACCCCCATCCCATTTTCAGAAATATAGCATTTGATATTACCATAGTTTTCTCTTGTATTCGTTAAAATATCATAGATTCCTTTTTCGTAAATTTCCCATCCACGATATGGATTCATTTTTTTATTGGGCATGTCGTAATTATCAAAATAATCATCTGGCATGGGGCTATGTTCGTGATTGATTGGAGTTTCTTTTGCTTTGATTCGACGAGGCTGATAGTAATTGATTCCTAGCAGGTCAATCGTGTTTTCACGGATGAGTTCTAGGTCTCCTTCATGGATCTCTGGCATTATAGCCAATTCTTTGACAATTTCGATCAACTCTTGTGGAAACTCTCCTTTCACTGCAGGGTCAAGGAATGATCGGTTGAAGAATGCGTCAGCGATCTTCGCCGCTTTTACATCTTCTGGGTTCGTTTCATCTCTCGGATAGCTTGGTGTCAGATTCAAGATGATTCCGATCTCACCATCATGTCCGCCTTCATGGTAGGCTTTGATTGCCTTTGCGCTTGCTAGATTCTCATGATAGCCTACTTGGACCGCTTCTTTCATATTGATATGATTTGGATAGTGGAATTGATACAAGTAGCCTCCTTCTACAGGTACGATTGGTTCATTATGAGTAAACCATTTTTTGACCAGATCTCCAAACAGTTCAAAGCACGCTGCTGCATAAGAAACATAAGCGTCGACCGTTTCTCTTGATAACCATCCGCCTTTTTCTTGCAGTGGTAGTGGCATATCGAAATGGTAAAGGTTCACAAAAGGTTCGATACCATTATCCAGCAATTCAGTAAAATAATCTCGATAAAAAGAAACAGCTTTTTGATTGATTTCACCTGTCCCTTCTGGAATCAAACGACTCCATTGGATAGATGTACGAAATGTGTTATGGCCAGTTTCTTTCATTAACTGAACATCTTCTTTGTATTTTGTGTAAACTTGCGAAGTTTTTTCAGGTCCTACTTGATCGAAGAATTTTTCAGGCTCTAATTCATACCAATGATCCCAAATATTTTCTCCTTTACCATCATCACTTACTCTTCCTTCTGTTTGCGGTCCGCTAGCAGCAGAACCCCACCAAAAATTCTCTGGGAATGTGTAGGTTTTCATTTTTTTACTTCCTCTCTTTTTTCTTGATACCGTAATCATAACGAACCCTAAAAAATAAATCAATACTTTTTATAAAAATGACTAGACATTTAAAATTTTTGGCGTTATACTTTGTATGTAATCGATTGCAAATAAATTTGAGGTGAATAAAAATGAACGGTTTTATGGACAAGCTTTCTGAGAAAATCATGCCCTTAGCTAATTTATTAGGGCAAAATCGTTACCTTACAGTGCTGCGGGATGCTTTCATGCTTTCCTTCCCTTTAACGATGTTCGGTTCGATCGTTGTCGTTATCAATAACTTGCCTTTTTTCAGTGACGCAACAAAGGGAACTTTATCGAACTTATTCGGTAATGGGCAAAATGCAACAATGAGCATCATGTCGGTTTTTGTTACTTTTGGTATCGGCTATTATTTATCAAAATCTTATGACGTGGAAGGTATTTTCGGTGGTGCCGTGTCTTTTGCCAGCTTCTTGATTCTTACGCCTTTTGCAATGAAAACCGCTGGCGGTGAAGATGTGACTGGTGTGCTTTCACTTGATCGTCTTGGCGCAAAAGGAATGTTCATTGGAATGATCGCTGCTTTCTTGGCTGGAGAAATCTACTGCAGAATCACGAAACGCGGCTGGCAGATCAAAATGCCTGATGGAGTTCCGCCTGCAGTAACAAAATCATTTGCCGCTTTGATCCCTGCTGTAGTGACACTAACTATTTTCTTAGTAATCAATGCTGTGATGACTGGTATTTTCAATGCTAACTTACATGACGTCGTTTATGAAGTGATCCAAAAACCATTAACTGGTTTGGGAAGTAGTTTACCTGCAACATTGATTGCTTTGTTCTTTGTCCAATTCTTATGGTTCTTCGGACTTCACGGACAAATCATCGTCAACTCTGTAATGGACCCGATTTGGAATACACTGATGCTTGATAACTTAGAAGCTTATCAACATGGAAAAGAATTACCACACATCATCACAAAACCATTCATGGAAACCTTCACTGTTGGTATTGGTGGCTCTGGAATGACTTTAGCTGTCGTTTTATTGATGGCCTTTGTTCTTAAAAAGAAACAGTATCGTGATGTTGGACGATTAGCTTTAGCACCTGGTATTTTCAATGTAAATGAACCAGCGATCTTTGGTCTACCGATCGTATTGAATGCAACAATCCTTATTCCTTGGGTCGTGGCACCTCTGATCGTAACGACGTTCAATTATTTGGTAATGGCTGCTGGACTTGTCCCTGCACCAACTGGCGTCTCTGTTCCATGGACTGTGCCAATCATTGCAAGCGGTGTCTTAGCAACAAATTCATGGCTTGGTGGTATGCTGCAAGTCATCGACTTTGTCATCGTTGCCTTTATCTGGTACCCGTTCTTGAAAGTATTAGATAAACAACCAGATTTAGATATTGCTTAATGGATCATTAAGGGGATGTGACAAGAAACTTGTCATATCCTCTTTTTTCGAATAACCAATGTTCCAGATGCTACTTCGAGTTGTCGGAAGCATAATCTTTCGTTATACTCTAGAAGAGGTGAATAACGTGCCAAAATACGAAGAAATCGCAAATATTTTAAGAGAACGTATCCGTTCAAAAGAGTATCCTCCCAATAGTTTTTTGCCTAATCAAGTCGACTTGGTAAAAGAATTTGGTGCGAGCCGGATGACAATCAAAAAAGCCATCAATATCTTAGCAATGGAAGGACTTGTCTATTCGCAGCGAGGATCAGGAACGAAAATCTTGAATCATCCATTTATGCAAAAAGACACATCGCCCGCTAACGAGTATGAAGGTTTGAGTCTCCAAATGAAACGCAGACATCGTTCTTTGAAGAGTCAAATCATTCATTTTGATGTTGAATTCCCTAATCAATATATCCAAGAACGATTGATGATCGATGCCGAGCAACCTGTCTACAATATTCACCGGTTAAGGATCTTAGATGGCGAGCCATATGTTTTAGAGCATACCTTTATGCCAGTCCATCTTGTGCCGGGTTTAAAAAAAGAACATTTGTTAGCCTCTATCTATGATCATCTTCATCAAGAATTGAATGTCCATTTTGCAGGGGCTTATCGTGCTATTTCTGCAGATAAAAGTGATGAATATGATCAGCAATATTTGAACTGTGCAGAAAACGATCCTGTACTGGAAGTTCAGCAGGTCGTCTATCTCAAAGATGGACAGCCGATTGAATATTCTTCCAGCCGAAACCGATTTGACGTTCGGAACTATTCTGTGCTGGATGTGCGTTCAACTTAAATGAAGAGGTTGTGAAAAAGACGTTTACCAAGAGATCGTGACAGTGGTAAGCAGTTTCAAGTAACAAGAAGAGATCGTGAAATCAACATTCTATCTAAACATTAGCTCAAAAATAAAAAAATAACTCAGCATAAAAAGACTTATGACCACTCGCAATGATTCTAAAGTTAGCTTTTTGAAATCGATGCAACTAGTCGTAAGTCTTTTTATTTTATTGATCCATTCCTTCTCTTTTCCATCCTTGATTCCTTCCTAATACTTTAAAAGACAAATTAATTGCAAAATAGAGATGCACCCTCTATACTATGTCTAAATCAATCACTTACTTTTTGTAAGTTAACAGGAGGAAATTTATCATGGATACACAAATTAGAGGAATTCACCACGTCACAGCAATGACATCTAACGCAACAAAAATCTACCGCTTTTTTACAGATATTTTAGGAATGCGCTTAATCAAAAAAACAGTTAACCAAGATGACATTGAAACTTACCATCTTTACTTTACAGATGACACCGGTGCGCCAGGAACAGATATGACTTTCTTTGATTTTCCAAATCAGCCAAAAGGAAAAAAAGGAACAGATACGATCTCTCGTGCTTCTTTCCGTGTGCCAAGTGACGCAGCATTAGACTTTTGGTTGGAACGTTTTGAAAAATATGACGTTACTCATTCAGCAATCAATGAACGTTTCGGCAAAAAATATATCGAATTTGAAGATTTCGATAATCAGTATTATCAATTGATCTCTGACGAAAACAATCAAGGTGTAGCAGCTGGCATTCCTTGGAAAAACAGCAATGTACCGACAGAGTTTGCGATCACAGGACTTGGACCTGTCTTTGTCCGTGTCAGTCAATTAGAGCATATCCGCTTGATTCTTGAAAAAATCTTAGGATTCAAAGAAACAGACCATTCAGGAGATTTCTACTTATTTGAAATCGGTGAAGGCGGAAATGGTGCAAGCATCATTATTGAACATCGGACAGACTTGCCAAAAGCAATCGAAGGATTTGGAAATATCCATCACTTAGCATTGCGTGTAGCAGACAAAGAAGCATTGGAATACTGGATTCAAGTAATCAATAAGATTGAATTGCCAAATTCTGGTTTCGTCGATCGTTTCTATTTCCAATCTGAGTACTTCCTAGCCGCTCATCACGTACTGTTTGAATTAGCAACTGATGGTCCTGGATTCCTTGAAGATGAACCAGCAGAATCAGCAGGAGAAAAACTATCTCTTCCTCCATTCTTAGAAGAACGTCGTGAAGCCATTGAAGCCTATGTCCGTCCTTTCGATACAAGTGATGCAAATAAAAAACGTGAATAATCTCTTCATGCTACTTCATTTTTTGCATCTATAGAAACAGAAAAGAGGGAACAAAATGACCTACATTTTTGAAAAAGGAACAAGTGGTAAGCATTTGATCTTACTTCATGGCACAGGTGGCGATGAACATTCTTTACTGGATATCGCTCACTTTCTTGCACCAAACAGTACATTGCTTTCTTTTCGTGGCACGGTCCAAGAAGATGGGATGAATCGTTTTTTCAAGCGTAATGGATTGAATCAATTCGACCTGGACAGTTTGGAAAAAGAAACAGATAAACTCCATGAAAAAATCAAAGAAATCAGCGAAAAAGAACTGATACCGTTAAGTGATTGGCTGCTTGTCGGCTATTCAAATGGCGCAAACATCGCTGCTCATTTATTATTGGAGCGTGAGACCGAGCTAAATAAAGGGTTGTTTTTCCATCCGATGTCTCTAGGTGTTCATCAAAGCCGTTCCACATTAGAGGATAAAACCGTCTGGCTTTCTTATGGTGATAACGATCCAATCGTTTCCCCTGCTTCCTTTAAAGAATTGGCCGATCAATTCGAAACACGCCAAGCAAATGTGACTATTCAGCTAACTGTAACAGGTCATCAGTTGACGATGGACGAAATCGAGCAAGCGAGGGAATGGACAGACCACCTCTTAACTAAATAAAAGAAAAGAACTACGACTTACATAATACAACCTGAAGCAGATATCGATCTGGATCAGATTTTGTGAAAGTCGTAGTTTTTTGTGTCAGATAGGTTAGTCTCCACCAGCTGCAATAACAGATTTATTATAAATAGCCGTTTTATTTTTCAACTCTTCCAATCCCCCGATTTTCTCACCTTTTGAATAAAAACCGTCAGTAATCCCTAATGCTTGAAAAATCGTCTGCTTGTAGGCAATTTCTGCATTCCATTCAACTGTATCAAGGATTTGCAGTGCTTTATGGATAGCTTCGATTCCTGATTCTCCACCTGTGTTGATCAATACGCCATGAGAGTTGAGCAGCAACATATGCGGTAATTCAAGATGCTGTTTTTTTACATAGTCGCTTGTCAATTCAGCAAGTTCTTCAGAGCAATTAGGCTCAAAGTCCATGACAGGAATCTCTTTTACTTTAGCTGTGGCTTCTGTCAAATTAGGCATAGGCAACCCAGTAGTCGCCCAGAACATTGCATTAGGCGCATGAGCATGGAGGACAGCTTTGATAGCTGGATTAGTCTCGTACATCGCTTCATGCATATTGATCTCCCGAGTTAAATGACCGACTCCGTCAACGATTCTACGCGTTCTTGGTTCTACTACTAGAACCTGTGCAGGAGAAATCTCTCCTAGATAGGCTTCTGACATCATGGTCGGCGTCATGATGATGTAGTCTTTCCCTTGATCATCAGTGGTTTTAAAGGAAAAATTCCCTCCTGCGATATTTGTGTTTTTCCTTTCGAAAATCACTCTTACGATACGTGCCATGTCCTGTCGTTCTCTCTCAAATAACATACGTCCATCTGACATAATGACCCCTCCATTATCTTTTTATAAAACTTTTTTCTCTCAATATTTCTTTGGCAGCTTCTTTTATTTTTATTGATTCTTCTATTTTCCGTTTTCTTTTTTCATCGTACTCTCTGAATAAAACGTGATTTCCATATTTATAGATCACTAGTGCGAAAAAAATGACCAATAGATTGATGATGATATTCTGAGTAAAGAGTCCATATAGAAATAGCAGAAGTGTACCACAAAGAGCGACTGTCCATTTTATTTTATCTGTCTCTTCTCTTTTCATAACTTTCCCACCATTTCAATGCTATTTTTGTAGTTCAGCATAACGTTCACTCGGTACTTTCGCTTTTATCATATATTTATAAAGTAGAACAAACAGTCCTAGAAAAATCACGCATCCTACAATAGCGAGAATATTCCTATTAAATGCCTCCGCAAATAAAACCCTGAACTCCGGCCCTTCTATGGATGACCATGTGATCAACTGTCCTTTCTTGATTCCCTCGACTGCTCCGCTTTTTTCTGCTAAATCACTGAGTATTGGCGCAAGGTAAGTGGCCCCGTACAAATAAATAGGCATCGTGATGATTCCCAAGATCAGCATACGAGCCAAGTTTCCTCCTGTTAAAAGTAATCCGCCGACCGCAATCGAATAGTTGATAATCCCTGCTAATGGCAATACTTGGTTTCCTGGCAAAATAATGGCATAACCAATAAACACAGGAACAAGTAAAATAGCAGTAACCCAAATTTCTGAACGACCAGCTAATATCGGCCAGTCCAATCCGATATATACTTCACGATCCTTAAACCGCTTTTTCATAAATTCTGACATAGCGTCTGCTAAAGGAGACAAAGATTGCATGAACATTTTAGAGATCATAGGAAACAAACTTAGTGCTGTAGCTGTTTGGATCGCTAGATTAAGAGAACCTGAAACGCCATACGCAGCAGCAAAGCCAAGCCCCAATCCAATAATGAATCCCATTACAGAGTTTTCAGAGAAGATCCCAATTTTCTTCTTCAATGCATTCGTATCCGCTCGTTTATTTAAAGCAGGAATTTTATCCATGATCATATTGAAAGGCAGCAACAAGACAGCGGCAGATGTCATAAAATGAGTCACTGTTACTAATGGAATCCCTGTGAGATCTTGTATATGTTTTTGAAACATATCACCAAGCTTTAATTCCAATATAACTTGGACCATTGCAGTAAGAAAGCCTGCAGCCAAACTACCGGAAACATAATAAACTAAATAAGCAGTTAAAGCTTTCCCCCAAACATTCCACATATCAACATTTAACGTCTTCGTCCAATTAAAAAGTAACAATACAAAATTGACCCCAATCGTTACTGCAAAAAATATAAAAGCATAACTCCACGACCATGTGATGCTTGCTGCACCTGTCCACCCAAGATCAAGTGCAGGCAAACTGATTCCCGTATTTTTAGCCAATGCTTCTGATGCTGGACTTACTGCGTTAGACATATAGCCAATGACCATAGACATTCCGCTAAAAGCAATCCCTAAAGTCAAAGCAGACATGAATGCTTTTTTTAATTTCATCCCTGCCAACAATCCAAGTATCAAAATAATCAGGGGAACAAAAATGGCTGATCCTAAGTTCAAAACATAATTGATAATGGTTTGGAAAACTTCCATAAATAAACCTTCTTTCTTTCGAAATATAGTAGATAAAACTATGAACCAACTTTTTTATCCAACAATCCTCCTTTACTGTACTAACTCTTTGATACTGTCATAAATAGGTTCTACACCCATTCCAGTTAAAAATGGAATTCCTGGAAATACTTCAATACCCAAATCTTTTGCTTGTTCAAGTACTTCCTCATCAGGTTGTGCGACATACACATAGATTCCAGCAGTTAGAAGCTCATTTTGAATCGATTTGTAATCAACTGCTTCTACAGGAAATGCGATGCCGTCATCTTCTAACATACTTTGGATCTTACTAGCGATTGTCTGACTCGTTGCTACTCCACTTCCACATGCGACAATTAACCGATTTTTCATTTTTTCTTCCTCCTAAATATAATTTGTAATAAGTTCGTATATGTTTTGCGGTGTTTCTTGTTTTTTATAATTTTCCACGAATGTTTCATCCATGAATAAATTCATAAACGCTTGAAGTAATCCTACTTGTTCTTTTGGTTCTTTGATTCCTAAAAAAAATAGATTTTCTACAGTCATTTCCTGATTATCCCCCATTTGATAAAAATAAATTGGGTTCTTCAGCTGCATAACAAAAACAAATGGCTTTTCGACATATTCACATTCCGAATGTGGCAGCGCGATATTTAAATACTTAGTAATCAATCCAGTAGGAAATTCTCTTTCTCTTGCAATCAGTCCATTCAAATAATTCTCATTGACGTACCCCATTTTTTCTAATCGTTGTGCAGCGATTAAAAAAGCTTCTTCTTTATTTTTTACTTCTACCGCTAATTGAATCAAACTAGGAACGAACATCTCTTTATATTTCATTCCAACCTCCTCCTTTTTGATTAAGTTTGTTAATTTATTGTTCTACTAAGTTCATCTTTGTTTTACAAGAACATTATATTTCTGTTAGTTTGTTTTGTAAACGCTTTCAAAAGAAATTTATTTTGTTAAATTTGATCTACTTGAAAATAAAATCGTTTATCTATATAATTAAGAAGAACAAAGTCGAACAAAAATTGACTTTTATGTTAAAGGAGTAATTCATATGCTGAAAAAAGAAAGACAAGAACAAATCATTACATTATTAGAGAAAGATTTTTATTTAACTAATTCAGAAATCGCTAACAAATTAGGCGTATCAGAAATGACCATACGCCGAGATGTCACTGAATTAGCAAAAAAAAATAAAGTAAAAAAGCTATATGGTGGCGTTGAACGAAAGGAACCTTATAATCGAGAACTATCGACTCAAGAAAAGATTGATACGAATGTAGCCGAAAAAAAATATATTGGTCAAGTCATGAACAGTATGATTCCCGATAATTCTACTATTTATGTCGGTGCTGGAACAACGATCCTATATGCACTTCCTTTCATTCAAAAGAAAAATCTATTTGTAATTACAAACAGTTTGATTGCTTTCAACTATTTAAAGAATCATACAAGTTATCGGATTTTACTTACTGGTGGCGAATTTTCTCCTATTACAGAAGAGTTCATTGGGGAAGTTGCAGAAAGATCTTTTGAAAGTTTGAATGTCGATATCTCTTTCGCTGCAACAAACGGCATATTTGATAACAATGTGACAACCGCTCAATTTATTGAGGGAAATATTCAGAACGCAGCGCTCAATGCAGCAAAAATCAAATGCATTGTTGCAGATTATTCAAAATTAAATAAATCAGACGTCTATACTTTTAGAAAATTAACCGATTTTGATTATCTAATAACCGATAATCATTTATCAGAACAGGATTTCAATCATTATTCAAAATACTTAACAATATTAAAGGAGCCCAAAAATGATACTGACAATCACGATGAACCCATCCATTGATTCCATTTATTTTACAAAACACTTTGAATTAGGTACGATGACACGCTTTGATTCTCCGGTACGCTATGTAGGCGGCAAGGGAATCAATTGCGGACGAGCTTCTGCTCTACTAGGTTCATCAGTTATTTTAACGGGGTTTTTGGGCGGTTATTTTGGCAGTATGATTCAAGATATGCTGAAAAATGAAAATTTGTTTGATTTGCATTTTTTACCTATTGCAGAAGAATCAAGAGGTGCCGTCACGATCATGCATGATGATGAAACGCAGACAGAGCTAGTGGAAGCTGGTCCTGAAATAGCAAATACTACTATCAAAAAATTAATGAATGATATCAAACTAATCAGTAAAAATAATTACCTTTCAGTCATTACAATAAATGGTTCTGTTAACAATCCAGATCCCTTTTTGTATGCTAAATTATTACAATATATCAAAGAACAAATAGATCCTTCCACCTATATATTAATGGATATATCTGGACAACATCTCCGTGAAGTCTTAGCAAGTAAGTATAAACCGATGTTCATCAAACCTAATATCCATGAGTTTTCAGATATCATCCATCAAAAAATTACTCAAAAAAGCGACATAAAACACCATCTAAAAACAAATCCACTATTTAAAGATATCGATGTTATCATGATTTCTTGCGGCTCGTATGGTGCAGTAGTCAAAGTAAAAGAAGAATTTTGGAATGTTGAGATCCCTAAGATTCCTATCATTAATACAACAGGCTCTGGGGATGCCACTGTTGGAGGTTTTGCTCATTCATTAGAACAGAATTATCCTTTAAAAGAATGTGTAAGGTACGCAATGGCTTGCGGCATGTCGAATGCACAGCAATCAGAAGTCGGGAAAGTTATTCCAGCTGATGTAAAAAATTTAGCAAAAAGCATTAAAATCACAGAAATGAAATAAATAGTACAAAGTAAATAATTGTTTATATGAAATGAGACACAAAGAGACTGTGACAAAAAACGTGTGTACCGACCCCCAAAAGTTAGATTTTTTGGTCTAACTTTTGGGAGTCGATACATTGTCACAGTCCTTTTTTCGAATAAACGGTGTTCTCATGCCAACTCCTCGGTCACAAGTCACAATATTCAACAAACATGAGAAGCTATTTTTTGAAATTGCTCCTTGTGACTCAGAGTGAAACGGCAGGCTCACGACCTCTTGGTATAAACGGTGTTCAAAAGCTTGCATCTGCGCTAATGAGTCCAACCAAGTCAAAAATGAGGAGCTTTTTTGGCTGTCCTTATTACTTGATGCAGGGCAGTTTTTTCATAATCTCTTTTAGATTAAATCCTTTTGGTTACACAAGGTTCTCTTCAAAGAATGTTGCCATTTTTTCAAATGGAATGATGGATCTGTATGGGATGCTCCTGGAATGATCATGAGTTCCTTGTTGTCACCTTTTAGTTCTTTGAAAGCGTCCTCCCCAAAGTAACGTGAATGAGCTTTTTCCCCGTGAATGACTAAGACTGCATGACGGATTTCTGGAATATAATGCAATAGTTTTGCATTCATAAGTGACAACCCTGATGTCCTATTCCAACCATCGTTGGAGTTTAAAGAACGGACATGATATCCGCGGTCTGTTTTATAATACGCATGATAGTCTTTGACAAATTGAGGAGCATCTTCAGGCAACGGATCAACCACACCTCCAGCACGTGCGTAGTCCCCTTGTTTGAAATCAATGATGCGTTGTGCATTTAATTCTTCACGCATTTCATATTGGGCATTTTCATCCATAACATCGAAGTAGCCATTTGCTGTTACTCGAGTCATGTCATACATTGTGGAAACAACTGTTGCTTTGACCCGCGTATCGATAGCTGCTGCATTCAATGCCATACCTCCCCATCCACAAATACCAATGATTCCGATTATCTCAGGGTTTACATTTTTTTGTACAGATAAAAAGTCTACTGCCGCTTGGAAATCTTCCGTATTGATATCAGGCGAAGCAACATATCGAGGTACTCCTCCGCTTTCTCCTGTAAACGATGGATCAAACGCAATCGTTAAAAAGCCTCTTTCAGCCATCGTCTGCGCATATAGACCAGACGATTGTTCCTTCACTGCACCAAATGGCCCGCTCACAGCGATTGCCGGCAATTTCTTTTCACTTACTTCTTTTGGTTCATATAAATCAGCGACTAATGTGATACCAAAACGATTCGGGAAGCTCACCTTTCGATGATTGACTTGATTGCTTTTTGGAAATACTTTGTCCCATTCTTGTGTGATGTTTAATTCTTTATTCATATTCTAGACTCTCCTTTGATCAAAATTGACATTTGCTTTTGAATGTATTATTATGATAAAACTTAAACTTAACTTTAGGTCAAGGTAAAAATTTTATTTTAGGAGGATTTTTTTATGTATTCCATTGGACAAGTGTCTGAAATGTTTGGATTGCCTGTTTCTACTTTACGTTATTACGACAAAGAGGGATTATTTCCTGATATCCAGCGTGTTTCTGGTATTAGAAAATTTTCAGAGAATGAGTTAGAGGCTTTGAGAGTCATTGATTGTTTGAAAAAATCTGGTTTAGAAATAAAAGACATTAAGCAATTCATGGAATGGAGCAAAGAAGGCAGTAAGACATTTGAGGTTCGTAAAGAACTATTTGAAAAACAAAAAGAAGTAGTAGAAAAAGAAATAGCAAAATTAGAAAGAGTACTCGCTATGCTAAACTACAAAAGCTGGTACTATGAAGAAGCAATAAAAGCCGGCAATGAAGAAGCCGTATTGACAATGATTCCTGATGATTTACCCCAACATGTAAAAGAAGCTTATGTACATTCTCATTGAACAAACGGATAACTCACTTTCCTTCTCTATGAACTTCATGAAAACATGAATAAACACCTCTAACTGATTGTTAGAAGTGTTTATTTTTTCACTCAAGTATCCTGCACTTACAAAAATATCCTTTTTACCGCCATCCTAATTCTGGAGCGATATCTTTTACGATTGTTTCAAGCAAGTGCATGTTATATTCTACCCCCAAAGTATTAGGAATCGTGACGAGTACTGTGTCTGCTTCTTTGATTGCTTCATCTTCAGCTAGCTCCTTGATTAATTGATCAGGTTCACCAGCAAAAGTTTTTCCAAAAATCGTTGGGTTTTGGTGATAAGCAAGATAGCCGACAGCATCTTGTTGCGGACTACCGTCTTGTCCAAATAAGCGTCGATCCAAATCAGTGGTGATTGGCTGAATCGAGCGAGTAACTAATGTTCTTGGTTCAAAATCATGACCTGCTTGCTTCCACGCTTCTTTATACGCACGTAACTGGTTTGCTTGTTGGATATGGAATGGCTCATGGGATTCGTAATTGACTAATGTAGATGATTGCAGATTCATTCCATGTTGTGCTGCCCAGATTGCCGTTTGCTGCGAACCAGCTCCCCACCAGATTCTTTGTCGTAATCCTTCTGAATAAGGTTCTATCCGTAATTTCCCTGATCCTTGCGGGAACATTGGTTGAGGATTTGGTTCTGCAAATGGTTTTCCTTCAAGTAATTCCAAGAATTCAAGGGTGCGTTCCCGTGTTACCTCTTTGATTTCTTCTTCACTGTAATCATAACCAAAGTATTTCCAGCCATCTAGAACTTGTTCAGGTGAACCACGCCCCACTCCTAGTTGCACTCTTCCTTGCGTGATGATATCTGTCAATCCGGCATTTTCTGCCATATAATAAGGGTTTTCATATCGCATATCAATAAGTCCTGTACCGATTTCAATCTTACTTGTCTTTGCGCCGATTGCCGCTAGCAAAGGAAACGGCGACCCAATCTGAGGGGCAAAATGATGTACGCGGAAAAACGCTCCGTCCACTCCGATTTTTTCTGCTTCCACCGCTAAATCAATCGATTGCAAATAAGCATCTTGAGCTGATTTCACAAGCGATCCTTGCTCCATCCAATGTCCAAAGCTTAAAAAGCCGATTTTTTTCAAGGTAATGACCTCCTTTAACCCTACAAAAATGGAAGGTTTTTTATTTTTAATATGAACTGATTCTACTACTTTTTTTCTTAAAAGACGAATAATTGTTCTCGCCTCACAATCAAGAAATGTATCGGCTTACTACACCCCTACTTTCTTCATCATCTGCCGTGTCTTAATCTCTTTTAACAGTCTGTTACATCGTTGATTTTTGACTCAAAATGATTGCTTCTAACATGTATTTATGGTAAAAAAGACAAGATGAGTTCTTTGTACACATCGATTTATACGCTGAACAAAAAGAAATATATAAACTAAGAAACCCATTGTTTTTTTCGCTCCATCACATAGAGTTTACTTTAGATAAACAGTGACATTTACTAATCCATAACGGAGGAAATCAAATGAAAAAAATCTATTTCTTATGTACGGGCAATTCATGCCGCAGTCAAATAGCAGAAGGCTACGCGCGTAAATACTTGTCTCCTTCAATGTTTGAGATCAGAAGTGCGGGGATCGAGACACATGGCTTGAATCCAAGAGCTGTAAAAATCATGGCAGAAGACGGCATCGATATTTCCAAACAGACGTCTGATTTGATTGATAGAGATTACTTTACTCAGGCAGACTTGATCATTACACTATGTGGTGATGCCAAAGACAAGTGCCCTGCCATTCCAAACAATCACGAACACCTTCACTGGGACCTAAAAGATCCTGCACAAGCTGTCGGGAGCGAAGAAGAAATATTAGCGGAATTCAGAAAAGTCAGAGAAGGAATCAAAAGAAAAGTTTTAGACTTAAATCAACGTACATCGATCGTATAAAGAAGTATTCAAAATGATTTTTCAAGCACTAAGAAACAATGTTAAAAAAATAGCTTTCCATATTTTACAAAATTGTGCCTTATTGCCGACAAATTGTCTCTTGAACACCGTTTACCAGTAGTCAAGACATCGTAAGCAACTATAAAAAATTATAAGAAACTCAAAATAAAAGGATGTGCCACAACTTTGGCCACATCCTCTTTTTTTGTATTTAGTTTTCTACTTCCAAATAAATAGATAGAATTATTATAAATATAAAGGCAGTTTTTTAATCGCTACTTATTCATAACTAGATAACAACGTTAAGATTTCTAGCGGATGATTGGATTGCATCAACTGAGCCATTTGTTCTGGCTGCTTTTCTAAATAGTGAATAACAGAAAATATTTTTTTGAACTCTGCATGTTTCAAATCATTTTTCTTTATTGCTAATAGCAGTACGATACGTATCTGTTCCCCGTGCCATAGGACTGGTTCTTTCATTGTAGCAATAGAAATCATCGAATGCTTCACATACAGCGGATTACCGTGAGGGATCGTTACAAATGGTGCTACTCTAGTACTGGAGTGACTGTCTCTTTCCAAGACAGAATCGATGAATTCCGGCTCCACATAATGATGTTCCACTAAGACGTTTCCCATAAAGTTTAAAATATCGGCTGGGTCTGTCCGTTCAAGTTGAGGAAAGATCAGAAATGGATGAGTAAAGCTTGTTAGATCAAATGTTTTTTTCTTCTTGATAGGCACATGCTCCAGCATATATTTTGTCAAATAGGCTAGATCAGTTTCTGTGATCATTGGTGAGATCTCGATTACTGGAATGCTTATATGTTTAAATGGTAACGTAGCCAAGATAAAATCAACAGAGGGAAAATCTTGCCTCTTTAATTCTGGCTTATATTCAACTAGATCCATAATCGTTAATTCTGGAAGTTCTCTGTTCAGCCGTGCTTCGAGAAAAGTAGCCATAGCTTTTGAATATTCACTAACTAAAACCGTTTGATATCTTCTACTTTTCTGATGTTTGTGTCGCTCGATCGCTGCTTGGAAATGGATTGTTAAATAAGCTGTCTCCTCTTGTGGAACATAAAAATTTTCCTTTTCAAAATAATCTTCTAAAATTAACTGTAAAACTAAGAAAAGTTGTGTGTACGTACTAAACACATTTTTCGTCAATGGATTAGAAATCTGCAAACCATAATGGAGTCGAAAATAAGTTGAAGATAAATGAGACCTTAAATTTTGTTTTAGTAGCTGATCTTCTTTTAATGAATAGCCTAGAAACTGTTCCACTTGTTCGATCAAATGATCAGCAAGTGCGCTAGATTCCTTTTGAAAACGTGTGGCTGCTTGTGAATTTGTAAAAAGATTGGCGATACGCAAAGCCAGATAATTGATTTCATCAGGAGAAAATTCAATTGGATAGATGGTGGCTAGTTTTACTAATATCTGACTACTTAACTTTTGTGCTTGGGTGTGTTCCACGACTTCGTTTTCGTCTTTACTTAATTTCACTTTCTGGTACTGTTTCATTCGCTCGAGCATAAAGTAGATGTGAATCTCCACACTAGCCAGTCCATTCGGCTGTTCTAAATGGTTTTCATAAAAAACATCTTGTAATGTATGTTGGATAACTTTTAATGTATCTTTAGCGAAGAATTCTTTCAACGACGGACTTTGCGGATCTTCTTTCTGCATATTTCGTAATGTCTTAACAAGCAACTGTCTTTTTTCTTGTTCATCGCCTTTAAGAAAAGTTCCTAGTTTTGTTTTGGATACTAGCTGTAAATGGTGATACTCAAAAAAGCTTTGCAACTCTGTCAATTCTTTACGAATCGTACGTTTTCCAACATATAGTTTTTCTGAAAGTTCTTCAAGACTAAATCCGTCTTTTGCTACTAGCAGATGGAAAATCAATAACTGACGAAGCTGTTTTTTATCCATTTCTGTTTGAGTCTCTTCATTAAGCGCTCGTTTCAGTTGTTCCCTTTCGTGAGGCAGACCATTCAACAAGATACCTGTACCTTTTTTTCTTTCAAACATTAAAGGCAGATGTTTGTCTCTCAACCAAGTTTCAATGGTATTCAAATCGCTATGAATCGTTCTTTCTGACACATGGAAATGCTCTGCTAGCTTTTTTGTTGTTATATAATTATTGTTCTCACTTAATTGATAGATCAAAGATTGCTGACGCTGATTCATAATGTGCAGAAACTCCCTTCTAAATAAAAAATCGATCATGATAACACATCTATTATGTCTCATCACGGTCGATTTTTCATCTTATGTTACATTTCGCTTAATAATTGGTGAACTGCTGTTTTATCTGGCGCTTCCATCAGTGCTTGACGGAAGTCATCATCCATCAATTTACGTGATAGACGTTGCAGTATTTTCAAGTGCATATCACCTTGGCTGTTTTCAGGTACAGCAATCATAAAGATCATATGTGCAGGTTTTCCATCTAAAGAATGCCAATCTACCCCAGATTGACTTCTGGCAAATGCCACTGTTGGTTTAAGAACATAAGCTGATTTTCCATGTGGAATAGCAATCCCCATACCGATTCCCGTTGTACTTTCATGTTCTCTATCATAGATGACTTCTTTAAATCTGGTTTTATCTGTGATCGCCGCTGTTTTTTCTAAACGTTGGACTAAATCTTCGATTACTCCGTCTTTTGTTGTTGCTGTTTCACCTAAAATGATTGCTTCATCTGACATAATATCCGTGATAGAATCAAAAGTTTCAGTTTTCGTATAAACATCACTTGTTTCAGTCTCTGATAGATCTGCTACTGTCACACCATTTGCTGCAGCAACTGCAGTATGTTCTAATGTTGGTTTCAAGATTCTTAACATTAACACGGTGACAGCAATACCTGCAACCACTGCTACAAAAAACATGGCTACATGATCGACTGCTCCTAAAACTGCTACGATCGGACCGCCATGAGCTACATGATCTGTCACTCCTGAAAGCATCGCGATCACACTTCCTGTCATTGCCCCGATTACAATGCTTGGAATCACCCGTAGTGGATCTGTTGAAGCAAACGGAATAGCGCCTTCTGTAATCCCAAACAGTCCCATTGCTAAGGACGCCTTACCAGCTTCTCGTTCTGTTTTCGTAAATTTGGTTTTTAAAATCAATGATGCCAGCCCCAATGCTAATGGAGGGATACAGATAGCTACAGCAATTGGCCCCATAATGGAATAATTGCCTTCTGCAATCAAGCCAGATCCGAACAAAAAGGCTACTTTATTGAACGGCCCCCCCATATCAAAAGCAATCATTGCTCCTAAGATCATAGCTAAAACAATTTCACTTCCTCCTTGCATCCCTGCTAAAAAGTGAGTCAATGAACTAAATAGAAGAGCTACTGGTTCTCCAATAACGTAGATAAACACAAAACCAACTGCCAATGATCCTAAAATTGGGATAACAATGATTGGCATAATCGATTGTAAAGCTTTCGGTACTCGTACTTTCTTGATTCCTAAAGCAATGAATCCTGCTAAAAATCCAGTGATGATCCCGCCTAAGAATCCCGCATTCGCATCACTACCATATAATGCTCCGTTTGCCGCTAACATCCCACCAACAAATCCAGGAACAAGTCCTGGACGATCTGCAATACTTTGCGCAATAAATGCAGATAGAATTGGAACCATCAACCCCATAGCGATACTTCCGATACTATTCATCGTTGCCCAAATCGTTCCTTCTGGTATCTTGATCCCTTCAGGTGTAGCTGTTCCTCCTAATGTTAAAGAAATCGCGATCAATAACCCTCCTGTAACTACGAAAGGTACCATGTACGAAACGCCATTCATCAAACTCTTATAGATTTTTTTACCTAAATTTTCTGATTCACTTTTATTTTCGGAAGAAATAATTGCCTCCGTACTTTTATAGACTGGCGCTTTTCCTGCTAAAATATCTCTCACCAACTCATCTGCATGGTGGATTCCTTCTTGCACACCTACGGTTATCAAAGGTTTACCGCCGAATCGTGATTTATCTATTTTAGTATCTGCTGCGATGATTACACCAGCTGCTTCTTCGATATCTCTTGCAGTCAATTCATTTTCAATACCGATGGAACCATGTGTTTCGACTTTTACCTCGGCGCCAACTGCTTTCCCCGCTTTCTCTAAGTTTTCTGCTGCCATGTATGTATGGGCAATACCAACTGGACAGGATGTGATTGCAATAATTTTTTTCATTTTCCTACCGCCTTTCTACATTTATAGTATATAAAAACGGTTTCTTTTTATTAAGCACAAAATGATTCCGTAATAACTGAAATTCTTGGAATAAATAGAAATTTCGCTAAAAAAATTGATATACAATTTATTATGTTGAATAAAATAATATTGGAAAATCTTACATTTCTGTACTTCTGCTGGGAGCGTCAATAATTTTGTGTAAATAAATTGTCCTCCTGCAAAATAATTAGTTACTCAGTAAACATTGAAACTAATGTATCGGTTACCTGTTGAAAACCTTTATGGCTTCTGTTTAGAAATTTTTGATTGTATGTATCAAAAATGCTGACTAGAAAGCGTTCTAGTGATTCTTCATTTTGAAACTGCTCTTTTCTACGGCTGTATCTTTTAATTTGCTTATTGAAAGACTCGATTAGATTGGTTGAGTAAATGGTTCTACGAATGCTAGGTGGAAAATCATAAAAAGTTAATAAGTCTTGGTTTTCTATGAGTGACTGCGTCACTTTAGGATAGTTTTTCTTCCATTTCTCAATCATGCCGGATAAGAAGGTATTCGCTTCTTCTTTTGAGTTAGCTTGATAAACAGCCTTAAAGTCATCACAGATTTCTTTTCGGTCTTTGACACGTACTTTATGAGCGATATTACGAGATACATGGATACAACAATGCTGATATTTTGCTTTAGGATAAATTTGATGGATAGTATCTTTCATGCCTTTTAAGCCGTCCGTAATAAAAAGCAAGACTTCTTGAACTCCTCTGGAGTTAATATCCTGTAGCAGCTCATTCCAAACGTATGTTGATTCAGTTGGAGCAATCGCATAACTCAGTACTTCTTTAGTGCCGTCTTCTCGTATACCAATGGCAATATAAATCGCTTCTTTGGATACAGTTTGACGTTTTAGTGGAATGTAAGTAGCGTCCATAAAAATAGCGACATACTTATCATTTAAGGCTCTGGATTTAAAGGCATTTACTTCTTCAGTCAGAACTTTAGTCATGTTGGACATGGTTTGTG
>NZ_JAPMLG010000006.1:0-198383 GCF_035726925.1 Enterococcus sp. E5-37
TTGTCGCTTTCTTACTAGACCCTCTTCACCAAATTCTTGATAGGCATTGATCCAGCGCTTCACTTGTGATGGAGCCTTAATGGAATACTTCTTTGCCAGATAATCACTTCCGCCTTTACCATCCAAATAATCATGAACGATCTTTAATTTAAGTTCAAAAGTATACTTAGCCATAAAAAATACCGACCTCCAAAAGTTAGATTTTTTGGTCTAACTTTTGGGGGTCGGTACACACGATTTTTGTCACAGCCCTTTTTTTGCGAACATTCATTTAGCAATTTTTAGAAACTTCTGCCGCCACCGCCAAAAGTCCCGCCACCGCTAGAATGGGTAGTACTTCCGCCACCGCCGCTTCCAGGAGGTGGGCTTTTGGGGATTCTTCTTGTCGTGACAAAAGAATTTGTCAGACGATCGGTTTTTTCAGTTAATTTGATACTGGATTTTTCTCGGAATGGATATTTGTAGATGCCTGATTTCAATTGATAACGCGAAACAGTCACAAAATAAAAGACAAGACTAAGGATAAGAGCCAAAACAACAGCAATGATGATTTCTACTGTCGTCAAAACCTTATAGCGTGTAATTTTGCCAGTTTCTTCGTCTACACGATAATGTCCTCCTGGAACTCCGTCTTCCACATATGTTGCTGATTTAGACAGGTAAGCTTTTGCAGCATTGTAATAGGCAGCATTTGTCATCTGATCATAAACATCATCTAAGATCGAATCGATTCTGCTGTCAGTCAAATAATCGATCATATTACCAGAAGTCGAAATGTAGATTTCACGCTGTCCCATATCTAATAGCAATACTGAGCCATTTTGATCATTTCCGACTGCGTCTCTTAAGTAATTATCAGCAAAGTCTCTTGGTTCTTCTGAATTAGATGTAGTCGTTACGATCAAGACTCGTCCTTTGATTTTTTCATTCAGCTTTTCTGCCTGTTGTTCCAAAGATTGGATTTGATCTGTTGTAAATAACCCAGCCTCATCATTTACCGTAACTGTATCTGCATGAGTAGCCACCGGCCAGCCAACACTTACTAGCAAAAGAAAGAATAAAAAAATTTTTTTCATCATATCAAGTAACCTCCGATCAGAAAGAGGATCGCTAGCCCAGCGAAAATCCCAAGAGCGGTCAGTCCCAATTTTTTCTGGCTGATCGGCAGGACACCGCTGACCTTTCCTGTTTGTCCATTCATTGCATAGTAGTAGACTTTTTTACTTGAGTCATTGCTTCGATAAGTAACAAGCCATACCGGCAGTAATACGTAATTATTTACTTCGTTTGTGATTGAAGCAGAAGTTCGCACACCGGTCAATGTTGTATATCCATTTGCGGTATCTTTTAACAGCTTCTCTGAATAGTCTTTTAATTCAGATTGAATCTGTGATTTGATTGCCTCATATTCGATATCTCTTTTTTCTGCTTGGAAACCGGCTAAATACTGGCTTTTAAAATCAATTGCTTTATCTAACGGGAAAGGTTGCACGCCTTCGACCATCTTTTGTTGCGTATTTTTTGATAAGGCATTTTTTACTAGTTCTTTAAAAGAAAGCTTGCCTGCTCTTGAAACAGCAAATTGCTTCGTTTCTGTGTATTCGATGTCACCTATCCGCCATATGCGGATAACTGTACCATTCGCCTGCATGGCACCATCTACTTCAGCATCTGTAGCCCAATAAGGGAAATATACACCTGTCAACTTATCGATTTGATCCTTATTGAAAAAAGCTTTGGGAACAAACCATTTTTTCTTGGTCCAAGCGAGAAATCTGTTGATTGCTTCTTCTTTCTCGACAGCAAAAGGAAGTACTTTATTTGGCAAGAATTCTCCGCTTAAACGTCCCGATAGTACGACGGGATTATGGCAGTAGTAACAATAAGTCGCAGCAGTTGTCGCATCAGTCACGATCTCTGCACCACAGTTGGGACAAAGAAAAAGATCCATCGCTGCGGTATTATCTGCAGATTCGTCCGCTGTATCTGAAAAACCGCCTGCCTCGTCAACCGCTTTGCGCTCGGCTTCATTCATATCGGCAAGCTGTTCTTGAGCTGTAAAAGTAAAATCTTCGGTAGGTGAAGGTTCTTCTTTGCTTTCTTCGCCAGCCATACGCGCTTCTTTTTGCTTTTGCTCATATTGGCTGACTTCTTCTTCTGTATAGATATTCAGGCAGTATTCGCAATGAAATTTTTGGTCTTTGGGATCAAAAGTCAACGGACCGCCGCAATTAGGACATTTATGTGTAAGAACATCCATCAGCTGCACACCTTTCTAAATAAATTAATCAACGGGGATTCCTTTAAACGGTTTACCACAGTTTGGACAGAATTTAGGGATGCCGTTGGAAAGATCCACGATCTCATTGCATTCACTGCATCGCATTTGCAGCTTAGGCTGAACGTTTTCTACAGGTTTGGCAGCTCCGCAGTTGGAACAGAATTTTCCGGAATTTTCTGTCCCGCAAACTGGACATGTCCAAGTATCCGCATTTCCTTGTGCAGTTTGTTGATTTTGTTTTTCTGCTTGTTGTTTGATTTGTTCTTGGTTATTTTGAGCTGCTTGAGAAAGATAAGAACCATTTGCATTCATTCCCATACCTACACCCATAAAGCCGGTCATTGCTCCTGCTTCATTTTTTCCGGCTGCTTCCATACCACGTGCAATGGAACCTTGCACGTATCCTTCACGTACGCTAGGATCACCTAGCATCGCCCCTTCGTTACGCATATTGATCAGTTTCACAGAATCATCGGTGTAAGAAATGCTGGCTACAGCCACAGAAACAATCTCCATCCCACGTAATTCACGCCAAGAATCATCCAATGCAGTATCCATGTATTTGCTTAATTCCAAACTCTTAGATGGTACATAAGAAATCCGTTGACCATCTGCAGACATCTGATTGATTGCTGATTGCAGCGCTGTTAGGAATTCAGCTAAATACTGCTCATTGATATCATTGATTTCCACTTGTGTTTTGTTTTTAGGGATTGCGTTTGTATAAAATAAAATCGGGTCAACGACATGAATAGAATAAGTGCCATGTGCCCGTAAGAATAATTCTGCGTTATAGAAATTGTCAAAGTAGTTCAACGGCGCGCTTGTACCGAATTTGATTCCCTTTATTTCTTGGAGATTGATATAAAAAACTTGTTGTTTCTGCGGTGTGACGCCGCCAAATTTAAATCGGTCAAAAGTTTCAGCAATTGCTTCTTTCAGTGTTCCGTTGAACATGGAAGGAGCTGCGTCATTTTTAATGGTGTAATAACCTTCCTCAGCGGTATAATCGATGATTTTTCCACCATCGACCAAAAGCATCATCATGTTTGGATAGACATGGACGACTGTTCCGTCTGTTAAAACATCTTCTGTTCCTTTACGATTGGAGCCACGTTTGTCATCTTTGCGGACTTTGACACCTTTTGTCATGACCGTTGTATCACTCATATTGTCTGGTTCGATGACTTCTAGCCATTGATCTGCCAGACCGCCGCCAACCATACTTGTTGCTGCTTTGATAAGACCCATAAAAAATTCCTCCTCTGATTCAGCTAATGCCAAACAATTATTGTTTATTTATTATACCATAGGAAGATGTGAAACTTCTCGGACTAGAGACGGAATTGAAATGGAAAATTGCGTATTGTTTAAATACCTGAAAAAGCCGAGAAGGATAGTAGTTTTTTTACCTAATATCACGTATAATAAGAGATAGTGAATTTTTTAAAAAAGGGGGATCCTTATGGCATATCAAGCACTTTATCGAGTCTGGCGTTCGCAGCGTTTCGAAGACATCGTTGGACAAAAAGCTGTGACACAGACACTAAAAAATGCTATTGTTTCCCACAAAACCTCACATGCCTACTTGTTTACAGGACCCAGAGGAACCGGAAAGACGAGTGCAGCAAAGATTTTCGCAAAAGCAATCAACTGTCCGAACAGTAAAGACGGTGAGCCGTGCAACGAATGCGAAATGTGTCGATCAATTACTGCTGGCACGCAAGAAGATGTGATCGAAATCGATGCTGCCAGCAATAACGGAGTCGAAGAAATCCGATTTATCCGTGATCGGGCAAATTATGCGCCTACAAAGGCAGCGTACAAAGTGTACATTATTGATGAGGTACATATGCTTTCAACAGGAGCTTTCAATGCCTTGTTGAAAACATTGGAAGAGCCAAAAGAAAGTGTCATATTCATCTTAGCAACGACCGAACCTCACAAAATACCAGCTACGATCATTTCACGGACTCAGCGATTTGATTTTAAACGGATCAATACGGCAGATATTGTCGAACATCTTGAATTTATCTTGAAAGAATCGACTATCAGCTATGAACCAGCTGCATTGAATGTGATTGCCCGTTCTGCAGAAGGCGGGATGCGGGATGCATTGAGTATTCTTGATCAGGCAATCTCGTTTAGTGAAGGAACAATTACTTTAGATGATGCCATGCAAGTGACAGGTAGCTTAACTGACGAAATGATGGACAGTTACTTGAGTGCTTGCGTGAAAAAAGAAGTACCAGAAGCATTGGAAACATTGAACCAAATTCTCGCAGCCGGTAAAGAATCACGTCGCTTTCTAGAGGATATGTTACAATACTGCCGTGACTTGCTGATGTATCAGCAAGCACCTAATCTAGTTGAGGAACAATCGAGTACGATCAGAAGTACATTTACAGAATTGGCACAAACTGTTTCAGCGGATCAGCTGTTTTCAATGATAAAGATTTTGAGCGATACTCAAAATGAAATTCGTTTTACCAATAGTGCCGCTATTTATTTGGAAGTCGCTACAGTCAAACTTGCACAGCTACCGTCTGCTTCTGTTCCTTCAGCAGATGTAGCATTTGCAGATGATCAGATAGTAAAACAGCTACAACAAGAGATTAAGGAACTAAGAAACGAAATCAAGGAACTACGCAGTAATACAGGAATTGAGAATACAAAAGTACAGCCGGTACAGCAAACAAATCATAAAAAACAGACAAGTACCTATCGTGTACCGACGGAACGAGTATATAAAGTTCTGCGGGAAGCGACAAGACAGCATCTGAACCAAGTAAAAGAAGTATGGGAAGACTTACTGATGAGTCTATCTGTCACTCAGCGAGCAATGCTTAAAGCAAGCGAACCAGTTGCAGCTGGACCTACAGGACTAGTGATTGCGTTTGATTATGAGATTGTTTGTCAAAGAGCAGCAAATGACGAAGAATTGCAGCTTTCGGTACACAACAACTTAAGCCGAATGATCAAAGATTATGCGCCTGATCCTGTTTATATTACAAGAGAAAGCTGGCCAGAACTTCGAAGAAATTATTTGACGCAGGCACAAGAAGAGGGAACAGAAAACTCTTTTGCTTCTGAAGACTCAGAAGGAGAAATCGAGTTGCTTCCTCAAGAACAAGAAGTACCAGAAGAAACATTTGTAGTAAAAGCAGAGGAACTGTTTGGCTCCGAAGCTGTTACAGTGGTAGATGATTAATAAAAAGGAGTAGATAATTATGATGCGTGGAATGGGCAATATGCAAGGCATGATGAAACAAGTACAAAAAATGCAAAAAGAAATGGCAGAAGCACAAGAGCTGCTAAATAAAACAGAGTTTACAGGTAAAGCCACCAATGAATTGGTCAAAGCGGTTTTTACAGGCGATCGTCGCATGAAAGATATCCAAATCAATGAAGAAGTCGTTGATCCTGATGATATCGAGATGCTTCAGGATCTTGTCGTAATGGCAGTCAATGATGCGATCGCACAAATTGATGTGGAAACTGAGAAAAAATTAGGGAAATACGCAAAAGGTTTACCAGGATTTTAGTTTTAAACTGAAGGAGTAATGAATATGCAACATCCAGAACCAATTGCGAAACTGATCGACAGCTACATGAAACTTCCAGGAATCGGTCAGAAAACAGCGACAAGACTCGCCTTTTATACGATCGATATGAAAGATGAAGTAGTAAATGAATTTGCTAAATCTTTGTTAAGTGTAAAACGCGATTTGCATTTTTGTAGTATCTGCGGAAACATCACAGAAGAAGATCCCTGCGAAATATGTAGAAATCCTTCACGTGATCGAAGCGTTATCCTAGTGGTCGAAGAGCCGAAAGATGTAATGGCAATGGAAAAAATGCGAGAATATCACGGACTTTATCATGTTCTCCATGGTGTGTTATCACCGATGGAAGGGACAGGTCCAGAAGACATCAATATTTCTTCTCTGTTGCAGCGGCTGCATGATGCAGATGTAAAAGAAGTGATTATCGCAACAAATGCAACAACAGAGGGAGAAGCAACAGCTATGTATCTCTCACGTCTGATCAAACCCGCAGGTATCAAAGTGACTCGTCTAGCACATGGTCTGTCTGTAGGTTCTGATATCGAGTATGCAGATGAAGTTACTTTATTGAAAGCTGTCGAAGGAAGACGTGAGTTATAAATTTCTAATTAAGTGTTTTTTCAGATACAATATAAAAGCAGCACAAGAGATGGGGGCAACAATGTGAACGGACTATTTATTACAATCGAGGGGCCTGATGGTGCAGGAAAAACCAGCATCTTGAATGAACTTTACCCTCTTTTGAAAGAAGTAGCAAAAACAGAAATCATTCAAACAAGAGAACCAGGAGGCATTCCGATTGCTGAAGAGATCCGAGCAGTGATCCTTGATCCAAAAAATGATCGGATGGATGAACGTACGGAAGCACTGCTTTATGCAGCGGCAAGAAGACAACATCTAGTCGAAAAGGTTCTGCCTGCTTTGGCAAAAGGGAAAATCGTTTTATGCGATAGATTTGTCGACAGTTCTCTTGCTTATCAAGGTGCAGGCCGACGCATCGGCGTTACCGAGATTGCTCGGTTGAATGAGTTTGCTACAGAAGGTACTACGCCGGATTTTACCCTTTATCTTGACGTAGATTCAGACACCGGATTAAGAAGAATCAAGAAAAACAGACAAAATCAAATCGACCGTTTAGATTCGGAAGGTTTGGAATTCCACCAGCGTGTACGTCATGCCTATTTGAAGCTGGCAGAAGAGAATCCGGAAAGAATCCACAAAGTTGATGCAAGAAAAAGCTTTGAAGAAGTGCTGCAAACAAGTTATCATACAATTATTGAACAGTATCCGCAATTTTTTGAAAACTAGGAAGGTGAACGTTTATGAAAATTATTTTAGCGATTATCCAAGACAAAGACAGCAACCGTTTATCAAATGAATTGATTGATGCAAATATCCGTGCCACAAAACTATCATCGACAGGCGGCTTCCTTAAGGCTGGAAACAGCACGTTTATCGTGGGTATTGAAGATGACCGTGTAGAAGAAGCATTGGAAATCATCAAAAAAACGTGTGAATCAAGAAAGCAATTTGTATCTACACCTGTTACACTGGATATTTCGATGGATGGGGGCGTCCCTTATCCAGTAGAAGTAGAAGTAGGCGGTGCCACAGTCTTCGTCTTACCTGTTGAAGGATTCCATCAATTTTAGGAGGAGCTGAGCTATGAATCAAGAAATAAACTTGGCTCAAATGCAACCGATCGTGTATCAGCAGCTTCAACGGAGTTTTGAGCATGGGCGTATCGCTCATGCTTATCTTTTTGAAGGGGAGAAAGGAACAGGAAAACATGAAGTAGGTATATGGCTTGCACAGCACCTGTTCTGTACCCAAATGAAAGACAATCTGCCTTGTGGAAAATGCAACAATTGTCAGCGGATCGAAAAGAAAGAACATCCAGATGTTTTGGTTATTGAACCGGAAGGACAAACCATCAAAGTCGATCAGATCAGACGTTTGCAGACGGAATTCAGTCGCAGCGGTTACGAATCAAGAAAAAAAGTTTTTTTGATCAAAGAAGCTGAAAAAATGAATAGCAGTGCTGCAAACAGTTTGTTGAAATTCTTGGAAGAGCCCCCTGGAGATTTTTTAGCGGTGTTAGAAACAGATGCAGTAGGAAGAATTCTCCCTACTATTCAATCTCGTTGTCAAGTTCTGCATTTTCAAGAACTTTCGAAAGACGCACTGATCCATCGATTGCAAGAAGAGCAGATTCCATTGGAAAAAGCAAAACTTTTGGCTTTCTTAACAAACAGTTTAGGAAAAGCAGTTGAAATCTCTCAAGATGAATGGTTTAATGATGCTAAGGACTTGATTTATCAATGGTTCGTTTACTTGCAAAAGCAAGATACTCAAGCCTTTATCTATGTCCAAAAAAAATTGGTAAAATCATTTAAAGAAAAAACACAACAGTTTACAGGATTATCTGTCTTGATGTTTTATTATCAGGAAGCACAGCGTCAAGCAGTAGCAAACGGCGAATATGGCAAAGTGAAACAGATAAACCAGATAATTGAACGGATATTGATCGCAGAGCAGAAACTACGCAGCAATGTCAGTTTTCAGGCTGTTGCGGAACAGTTCGTTTTGCATACGATTTTTTAGCTTGCCGCAAAGGATGATGATCAAGGAGGATGGAAATGGTAGAAGTAGTAGGTGTCCGATATAGAGATGCAGGTCATATCTATTATTTTGCACCAGGAGACTCTGAATATGTTTATAATGACAAGGTATTAGTCGAATCTCAGCAATCCTTACATATTGCTACTGTTGTCCTTCCTAAAAAAGAGATTGATCCCAATGACCTTCCTGAAGCTATCCGTCCGATCTTGCATAAAGCGTCACAAGCTGAATTAGAAAAAGACAAAAAAAACAAAAAAGATGCTCATGATGCATTGAAAATCGCAAAAGAAAAAGTGCAGTTGCGTGAGTTGGAAATGAAAATGGTCAAAGCTGAATACACATTTGATCGAAATAAATTGATTTTTTCTTTCACAGCGGACGGGCGAATTGACTTTAGAGAATTGGTAAAAGATCTGGCCGCTGTATTTCGTACTCGTATTGAGCTTCGACAAATTGGTGTCCGCGATGAAGCAAAGATAATAGGCGGAATTGGTCCATGTGGGCGTCCATTATGCTGTTCTTCTTTTTTAGGCGATTTCGTGCCTGTATCAATCAAAATGGCAAAAGATCAAAGTTTATCTTTGAATCCAACAAAAATTTCCGGTTTATGCGGACGCTTGATGTGCTGTCTGCAATATGAGAGCGAAGAATACGAGACAGCGAAAAAAGAACTCCCTGACTTTGGAAAAGTAATTGCTACACCTGATGGTAAAGGGAAAGTCGTAGGGTTGAATCTGCTTAGCCGTATCGTTAGTATTCGGCTGACTGGACGGGAAAATCCTGTCGAATATGAATGGGATGAATTGAAAGAATTTATCCAAGTAGGTGAGATGAATGGATAAGAGATCATTATACGACGGATTGAATCAATTAGAATCAGAGTTGAGAAATACATTAACAGAACTTGTTGAAATGAAGCATGCTTTGCATGAGATCGTAGAAAAAAATACAACTTTGGAGATGGAAAATCAACGTCTGCGGGAACACCTGCGGGAATTGAACCAAGTTGCACAAGCTCCAGCTGAAAATGTGAAGCAGGAACTTTCTAAGTCTCGTATGAATCTTGAAAAAATTTATGAAGAAGGATTCCATGTCTGCTACGATTTATATGGATCAAGAAGGGACAATGACGAGCCTTGTGCGTTTTGTCTAGAAGTGATCTATCGCGAAAGCGGTCGATGACCAATAACAAGAGGAGACTGGAGCGGAGAAATACTGCTCCAGTCTTTTTATTAAGGAGATTGTGACAGATGTATAATCAAAAAAGTTTCAAGGGAAATCCGGTATATGGGGATTTATATCTTGTACCGACGCCAATTGGAAATTTAGAAGATATGAGCTACAGAAGTGTTCGTATGCTGCAAGAATCCGATCTTATCGCAAGTGAGGATACGCGTAATACACAAAAGTTATTGAATCATTTTGAAATCCATACACCCCAAAAAAGTTTACATGAACATAATTATAAAGAACGTGTCCCTCAATTGATTGCTTTGTTAAAAGAAGGAAAAACGATTGCTCAAGTCAGTGACGCAGGAATGCCTTCCATCAGCGATCCTGGACATGAGCTAGTTTTAGCCTGCATAAAAGAAGGGATTTCTGTGATCTCTATCCCAGGACCTACAGCTGGGATGACGGCTTTGATTGCTTCAGGGCTAGTGCCTCAACCATTTTTATTTTATGGCTTCCTTCCACGTAAGAAAAAAGAACAGAAAGAAACATTGAAAAAGCTAAAAGAACAGACAGCTACGCTGATTTTTTATGAGTCACCTTATCGGATCACTGCTACATTGACGAATTTCTTAGAAATTTTTGGAAATCGCCAAGTCGTTTTGTGTCGGGAATTGACAAAGGTCCATGAAGAATACCTTAGAGGAAGTACGGAAGAGCTACTCGCTTATATCGAAGAACATCCAGTAAAGGGTGAATGTTGTCTGCTTGTAGAAGGGAATTTGTTCGAAACGCCAGTGACGGAAGTTGATGAAGAGTTGGGAACGTTAAAGGAACAAGTAGAAGCAAAGATCGCTTCAGGCGAAAAACCAAATGCTGCTATCAAAGCAGTAGCGCTGAAAAATGGGCTGAAAAAACAAGAAGTCTACCGTCAGTACCATGAATTAGACTGAGATAGTATAAGTTGTCTATAATGAAAGACTAATGAGGAAATCAGCTACTAACTTTTCAAATCTCTTGAACGCGAACTAATGTTCTTGTATAATAAATAAGAGGTGAGGATGATGGAGCTGCAATTTCCTTTACATAATGATACATCAAGAAAAATCATTCATATTGATATGGATGCTTTTTTCGCTTCGGTTGAAGAACGAGATCATCCTGAGTTTCGCGGACATCCATTAGTAATTGCCAGACACCCCAGTGACACTGGTGGGCGTGGAGTAGTGACTACAGCAAATTATGAAGCAAGAAAATTCGGAATTCATTCAGCAATGAGTGCACAAAAAGCGTATGAGCTTTGTCCGCAAGCCATCTTTAAGCCTGGCGACCATCATAAATACAGCGATATTTCCAAACAAGTACGGGAAGTATTCTATCGTTATACAGATATTGTGGAACCAGTTAGTATCGATGAAGCGTATCTTGATGTGACCGAAAATAAAATCAATTGCAAGTCAGCCATCAAAATCGCCCGAATGATCCAAGCAGATATTTGGGAGAGTGTCCAGCTAACATGTTCTGCGGGAGTAAGTTACAATAAGTTTTTGGCCAAATTAGCATCAGACTATCAAAAACCTAGAGGAATCACGGTAGTTGCCCCTCAAGACGCTGTGCCATTTTTAAAAGCTTTGCCAATTGAAAAATTTCATGGGGTAGGGAAGAAAACTGTACCTAGAATGCATGAGCTAGGGATTTATACAGGAAAAGACCTATATGAATGCACAGAAATGATGTTGATTCGAAATTTTGGAAAAATGGGCTATTCTCTTTATCGTAAAGTCAGAGGAATCCATGATTCTCCAGTAAACGTTACAAGAGAGCGAAAATCTGTGGGAAAAGAGCATACTTATGGGCAGCCATTGCAAACGGAAGAAGCAGTGCTGACTCAGTTGCGCCAACTAGCTGAAAAAGTAGAAGAAGCACTGAGAAGAGTCCAAAAACATGGGAAAACAGTAGTTTTGAAGGTCAGGTACACGGACTATTCTACTGTGACCAAAAGAGTGACATTGCCAGAATATATCTATAAAAAAGAAGCACTCTTTTATCAAGCAAGCCTTATATGGGAGGAAATCTTGGGAGTAGAAAAAGGGATCCGATTGTTAGGGATTACTTTGACGAATCTGGACCCGATGACTTATGAAAACATCGTCCTTCCATTATGGGAAAATCAAGAAATATAAAAACAGCTTTGAGAGTTGAAAACGGAAATCCGTTTTCTCTCCCAAAGCTGTTTTTATATCAAGTCTTGCTTTTTGATTTGTTCATAGGTTTCTGTTGCATCCGTACATTTTTCCCAAATCACAACTTGATTGGATTCTAAAGATTTTTGGACGTCAATGATCCGCTGGTTGCTACTTCCGCGAAATTGTAGTTTTAGGTCACGTTTGCTTAATTCAAAGCGTCCGTCAACAAGGATATCGATTTGCGAAAGGAGTTCTAATTTATCTTCTGAATCTTGTAGCAATTCATCAAAGGTATAGCCTGTCCATGACCAGATATCTTTTGTCGTACCGAACTCTTTTCGGATACGTCGTACGACTTGCAGACAAACATCTGTATTCAAAAAAGGCTCGCCACCAAGTAAAGTTAATCCTTGCACGTAATCGTTGCGCAAGTCAGAAATGATTTGTTCTTCTAATTCAGGTGTGAATGGTTTGCCATATCGGAAATTTTGTGCAGCTTTGTTGAAGCAGCCTTCGCAGGCAAATAAGCAGCCACTAACGTAAAGACTGTTGCGGACACCTTCACCATCGACAAAATTAAACGGTTTGTAGTCAGCAATATAGTTTCGGCTGTAGTCTTTTGCTAACCATTCTTTTGGTTTTGGATTTCTCATAAAAAAACTTCTTTCATTTAAGGTTCAAAGATATAGCTATTGAAGATAAAATCTACTCGACCACATAAATAAGAACAAACTGACCTAAATCCATTGTTCAAGAAAGCTTGTTCTTATTTTGATAGAGGGCGTTCAAAGATACAAAGCCATCGAAAGAGGGTGGTGAAAAAAGACTTGTCACAGCCTCTTATTCTGAATAAACGGTGTTCACAAGCTTGCATCTGCAGTAATAAGCCCAACTAAACGAAAAATATGAGGAGCTATTTTTGTTTAGCTGTTCTTATTACTTGATGCAGAACAGCTTTTTCACAACCTCATTTCATGTGTTTCACACGTGAGGAAATTTCTTTATGGCGGCCATGTACCATCGGACGAGCTTGCGGATTTCCTAAATAGCCACAAGTACGTTTGACTACATCACATGTTTTTGGATCATGATTTCCACATTCTGGACATTCGAATCCTCGTTCTGTCGGTTTGAAATCACCTTCGAAACCACATTGATAGCAATGATCGATTGGCGTATTCGTACCAAGATACCCGATTTTGTCATATGCAAAATCCCATACAGCTTCTAAAGCTTTCGGATTTTGTTGGAGCATAGGGTATTCACAGTAGTGGATGAATCCACCTGAACAATATTTTGGATAATCCTTCTCAAATTCCAATTTTTCAAATGGCGTTGGGTTTTTACGCACATCATAGTGGAAACTGTTTGTATAATATTCTTTATCTGTGATATTTTCGATGATGCCGAATTTTTCTGTATCCAAACGGCAGAAACGGTCAGTTAGACTTTCACTTGGAGTTGAATAGACACTGAAATGATAACCATATTCATCCCCCCATGCATCTGCATTAGCTTTTAATTCTTTGACGATATCAAGTGTGAAAGCTTTTGCTTCTGGGTTTGTTTCCCATTCGCCACCGAAGAAAGCTGAAGCAACTTCATATAATCCAATGTAGCCTAACGATACAGTAGCTCGACGGTTTTTGAATAATTCATTGACAGAATCGGTACGTGAAAGACGTTTCCCGAAAGCACCATACATATATAAAATTGGTGCATTTGCAGGAATGGCTTCTTTACAACGTTCTACACGATAGAGAAGAGCATCTTTCATGATTTCTAAGCGGTCAGACAGTAACTGCCAGAATTTATTCTGATCTCCTTTTGATTCGATCGCGATTCTTGGCAAATTCAATGTAACAACACCTAAATTCATTCGTCCGACATTTACTTCTTGACCATTTTCGTCTTTCCACCCTTGCAAGAATGAACGACAGCCCATAGGTACTTTGAAACTTCCAGTTAATTCAACGATTTTATCGTAATTCAGAATATCAGGATACATTCTTTTCGTTGCACATTCCAATGCTAGTTGTTTGATGTCGTAATTAGGATCTTCAGGGTTTAAGTTCACACCTTTTTTCAAAGTGAAGATCAGTTTAGGGAAGATAGCTGTCCGCTTTTCACTCCCTAATCCATTGATTCGAATCTGTAAAATTGCTTTTTGAATTTCTCTTTCAAACCAGTTTTCTCCTAGTCCAAATCCTAATGAAGTGAAAGGAGTTTGTCCATTTGAAGTAAATAAGGTATTGATTTCATATTCCAAACTTTGCATAGCATCGAAGATATCTTTTTTGGTTTTTGCTTTTGCATATTCTTTTTGTCGTTCTGGCGAATCGATCCATTCTTCCGCATCTTTTAGATGTTTTTTATAGTTCAATTCTGCAAAAGGAGCAAGCAATTCATCTGTTCGGTCGGCAGAACAGCCACCATATTGACTTGACGCTACATTGGCAATAATCTGTGAGATTTGTGCTGTGGCGGTCTGGATAGATTTTGGCGATTCGACTTCGGCATTGCCGATTTTGAAACCATTGTTCAGCATGCCTTTGAAATCAATCAAGCAGCAATTCGTCATCGGTGTATAAGGATGATAATCCAAATCATGGTAATGGATATCGCCTTTTTGATGCGCATTTGCTATATGTGGTGGCAACATTTTCAGTCCGATTGATTTTCCAACGATCCCGGCTGTCAGATCTCGCTGTGTATTGAAAACATTACTGTCTTTATTTGCGTTTTCGTTCACGACAGTTTGGTCCTTGTTGATTAGCTTTTCAATCGAAAAGTTGATATCTGTTGCTTTACTGCGAGCAAAATCTCGTTTGGTACGATAATTGATGTACTCTTCTGCTAATTCATATTCGTTTTTTTCTAGTAATATATGTTCCACGATGTTTTGAATCTCATAGATTTTGACATTTTCAGCAAACCGGCTTTTGATTTCTTGGACAACCAAGTCTGCAATCATTTGAATTTTTTCGTAAGTAAGTGGTGATAATGAGCCGTGAATTTTCTTTTCTGCTTTGATCAGTGCTTCATTGATCTTTTGTTCATCGAAATCAACATGGCGGCCATCGCGTTTGATGACTTTCATCTGGGATGTCTCTGGCTGCTGAGTAACGACAGTTTTTTCTTCATAATTTACTTTCATTATCTTCAACTCCTGCTAAATTGTTCTTGTCTATCATAAAACAAAATCTGGGAAGGAGCAACTAAATATCGGCTATATATAGTATTCAATGTGCTGTATAATTGGATTTCTATACTATATGTAGTGTATATTTTATTGTGAAAAAAGGTGAAAACTTGTAGCTGGTGGATTTGTTTTTTGCATATTTAATTTTGCTGAATAAAATAATTGAATAAAATTTTTTATTCAGTCCAAGTAAAAGTGACAAAAACATAAGAGCAAATTATTCGTAGATATGCTACTATGCAAATAAATAGAAATGAAAAATGAAAGAGGAGGAGAAGAATTGGAAAAGATGATCGAAGTGAAACATCTAAGTAAAAGCTACGGCAGCAAACTTTCTCCCGTCAAAGCCTTAGATAATATCTCATTCACAGTAGAAGAAGGCGAGTTTGTTGGGATTATGGGCCCAAGTGGTGCAGGAAAGACAACGCTGATGAATATCTTGTCCACGATCAATTTGCCTACGATGGGCAGTGTCTCGATCCAAGGAAAAGAAATCACAAAAATGAAAAACAGTGAGCTCAGTGACTTTCGTCGAAAAAAACTAGGATTCATTTTTCAAGAGTTCAATTTGATCGATACCCTAAATGCAAAAGACAATATCCTATTGCCCCTAGCAGTTGAACGGATGACTAAAGAGGAAATGGAAAAGAGAGTAAGACATGTAGCTCAATTGTTGAATATAGAAGAACTGCTCAAACGGTATCCCGATGAACTTTCTGTCGGACAGAGACAACGAATTGCAGCTGCTAGAGCACTTGTTGTTCAGCCACAAGTGATTTTTGCAGATGAACCAACTGGCTCTTTGGACTCGAAGTCGGCTACAGAATTGTTGAACTACTTGAAGACCATGAATCAAAAAGAAAAAGCAACGATACTGTTAGTCACCCATGATCCATATACAGCAAGCTACTGCGATAGAATTTTATTTATTAAAGATGGTGTGATTTTTTCTGAAGTTGTCAGAAGAGGGACAAGAAGAGAGTTCTTTGAGAAAGTAATAGACATGCAGGCGACGATTGGCGGAGGAGGAAAAATGAATGCTGTATAAACTAGCCGTTAAAAGTTTTTTTCGGCAGTCACGAGGCTATCTTGTTTATTTTTTCAGTTTGACTTTATCCGTAATGATCTATTATTCCTTCAGCGCAATGACCTACGATCAATCTTTAGTCAGAAGAGCAAGTCAAGATACTTCAATAGATGGTGGATTGAGTTTTGGCGGATTTATCATTACTGTTGTTTTGCTTTTTTTCGTATTCAGTGCCAACCGATTTTTCTTGAATAGAAGGCAAAAGGAAATAGGCATCTATCAGCTTTTTGGTATGAATAAACTGCAGATATCAGGTATATATGTGTTAGAAATCATGATAATTGGATTGTTCGCCTGTATTTCTGGGATATTACTCGGTATTATTTTTTCCAAACTCTTTTCAATGATTTTGGTTCGAATGATGGATATGGATCTTACTAGTCCATTTTTTATCTCCATTCCATCAGTAGTAGATACTTTATTTGCTTTTTTCATCATCCTTTTAGCAGTATCTGTATATTCAATATGGAAAATATGGCGCTATCCAATGATTCGAAGTTTTGGAGAAAAAGAACAAGCAGATAGTTCAACAATGCGCTTCAGGACAAGGCACCGATTACTCGCAGTCATCGGGTTACTGCTTTTAACGAGCGGATATTTTGGAGCTAGTCATTTTAGGGAAATCACTTCATGGATGATCAGTTATCATTATCTTGATACATTAGTTTTCTTTTTTCCTTTTTTAATTTTTTTCGTTTGTGTGGTCGGTACTTATTTGTTTTTCTGTTATACATTTCGGTTATTTTTGATCATATTGAGTAAATGGAAGATTTATTACTATGGTATCAATTTTTTGATAATGGGTAACACGCAAGTTCATTTGCTCAAAAGTTGGCGTACAAATTCTCTGATTACAGTCATTCTCGGAATTTCTTTAATGACAATTGGCGGCACGGCTAGTATCTCTACTATTTTATCCTACCAGGAGAAAGTTTCCTCCCCGATGGACTATCAGTTTGATGTTGAGACAGAGAAAAAAATCAAGCCGATTCTAGCAGAGGAAGGGCAGAAGATAACTAAAGAAATCACCTTGCATTATAAAGTCATTGGGAGTATCTATAGTCAAAATCTCGAAGAACCTATGTTTCTAACTGCTAATCTGATCACGGAAACACAATATCAAGCCTTCAGAAAAGTTAATCCAGATTTGCCGAACATTTCTTTGAAATCTCCTGGTCATACTGTTTTGCTTGATCAAATGCAAACTCTTTTTCGGAATATTTCATTATATGGATCTAGTATTGGACTGCCGGATAATCAAGAATTGAAGATTCAACAAATGCTTCCAAGTGTATTAGGTGACAAAACAATGGTATATCTAAGTCCTGTACTGATTGTAGATGATACCGTTTTTGAAAAAGCAAAAGGTGTGGATTATCAAGTAGTCAATGTAGATGTATCAGGTGGAAATAATGAAAAAATAGATGAACGACTGAGCAATGACCTGTCGATAAAGTGGCTCAATGCTGTTTATTATTCTTATGATATCGTAAATGGAAGTCTACAAGGAGAAATTAGCACAAAGAAACTTCCGGATGACCAAATGAAGGAAGCACAATTTAGCCAAGAAAGCTCTCGTTTGAATTTCTCTTCCAGCTATTCGAAATTGCGTGCAGTCAATCGGCGAATCGGTATCAATATTTTTGTCACACTATTTGTCGGGATGATCGTGATTATTGCTACTGGTAGTATTTTGACAGTTCGGCAATTAGCAGAAGCAGAGGAAGAAAAAGAAAATTATCACCTATTGACTAAGCTGGGGATTCCACAAAGAAGGATCAGACGGATGATCTTCGAGCAAAACGCACTTACCTTCTTTCCACCCATGATATTAGGGATCACTCACGCAGTATTTGCAATCAATGTCTTCACTCAGTATATAAAAACTGCCGATTATTGGTTGGCTTATCTTGTGAGTGGCTTATTGATCCTTATCTATCTTTTGCTTTATGTCATTACGAGTCAGTTATATTGTCGGATTATCGAGGAATGATATACGGAATAAGACAAGATAATAAATAGAACTATATTTTGAATACCATTTATTTGGAATAAGAGGTTGTGACACGATTTTTGTCACAACCTCTTTATTTTTTATATTTTTTAAAAGTACGAGAAATTATAAAGAAAAAAGCAGTGATTTGATGTGCTATTTTTATAAATGCTATGTGACAAAACTGTTAGTAAAAAAACGGTTTCTGTAAGCTAGACACATGTTTCTTTTTGTCAAAATTAGTTACACTTTGTGTGAGGTTATATGAGGAGGGAATCCAATGAACAAATGGCGTTCTAATCCAAAATTGAATTATTGGGGAAAATTCATCATTCGAACAATTTTTTATAGTGCAGTACTGCTGTTCCTGATTTATCTGTATCACTATAAAAATATTCAAGGAGGAACTTTTATCTATAACGAATTTTAGGAGGAAGAGTATGGAAATCAAAACGATTATTGAAGCAATCGATGATTGGGGAATAAATGAACCTGATCGAGTTGCTTATCAGGCGGATGAGACGCATACTTTTGGTGAATTGAAACAAGCATCAGACGCACTTGCTTATTATTTAGAAAAAAAGGTAGAAGGTGATGGACCAATTGTCGTTTTTGGCAATTTGGAGTTTGAAATGATTGTCTCATTTCTAGGGGTTGTCAAATCTGGCCATGCCTATTTGCCGATTGAAGAGCATACACCCAAGGAGCGTATCCTGTCGATCTTTCGGGTGGCTAAACCATCTATGGTCATCAGTATCGGGGACTGGATAGAAGATATTCCTTCGGTTCCTGTCATAACAAAAAAAGAATTTCAAGAAATCAAGAAGATACCAGTAGGATTTTATCCCAGAAATAGCGTAAAAGGTACAGAAAATTTTTATATTATTTTTACTTCTGGTACTACTGGAGAACCAAAAGGCGTACAAATCAGTCATGATAATCTAGTCAGCTTTGTTCAATGGACGATGGAAGACTTTGGGATCAAGCCTGGTATGCATTTCTTAGCCCAGGCGCCATTTTCTTTTGATTTATCGGTATTTTCTATTTATCCTGCATTAGTTTCTGGCGGAATGCTGAAGCCGTTAAATAAAGCAGTTGTTCAAGACTTTCGTCAATTATTCGCGACATTGCCAGCCTTGAAGTTGAATGTGTGGGTTTCTACTCCATCATTTATGGATATTTGCTTGATGGAACCTACATTCAATGGAGAAAATGTGCCGGAATTGGACATGTTTTTATTTTGCGGAGAAGAATTGACGAAAAAAACTGCAGAAAGTCTACTTGATCGATTCCCAAATGCACGGATATATAATACTTACGGTCCAACAGAAGCAACTGTAGCTATTTCAAGTATTCAGATTGACCAGCATGTACTAGATAGTTATGACCGACTACCGATTGGCTACGTAAAAAAAGACACGAAAGTTTCTATTGTCCAAGAAGGCAAACCTGTTTCAAAAGGAGAAACGGGTGAAATCATTATTGCAGGACCAAGCGTATCAAAAGGTTACCTGAACAATCCCGAAAAGACAGCTGCTGCGTTCTTTTGTCAAAATGACTTAGCAAGTTACCATACAGGGGATGCAGGTAGACTAGATGAAGATGGGCTTTTATTTTATGAAGGACGTATGGATCAGCAGGTCAAATTACATGGATACCGGATTGAACTCGGGGATATCGAACATTATCTGCTCCAAGACAACCGAATCAAACAAGCTGTCGTCGTACCAAAATACCAAGGAACAAAAGTACAGCAGCTGGTTGCTTTTGTCGTATTAGAAGACAAAACGAAACAGCCGGATTTTCAGTTGACTAAATCTATCAAAGAACAATTACTAGAAGTTGTGATGGATTATATGATTCCTCAGAAGTTCCATTATGTCGATCTGCTGCCTCAGACAGTTAATGGAAAAATCGATCGAAAAAAATTAACAGCTGAGGTGAATCCTGAATGATGTTACCTCATATGATCCCTTATGCAGAGCCGTTTTATTTTTTTCTTTTAGCCATTGCGCTTGTACCGATCGTTCTATCTTTATTGATATGGGAAAAAAGATTACCAGTTTATCAATCAGCAGTGACACTTTTCTTTTTATTTGTCAGCTTTGGAGGTAATTATTGGCAACAGGGAGCGGCGCTGATTGGGTATGTTTTGTGGCAGACGATACTTGTATGGGGCTATTTTGTTTATCGGCAAAGGAAAAATCAGACAGGATGGTTTTTTGCCGCCGTTATTTTAGCGATAATTCCACTGTTTTTAACGAAAGTGACTCCTTTTTTTGAACATGGAAAAGCATCGTTACTTGGTTTTTTAGGAATCTCTTATTTAACCTTTAAATCTGTACAAATGATCATGGAAATAAGAGATGGCATGATCAAAACATATAAGCCATTTCGTTATATCCAGTTTCTGCTGTTCTTTCCAACAATCTCTTCTGGACCAATCGATCGCTATAGGAGATTTGAAAAAGACCAGCTCCATCCGCCTGTTCGTGATAAATATGTTGATCTTTTGGGAAAAGGCGTCCAAAATATTTTTGTCGGTTTTTTATATAAATTCATTATCGGCTATTATTTTGGTCAAGTACTGCTTCCTGTAGTGGGACGCATTGCCTTACAGCATGGTGGTATTTCATGGGCATTAGTAGGTTATATGTACGTGTACAGCATGTATTTGTTTTTTGATTTTGCTGGCTATAGCTTATTTGCAGTCGGTACAAGCTACATGATGGGATATCAGACACCAATCAATTTTAATAAACCTTTTTTATCATGGAATATCAAAGAATTCTGGAATCGTTGGCATATGACGCTGTCCTTTTGGTTCCGTGATTATGTATATATGCGATTGATGTTCTTCATGATGAAGAAAAAAATTTTTAAAAGCAAGATCGTAATGTCAAATATCGGTTATTTTGCTTTGTTTCTTCTAATGGGTGTATGGCATGGATTGACGTGGTACTACATCGTATATGGACTGTATCATGCTTGTCTGATCTGTCTGACAGATGCATGGATCCGATTTAAGAAGAAGCATAAAGAGCAGTTGCCTTCTAACAAATTTACGCATGGCTTAGCCGTATTTTTGACATTTCAAGCAGTATGTTTTAGCTTCCTGATTTTTTCAGGATTTTTAGATAAACTTTTTTTAGCTAACGAATAGTGACATATTAATTTATATAACAAAGGAGAAAAGGAAAATGGAAGAACAAATTTTATCAATCTTAGAAGAAATAACAGGAACAGATGAAGTAAGAAAAAATCGTGATATTGATCTATTTGATGAAGGGTTGCTTGATTCTTTAGCATCTGTTCAATTATTAGTCGAGCTAGACGGAGAGCTGGATATCCAAGTCCCTGTATCTGAATTCGAACGAGAGGATTGGAGCACACCGAATAAAATCATTCAACAAGCAACTGCATTGAAGGGTTGAGTATGAAAAAGAAACTTTTTGCTATTTTCGGCCCGGTTGTTTTAGCTGTTGGCTTACTGTTTGTGTTTTTTACCTCCTCCTATCAAGTAGATATCTCTAATCCAGAAACGATTAGACGTGCCTCTTCTTCCATGTCAGTGAACGTGTTGAAAGGAGATGCGATAAAAAATTATGCATTATCTGAAAAACAATATATTCCTTTTTTTGGCTCAAGTGAATTAAGCAGAATCAGTCCATTTCATCCGTCTGTTCTGGCAGAAAAATACCAGCGAAACTATCGTCCATTTTTGCTGGGAGCACCCGGGACACAATCGTTAAGCCAATATATGATGATGCGTTCTGCAGGAGATGCTATGAAAAACAAGAAAGTCGTCTTTATTATTTCTCCTCAGTGGTTCGTTAAAAATGGTGTAAAAACTGATTACTTTAATACGTATTATTCTGAACTTCAAACATACGACTGGTTGTTTTCAATGAAGAAAGTAACGCCTGCTGATCGCTATTTAGCTAGAAGATTATTAACTTTCTCAAAAGTAAAAGAGAATGATACGTTGACGGCGATTCTGCAAACGATCAAAAAAGGGAAGCTACCTTTACCTGAATCTTTGAATCAGCTGCGCAGCCAATGGAACATGCTGAAGAGAGAGGATGAAGTATTCAGCAATATTGGGTTGAAAGATCGACAGCAAAAAATCGATCATGAGTCAAAACGATTACCAAAACAATACCAAGAAACAGAATTATCCATTTTAGCAAATCAAATTGGAGAACGAGAAACGACGAATAATCCATTCGGGTTGAAAAACGATTTTTATACGCATCGTATCCGAGCCCACGAGCCAGAGCTCAAACAGTCACAAAAAAATTGGGATTATCGTTTTTCGCCAGAATTTTCTGATTTTCAGCTGGTCTTGGATCAATTAGCAAAAAACCATAACGAAGTATTGTTCATCATCCCACCGGTTAACGAGAAATGGAGCGATTATACCGGACTATCTCAAGAAATGTTACAAGGATTTGCCAAAAAGATCAAATTTCAATTAAATAGCCAAGGATTCAATCGAATAGCTGATTTTGTCAATCAAGCGGGTACCAACTATTTTATGGAAGACACGATCCATCTAGGCTGGAAAGGCTGGTTGGCTGCAGATCAACAGATCAGACCGTTTTTAGAAGAAAATCATATTACTGCTAGTAAGTATCATCTTGACGATGCTTTTTTTAGCAAATCTTGGCAACATCAAATACCAGATAAACTACAATTAAAATAAAGAAAACAGGCGAGTGTTGCTCGCTTGTTTTCTTTATTTTTGAATATTCTGAATAAAAGATAAAAATACCAAGTTTGCCTGAACAAAAATCATAAGCAATGGTATAATCACAATATGAATATAGAAATGGGGGAAAACATTTGGATACAAAAGAAGAACAGCTACTTATTGATTTAACTTCTGCAAAAGGAGTACCTGGAAATGAAGAAGAGGTAAGAGAAGTATTCAGAGAATATGCCAAACCATTCGCTGATGATATTTTTTATGACGGTTTAGGCAGTGTGATTGCCAAACATGGTGCTGGCGGAGGCCCCAAGGTCTTTATTTCTGGTCATATGGACGAAGTTGGTTTTATGGTAACAAAAATAACCGAAAAAGGCTTCTTGGAATTCCAAACTCTTGGAGGTTGGTGGGGGCAAGTCATGCTTGCTCAGCAAGTTGAAATCAAAACACGTGAAGGGAAAATCGTCCACGGTGTGATTGGTTCCAAACCACCACATGTTTTAACACCTCAAGTAAGAAATAAACCTTATGAAATAAAGGATATGTTCATTGATATTGGCGCATCAAGCCAAGAAGAAGCCAAAGAGTGGGGCATACGTCCTGGAGATATGGTCACTCCATATATTGAATACAAACGAATGAATGGCAGTAAATATTTACTGGCAAAAGCATGGGATAATCGTATCGGGACAGCTGTTTCTCTGCGAGTATTAGAGAATCTATCTAAAGAAGCACACCCAAATGTTTTATTCGCAGGAAGCGATGTGCAAGAAGAAGTAGGCTTGCGAGGTGCTCGAACAAGTACACACCTTGTAAATCCCGATATTGCTTTTGCTTTAGATACTGGTACAGCAGGAGACACTCCAGGAATGACACCAAAAGAAGCAGATTCGATTTTAGGAAAAGGCCCACAGATTTTGATTTTTGATGCATCTATGATCCCGCATAAAAAATTATTGAATTTTGTTATTGATGTAGCAGAGGAAATGGATATTCCATTCCAATATACAGTGATTTCTGGCGGAGGAACTGATGCAGGACAAATGCATTTGACAAGAGATGGTGTTCCGTCTGTAGCCATTACCGTTCCTGTTCGTTATCTGCATTCCCATACATCAGTGATTCATGAAGATGATTATTTGAATACAGTGAAACTAGTCACAGAATTAGTGAAACGGCTTGATAGTGAAACAGTTGAAAAAATTCGGAGTTATGAATAATGAATAATAGAATACCTATTTCTGAATATCGGAAAAAAGCACGAGTTTCTTTGGAAAATCAATGGGGAATCAATACTTGGCTTGTTTTCTTATCTATAATATTTACGAGCGTCATCCAGAACTTTTTTGACGGTTTCAGTCCTTTTCCGGAAGAAAGCATGCAGCAGCACTTATTGAGTTTTCTAGTCGATAATTTACTTTTATTCGCATTCAACTATGCATTGTTTTACATTGCGCTAGTAGTTGTACGGGGTGGCAGACCAAAAAGTAACCTTTTATTTTCAGTTTTCCAAAGAAAGTATTTTGGTTCGATACTTGGCATCAATTTGATCAATTCAGTCATCAACTGGCTACTCAACAGTTTAATCTTTCTGCCCATGTTTTTAATCAGCGGAGTGAGTACTTATATGCAGCTGCTTTTCAGTTCAAATGCGGTACCTACGGGTGTCATGCCAGAAGATTTTCTTGATATCAGCTTTGTTTTATCGATGATAGGGATGATTTTTGTTTCAGCACTCATCATGAGTATTGTTGGCGGTTTATTCCAATTTGCTGCATGGACAAAGTTCGACTATCCTGATTTGTCGGTTATTCAATGTTTGAAATATGGCTGGTTTTTATTGAAAGATAGAATTGGTACGTATATTTTGTTGCAGCTGTCTTTTATCGGCTGGTATTTGCTAGGAGCAATCGCTTTGTTCATCGGTCTTTTGTGGGTCATTGTTTATGTGAATGTGTCAGTTGCAGAATTTTATGAACAAGCACGGATTGAAAAAGGAGGTCCAGACGCCTATTTTACTTAGCATGTAAGCAGTTTATTCATCAAAAAAATAACTTTTGTGGTAGGATAAATCTTTGAGGGGGAATGTACGATGAAATTAACTGTTTTAGGATGCTTAGGAGCGTATCCTTATAAAAATCAAGGGACAACAGGTTATTTGCTTCAATCTGACGGGTTCAATTTGTTGATCGATGCAGGTAGTGCTACGCTGATCAAATTACAAGAACACCTTGATCCACTTGATCTAGATGCTGTGATCCTTAGCCATTATCATCATGACCATATTGCTGACCTTGGTGTATTACAGTATTACTGGCAACTTCATCCTAAGAGAAATCCGGAGACATTGCTTTCAATTTATGGACACACAAAAGATTCCATTCACTTTGAAGAATTGACGATGGAAAATGTCTCAAAAGGACATCCTTATTTTGAAGCTGAAGAATTAAAAATTGGTCCTTTTCTGATTACTTTTATGGAAACAATCCATCCAGTAGTATGTTACGCCATGCGTATCGTAGAAGAAACAACGGGGAAAGTATTCGTATTTACAGGTGATTCAGGTTATTTGGAAAGTTTCGCTGATTTTGCGAAAGATGCTGATTTGTTTCTAGCAGATACCTATCTTTTTGAAGAAAATGAACATCATCATGCCCATTTCACTTCAAAAGAAGCTGGAGAACTTGCGAAATCAGCTAACGTAAAGAAACTTGTACTTACACACCTACCTCAGTTTGGTGATTTAGAACAATTGAAAAATGAAGCGCAAAAGGCAGCAGGCAAAGGGATTGATGTAGAACTTGCTGCAGTTGACAAAGTGTTTAACATTTAGGAGGAAGAACATGATTTTTGTACCAAATGAAAACCACGACCCAAGAATCAATTTAGCAATTGAACAATATTTGCTGCAAGAAATACCTTTAGATGAACCTATTTTGCTCTTTTATATCAATGAACCTTCAATCATCATCGGCAGAAACCAAAATACGCTTGAAGAAATCAATCGAGATTATGTGGAAGAAAATGGCATTCATGTTGTCCGTCGCTTAAGTGGAGGCGGAGCTGTCTACCATGATTTTGGAAACCTGAACTTTAGTTTTATCATGCCTGATGATGGGGATTCATTCCGTGACTTTGCGAAAGTAACACAGCCAATCATCCAAGCACTTCATGAATTGGGTGTTGCTGGGGCGGAATTGAAAGGCCGAAATGATCTAGTCATTGATGGCATGAAATTTTCTGGCAACGCGATGTATGCTACCAACGGTCGGATGTTTGCTCATGGAACAATTATGTTCGACTCTGATATCAATGAAGTAGTCAATGCATTAAAAGTAAAAAAAGACAAAATCGAATCAAAAGGAATCAAATCGATCCGTTCTCGTGTAACGAATATCAAACCATTTCTTCCAGAAGAAAAGCAAAAAATGACAACAGAAGAATTTCGTCAAGAAATCTTGTTGAAAATTTTCGGCGTAGAGTCAGTAGAAGAAGTAAAAACGTACGAATTGACTGATGAAGATTGGAAAAAAATCAATCGAATCTCTGAGGAATATTATCGAAATTGGGATTGGAATTACGGGAAGTCTCCAGATTTCAATTTCTCTCGCCAAAAACGTTTTTCTATCGGTTCGATTGAAGTCCATTTGAATGTCTCAGAAGGAATGATCAAAGAAGCAAAAATCTTTGGCGATTTCTTCGGACTAGGAGATATCTCTGACGTGGAAAAAAAATTGGTTGGACAGAAATATGATAAAGCATCTCTATCAAAAATAGTCAGCCAAATTGATGTGAAGAAATATTTTGGTGCGATAGAACCAGAAGAATTGCTTACCTTACTTTATTGAAAATAAAAAATAGCGGAATCCACATATATGGATTCCGCTATTTTTTATACAGGATTCGGGTAATTTCGAGAGAGTTGAACAGTGATCCGATCCATGAAAGTATCTTTTTCCTGCGTTAGTGTTCCTGTGTAACGATCCGCTACGTCTTTCATCATCATTAAGTCAAAACGTTCCTGATCATCTAATTCTTCTGTGATGCCTCGACTAAATAAATTTGTATCGTAATGTGCACTATGTTCGCAACAAATGACGAAATGTTCCTCTTGTTCGTGTATCGACAAATAAATTTTTCGATACAGTGGATTTTCGATGGCATGAGTTTCTCTAAAGGAATGCTCTAAAGCGTGGATCAAAAGTTGAGACAGATCGTCATCGTTGATAGGAAGTTCTTCGGGAAGATCTGCTTGGAAGGTTATCTGAATATTCCGTTTGGCAGCTAACTTCTGGTAACGCGCTAAGATAAGATTTGTCACCTGGTGGTTGCAAAAAGAACACAGCATTTCGAAATTTTTTGCTTCTTCTAATATCTTTTCCACATAGTTTTTAGCTTTTGTTTGGTCCGTATGCATTAAATCTTGCAGATTCTCCATCTCTTGGACAAATTCCAGGCGAAGTGTATTTACTTCTTGGATATGCTGTCGAAGCTGCTCATAATGTTGCTCCAACAAATCATTTTTGATTTTTAAAAAATCTACTTGTCTCCGATCTTTGTCGGTATTTAAGATGTGATCGATTAGATTGTAGCTGATAATAACGATTAGAATGATAATATATAAAATCGTAGACCAATTGATCGTTGTTTGATAGATACCTAATGCTGTTTGGATGTAAATCAAGCAATGGATAATGGCTACCAAGACGATCCAAGGTGTACAAGCTACATAAAAACGGTTATTCTTATATGCTTCGCCAATGCATGCAAGTGAAGTGACTAAAGTGCTTATAACACTAGCAATATTAGCAATCGGCATTAATTCAGGAAGTTCTGCAGGAGTAAAAGTTGCATAAAGCAGAACGCCGATAAAAATCAAAAGTTGGAACGTACAAAAAATTCCGTACCATTTTTTATAGTAAAACATTCGGCTCCAATAATAGCAGATGATGAAAGCTGACGTTAAGATAATAAATAAATGAGATAAAAAAGAATGAACGAATGGTTCAAAAAGAATACCACTTAAAATATCTTCTGATACAGCTTCAAATCCTAATGCCAAAGCAAAGCAACTTAAGAGAATAAGTGAGTATTCAAGACGTTTTTGTTTATACATCAAGTAGATCGTATAGAAAAAGGTCCCTATAGCGATAAAAACAGCGATTATCATCGTCAATACTTGCGGCACTGATTGTGAATAAATAAAACTAATCAATGGTCCAGTTGTTCCTAGATAAACTTTCGGTGGCAACCCAGCATAGTTCTGATAAGGAGATGAGACTGTAAGGGTCAATTTTTTTCCGATGTAATTTGCTGGTAAATCTATCACAGCCAATGAGAGTCCGGGATTGCTTTCTTCCTGATAATCTTTCCGTTGGTATAAAATCTTTTCGCCTAGATATACAGTAATCCATTGATGGTTTCCTTTGATTAGTAAATTTGCTTCGTCCAACGGTTTTTCAAGTGTCGTTTCCATAATGAATGTTTCGTCTTTATCCACGGTAGGAATCGTACGAGTGTACTTGCTGTCAAACTTAAAATCAGGATCATCTTTTGTATAGAAAACCCACGAATCTTTTATTTCTTTCATTTGATTGCTGTCCGCAGGAGAAAAAATAAAATAAAAGAAATAAGCAATTCCTGTTAAAAATAACAATGATAATATAATGATTATGCTCCACTTTATACGTAAATAAAAAGATTTTTTTTTATTATATATGTTATTAAAAAAAGCCATAAAGGTATTCCTTTCTAAAACTTGTAATGTTAGGGTAAACGTTTTTTAAACTAACGTCAATTATTTATAATAAAAAATGAGATAAAGATGAGGAAATAGAATTAGAAACATGTAATTATTAAAGGGAAACATTTTTACAGCTATAATTTGAAAAAAATTTATCGTTATTATATGATTAAGAAGGATTGAATAAAGAAAGAAGTTGAAAACGATGCCTGATTACAAAAAAATAACTTTTATAAGTTCTATAACGTTGATTATATTTTTAATTCTTATTCTTCTCGTCGTCTTGGTTCCCCGAATTTTTGGTTTGACTCCTTATATTATTGAGGACAAAGAAATGAGTCCATATTACGCACAAGGAAATCTGATATATGTACGACCGAAAAATACAAATGAGATTTTAGTCGGAGATATTATTACATATTATGAAAATTCAGGAAAAAAAATCTCGACGCGTCGTGTAATAGCCGTTGAAAACAACCACGAAGATTTTTATACAAAAGCTGATACAAAGACTTATATTGAGCCTGGTGTAGTAAAAAAGAGAAATATTATCGGTAGTCCCATCTTTCAGATTCCATATATTGGACTAGTCCTTTCAAAAACGGCATTTGCATGGATTCAGGGGTTATTCTTTACGATTGCTTTTTGCCTAACAGGAATCACAGCATGGAATACTTTTGTAGAGTTGAAAAAGAAGCGGAGACGAACACAGAAATTGTTGTAAGAATGTTAAAAACATAAATGTATTCCAGAGATCCAACGACTCTTCTGAACATGAAACACGAGAAAACACTCATGCAGCTTGTAGATTTAGTCAGTTGTTCGTATAATGTGTAAAGAGGAGGAGTAGTATGCGCAATGAAATGATGCATCGTCCTGTAGTCAAAGAAGAACTATTGGATTTTATGCGTACCCAGCAAAAAAAATTACCGGGTGAGCTAGGCAAACTGGAAGAAGAAGCTCATGTAGCAGAAGTACCAGTTATTCCCCATGAAACAGTTGTATTTTTGAAATTTTTACTTGGACAGCTTCAGCCTGAACGAATCTTGGAGATCGGAGCAGCTATCGGTTTTTCATCAAGTGTCATGGCCACGACAATCGGAGAAAACGCTCATGTTACGACAATTGATCGTTTCGATGTCATGATCGAGAAAGCTAAAAAAAACTATGAACGTCTAGGACTGACAGATAAAGTGACTTTGCTTGAAGGTCAAGCAGCAGATATCTTGCCGGAGTTGTCTGGTCCGTATGACTTTATTTTTATGGATAGTGCAAAATCAAAATATATTGAATTTTTACCTGAATGCTTACGTTTGTTAAGAAAAGGTGGCGTTTTGATGGTAGATGACATCTTCCAAGGAGGAACGATCTTGCTCCCAGATGAAGAGATTCCCCGTGGCAAACGAGCTATCCATCGTAAATTAAATGAATTTCTTCATGTTGTGATGGATCATCCCGATTTGACATCGACAATCTTGCCATTAGGTGATGGTGTGATCTTAATGACAAAGGAATCAGAAACAATTGAGTTGTGATACATGATTATGGCAGCCTGTAGATAATCGATTGAATCGAGGGCTCAATTCGAACTTGATGTAAAAGTTTCTATATTTGTAAGTCAATTAAAGGATACAGAAAATCTAAATAAACAGGAGTAGCATGAAGTCAATGTAGCTCCTGTTTTCAATTGATAACCTTAGAACAGCTGAAGGAGAATGTCTCGTTTTAAAAGATTGATTTAGTAGTTGGGCCAAAATAATTCATTATTTGCTAATTAAATAACTATTTCGTATTGACAGAAGCAATTTAATTATCTATAATTATTGATGTTCCGCTGATTCTTGTCATAGTAGCTCAGCTGGATAGAGCATCCGCCTTCTAAGCGGACGGTCGGGGGTTCGAATCCCTCCTGTGACGCTAAAAAACCGTTAGAAACTGAGGTTTCTAACGGTTTTTCTTTATTTTTTGTGCCAATATTGTTTGTTTTCAAAGGCAAATAAAATAAAAAAACATCCTTATCGAGTACAATTATAAGGAGCAAAAAAATAAAATTCATCAGAAAAGAGGAAGAAGATATGACGATACTATCGAAAATTTTAGTGACTCTAGTTGCAATTGAATTTTTTTATATCATGTATATCGAAACGGTGAGAACTGATTCTGACACGACAAGTAGGGTTTTTAAAATGAGTAAAGAAGAGTTAAGCAGAAAATCTGTTCAAACATTGTTTAAGAACCAAGGAGTGTACAATGGACTATTAGGAGTGGGACTACTTTATGGAGCTTATCTTTCTTCTGCATCTAAAGAAATCACAAGTATGCTATTAATATCTATTTTTTTTGTTGCATTATATGGCAGTTTGACTAGCGATCGTTGGATTTTACTCAAACAAGGTGGGCTAGCGCTGCTGGCATTGCTTTCTATTTTCTTATAAATATAGAAAAAATAAGAATTTATCTAACAGGAAACTTTGTGAAAAATATTACTTTATCTCATGAAATATGATATTCTAATGAATGGTATTTTAGAAAATTTCATGAAAAAGGAGTTAGATAGGTGTTCAAAAATTATGTTTCCTCACTAAAAAAAGAATTTTCAGGTTATGATCTTTCAAGATTTCAGAAAGATCTTTTGGCTGGGATCACAGTAGCTGCTGTAGCATTGCCTTTAGCCTTGGCTTTTGGGGTGTCAAGCGGAGCTGATGCGGCCGCAGGTTTGATTACGGCTATCATTGCCGGTATCGTTATTGGCGGTTTATCAGGCGGTTTTTATCAAATATCAGGTCCGACAGGTGCGATGGCAGCTATCTTGATGTCTATTGCGGCAACAAAGGGAATGCAAGGTGTATTGCTTGCTACTTTTTTAGCGGGTCTATTTTTACTTGCAGCAGGACTTTTCCGATTAGGAACACTGACTTCTTTTATCCCAGCACCCGTAATTACGGGGTTTACTTCAGGTATTGCTATCATTATTGCATTAGGTCAGATCGATAATTTATTTGGTGTTCACTCGGAAGGTACAAACGTTATTGAAAAACTAAGTAGTTATCAAACGATAGGATTTCCGATAAACACAGCCTCTTTGATCATGGGAGGGCTAGTCATTTTAGGGATGTTTATCTATCCAAAAAAATGGGCGAAACGAATGCCTAGTTCGCTGCTGGCTATCATTTTGGCAACAGCAGTTATGCTATTGTTCCATTTACCAGTAGCAACTGTGGGTAAGATTCCACAAACATTGATCAGTAGTAATCGTTTGAATATGGGAGATTTTAGCTTTTCTGCCTTGCAACAAGTGGCAGTTCCAGCTGTTAGCATTGCTTTATTAGGAATGATTGAAAGCTTGCTATGTGGTGCTTCGGCTGGCCGAATGGCAAATAAGCCCTTAGATAGCAATCAAGAATTAATGGCGCAAGGAATTGGAAATCTGTTGCTTCCTTTCTTTGGCGGGATTCCTGCTACTGCGGCCATCGCCCGTACAAGCGTGGCCATCAAATCTGGTGCACAAACTAGATTAGCTGGTATGATACATGCAGTTGTCTTACTGCTCTCCATGCTTGTTTTTGCGCCAGTGATGTCACAGATTCCAATGCCAGCACTTGCAGGTGTTTTGATCGTGACGGCTTGGCGTATGAATGAATGGGAAACGATCAAGGAGCTATTTACTAATAAATATTGGTCAGCAGTTCTATTGTTTATCCTTACGATGATTTGTACAGTTATCTTTGATTTAAGTATTGCTATCGTGATCGGGGTGATCGGCGGCTGTGTATTTTTTGTTGTCAAAAGCGCTGCTATCACGATTTCATTAGAAACGATCGATTGGCAAAGAATGGGGCTGCCAGAAACGGAAAAGCTGAATAACTGGACAGTAGTGTATATTAGTGGTCCACTGTTTTTTATGTCTTCAGAAAAACTCAAAAATAAATTGGAAGAACTAAATCATCACGATGGTGTCATTTTCTCCATGCGAGGCGTACCAAGTATTGATTTGACGGCACGTGCAGTTTTTGATGAATTTCAAGAAAAAGCAGAGCAAAGAGGACAAACGATTATCTATACTTCCTTGCAGCCAGAAGTAGAAAAACAACTTTCTCACTTGTGGGAACATACATTCACGCATCAACATCAAACAGTTGCTCATGCGTTGACAGCTTTACATGCGAAATATACTGCAATTAGCCGTTAAAACAATGAAAAAGAACAGACAAGACTGTAAACTGAAGATTTTATGGTCTTGTCTGTTCTTTTTAATCTTGCTGTAAAAGTGAAGCTAGTACTTGCCAGTCTTGATGGATAACAGGTACAAGGGAGCGATTGTAGAAAATAGCTGCTGGATGAAAAAGTGGAAGAATTCGATAGTTTTTTTCTGACCATTCGTAGGCATCCTTTTGTTCTGTTAATTGTAAGACAGGCCCTGTATAGAGTTGACCATGATTTTTGGTAACCGTATATTCTTTGCCAAGTAAACGTTGAAGACCAATGTTTCCAAGTGTCGCAATTAATTTTGGCTGGACCTTCATCAGTTCGTAATCCAATATTGGTGCATGCGCAAATACTTCGGAACGAGTAGGTGTCCGATTTGGGTAAACAGTTTCTGACTGTTGTGTCCGTTTATTGATCCGATGAGTCACGCGATACGGGCGGCTCCTTACAGCACTGGTGATATACACCTCTTCTCGTGTTAAGCCAGTTGAAGAAAGTGCCTGCATCAATTCTTTTCCAGCTTGACCGCTAAAAGGAACATGCGTATCAATCTCTGTTTTCCCTGGGGCTTCTCCCACGAGCATCAGTTTAGGATGAAGAGGTCCTTGCCCAGCAACAAATCCTTCTACAGGACGGCCGTTCATTCTTAAAGAAGCTTCTTGTATCAGTTCTTTTGGGTATTCCATTTATGCTCCTCCTTTTTCTTTTATTATAAGAATAAAAGAAACACAATGCGACTATTTTATTTGGTAGAACTGGGAGGATAGAAAATCAGAAGTATTGCTTGAATTTTTGTTTTACTTTTTGATTTTAAATTTAGTTGACTAACGGTTGCTGTTCTGGTAAGCTAGTACTGTTGTAATTGTGGACTCCACAGCTACAACCGCTCAGAACAAGTAATAAGCACAGCATATGCTGTCACTTCGGATGGCGAGTCTAAGTATATCAGAAGGAGGTGCTTTATAGCATGTACGCAATTATTAAAACTGGTGGTAAACAAGTAAAAGTTGAAGTGGGACAAGCAATCTATGTTGAAAAACTTGACGTTGAAGCAGGAGAAAAAGTTGTTTTTGACGAAGTTATCTTAGTAGGCGGCGAATCTACAAAAGTAGGCGCTCCAACTGTTGCAGGTGCAACTGTTGAAGGTACTGTTGAAAAACACGGCAAACAAAAGAAAGTCGTTACTTTCAAATACAAACCTAAAAAACATTCACACCGTAAACAAGGTCATCGTCAACCATATACAAAAGTGGTTATCGACGCGATCAACGCTTAATAGCGTTTGAGAAAGAAGGCCTATATATGATCAAAGGAACATTTAAGCGAAATGACGCAGGTCAGATCGTTTCATTCACTTTGACCGGGCATGCTGATGCTGGTCCTTATGGAAGTGATATCGTTTGTGCAGGTGTTTCTGCGTTAGCGATCAGCACTGTCAACGGGATTGCCTCATTAGCCGGTTTTGAGCCGATTGTTGAAATGAATGAAGAAGAAGGCGGTTATCTTTATACCGAAGTCACTTCAGGAATGACACAAGAACAAAACAATATTGCTGAGATTCTATTAGAAAATCTTTTATTAGGATTACAATCGATAGAAGCTGAAAACTCAGAATATATCCAAATTAAAACAATTAATGATAAATAGGAGGTGCAGACCATGTTGTTATCTATGAATCTACAATTATTTGCCCACAAAAAAGGTGGCGGTTCTACATCTAACGGCCGTGACTCAGAATCAAAACGTCTAGGTGCTAAACGTGCTGATGGACAAACAGTTACAGGTGGATCAATTCTTTACCGTCAACGCGGTACAAAAATCTATCCAGGTGTAAACGTGGGTATCGGTGGAGACGACACTTTATTTGCAAAAGTTGATGGCGTAGTACGTTTCGAACGTAAAGGCCGTAACAAAAAACAAGTGTCTGTTTATCCAGTAGCTCAAGAAGCTTAATTGAATCTTGTGATTAAAGAGGTTGTGACAAGACTTTTGTCACAGCCTTTTTTTGTTTATAAAAATAAAAGTTGTAGTGGAGGCTACGAAGTTTACTTTGTCTTTTTACACTTAATATTTTTTTGCCATCTTGTAATCAGGATGTTTTGATAACTATTGTTTTTATTGATGAAAGCGTTATTGTTTGCTATCAGGAACATCATTGTAGGATAAATAGTGTTCTTTTTCTTGTTTCCGATATAAAAATGGAATTGATATTTTGTGTTCTTTTATCTTCATTACGCTTGTCCCTTCGCTTGTTATCAACAAAACAAAATCAGGTAAATAGTTGACGAAACAGAAATAAATACATAGTATTATGTTTTGAAGCCTAAGTACAACAGTCTATAGAAAAGGAGCGATACCATTGGCAAAACGCATGGACCGAATTTATATGTATGTCAAAGAAAAAACCGCTCATTTAACAAAGGCAGAATATGATCAAGGAGTAACAACACAGGAAATTGCTGAAGTGTTAGGGATTCAGCGAACAAATAGCAGTAAAGATCTGAATCAGCTAGTGCGTGAAGGAAAACTGATAAAGACAGACGGACGACCAGTACGTTACATATATCAAACACTCGTTACGCACGTAAAGCCAGTTACAAAACATGTAGTCAGTTACAAAGAAACGCCGGTCTCTGAAGAAAAAAATACACTCCAAATAGATACTAAGGATATCTTTGCAAAAATCATTGGAGCTAACGGCAGCATGAAAAATTCAGTGGAACAGGCAAAAGCTGCGATTTTGTATCCGCCAAGAGGATTAAATTGTTTGATTACAGGACCTACCGGATCAGGAAAGACTTATTTTGCACACGCGATGTATCATTTTGCAAAAGCGCATCATGTAATAGATGAGGAAACGGAACTGATTGTTTTCAATTGTGCTGATTATGCCAATAACCCTGAGCTTTTGATGAGTCATTTATTTGGGTACGCAAAAGGTGCTTTTACAGGCGCAGATGAAGAAAAAATGGGGATTATCGATCAAGCGGATGGCGGTATGCTGTTTTTGGATGAGATTCACCGGTTGCCGCCTGAAGGACAAGAAATGATCTTTTACTTTATGGATCACGGAACTTACAGTCGTCTTGGGGAAACAACGAAATCCCATGAAGCAAATGTACGGATCGTAGGTGCGACCACAGAAGACCCAGGTTCTTCTCTATTAGAAACTTTTGTTCGGCGTATCCCGATCAATATCAAACTTCCGGCTTTTGAAAAACGTCCTGCAAATGAGAAAGTCGATTTAGTAAAAATCATGATTGCCCACGAAGCAAACCGCACGCAGCGAAAGATTTCTTTGACAGAAGATGTAGCAAAAGCATTGATCGGCAGTGTGACCTATGGAAATATAGGACAATTGAAGTCAAATATCCAGTTAGTATGTGCACGAGGATTTCTAAATCATATGCAATCACCCGAAATCTCGATCACAATCGATGATTTGACAGAAGGGATTCGTAGCGGATTGATTCAATTAGCAAGCAACCGCAGTGCAATGGCAGAGCTTTCTAAAATATTGGAGCCAAAGATAACTGTAGCACCAAATGATACGATCATGAAAATCCAATCGGACTCCTATGAGTTACCTTATAATCTATATGATATCATCGGAGATAAAGCAGCTTTACTGAAGTCGGATGGTTTGGATCAAGAAGCAATCAATCATTTCATTTCTACAGATATCAACATCCATCTGAAGTCTTTCTATAAAGACCATGGTTTTTCTTTTAATGCAGACAGCAAATTAGCAGAATTTGTAGATCCGAAAATCATAGAAGTGACCAATCAGATTTATGTAATGGTCAAAAGATCTTTACCATATGAGTTTCAGCAAAACTTTATTTATGCTATGAGCTTGCATATCAGTTCTTTTTTGAAAAAAATCAACTTAGGAGAAGAACGGCATACGAATGATAACATCCGTGAGATGGCTTTTGATTTTCCAGATGAATATGCTGTTGCGAAAGAAGTGCGTAGTTATATCGAAACGTATTTTCAAGTGGAGATTCCAGAAAGTGAAGACTATTACTTGACCGTTCTACTCGTCTCGTTACGGGCAAATCAAGCAAGCGGCAGAATCGGTGTAGTCGTTGCAGCTCACGGAAACAGCACAGCAAGCAGTATGGTTCAGGTTGTCCAACAGTTGTTAGATGCAGAGAACGTACGAGCAGTAGACATGCCTTTGGATATGGATCCGAAAACAGCATTGGATCGAATTGAACGCAATGTACAAGAAGTAGATGAAGGAAGCGGGGTCATACTCTTAGTAGATATGGGGTCCCTTGCGTCGTTTAATTCGCAAATTCAAAGAGACACTGGGATTCCAGTACGTACTGTTGATATGGTAACAACTTCTCTAGTTTTGGAAACTGTACGAAAGGTCTCAGTATTAGGGACAGATCTAGATATGTTGCATGAATCATTGAAAAATTTTCGAGGTTACGCAGAAATATCTTCTGTAGAATCTGTTCAGGAAGCAAAACCTATTCATAAGAAAAAAGCTGTTTTGGCTATCTGCGCATCTGGCGAAGGTACAGCACAAAGAATCAAAGAATTGATCGAACGAGCGGTAAACAAGCGTCAAGAAACAGAATTAGAAGTTCTAGCTTTGTCGATTGTGGAAGTGAAAGAAGAACTGCCAGTTATCCAAAAAGAATATCAGATCATAGCTACTACTGGGATTACTGATTTGAATATCCAAGCCCCATTTATTCCTTTAGAACGTTTTATTGATCAAAATATCGAAGTCATTTTGGATCAGTTGCTGATGGAATCAGAATTGGAGGAAACTGAATTCATCTCCCTAGATGAAGAGTCAGCTAAAAATACGTGTGTTGAGTTTATCTCTGATAACTTCATCTTTATTAATGGTAGTAAGTTAATCGATCCAATGTGGCAATTTTCTACACAAATCTCTCAGACGACGGGAATCGGCGATGAAGAATATGGATTCAAAATCAACCTAGTGATGCACACAGCAGGAATGATCGAACGTATTATTCGGAATGAACCATTGACTGTGGAAGAAAACGAATTGACAAATACAACGAATGATCCTCTTTATAGCCAATTGGCAGCCTCAGTTGTTCTGTTGGAAGATCAGATAAAAGTAAAAGTGCCGATAGAAGAAATGTATTACCTGCTACGTCTAGTCCATAATCAGTTAGATAAAAAAGAATACACTGTGCCATGAATACACAAAAACGATACACTTTTATAGTGTATCGTTTTTGTGTATTGGTTAAGAATCCTTTAAATTCAATTAGTGTATCGTAAAAAAGTTGGCACGCTTTTTGCTTATAGTAGTGTGTGCTAGGAGGTGGTTGTTCACACAGAAATGATAGGGGTTTCTGTGAAGTAGTGAGGAAGAAGGAGTTTTGCAGATGGATATTCGATTGGCACGTATAGATGATCGTTTAATCCACGGGCAAGTCGCAACAGTTTGGTCGAAGCAAACAGGTGTTGAACGTATCATTGTGATCAGCGATGTAGTTGCTCAAGATAAATTGAGAAAGTTTCTACTAAAAGAAGCTGCACCGCCGGGGATCACAGCAAATGTAATAACCGTGCAGAAAATGATTCAAATCTATCATAGTGGATTATTATCACGAGCAAAAGTGATGCTTTTATTCACCAATCCCCAAGATGTTGAAGCGGTTGTCCGCTGCGGTGTACAGTTGAAGTCGTTGAATATCGGCGGTATGAGTTTTACTGAAGGCAAATCAATGATTACCAATTTTGTTTCAGTAAATCAACAAGATATTGATTCCTTTCGTTACTTGAACAGTCAAGAAGTGGAGTTAGAGATTCGAAAAGTACCTGCTGACAGGAAAATCCTTTTGATGGAACTACTAGCGAAAATCAAAAAGGTGTAGCAAGAATGGTTGTTGGAAAAGGTCAAATAATTCTGTTGTAATGGTTAGCAATTATTAATATTTTTGAATTTGTTACAACAAAAGTAAATAGGAGGTATAAATATGGTAGGGATTATCCTAGCAAGTCATGGACAATTTGCTGAAGGAATCTTACAATCCGGTTCAATGATCTTTGGCGAACAAGAAAACGTCAAAGCCGTGATTTTGAAACCAAGTGAAGGTCCAGATGACTTGAGAGCCAAATTGGAAGAAGCGGTTGCTTCTTTTGATAATCAAGACGAAGTGTTATTCTTAGTTGATTTATGGGGCGGAACACCGTTCAATCAATCAAACACATTATTCGAAGAGCACAAAGATAAATGGGCAATCGTCAGCGGTTTGAATTTACCAATGTTGATTGAAGCCTACGCATCACGCTTTTCAATGGAATCTGCTCATGAAATTGCAGCACATATCATTGAAACAGCAAAAGACGGTGTAAAAGTAAAACCGGAAGAATTAGAACCGGCAGAAGCACCGAAAGCAGCAGTTGAAGACGCACAACCTAAAGGAGCACTTCCAGAAGGAACTGTGGTCGGAGACGGGAAAATCAAATATGTATTAGCACGTGTTGACTCACGTCTGTTACATGGACAAGTTGCGACAGCTTGGACAAAAGCAGTGCAACCAAACCGTATTATCGTTGTTTCAGATGCAGTATCAAAGGATGATCTGCGTAAGAGACTAATCGAACAAGCTGCTCCTCCAGGTGTAAAAGCAAATGTTATTCCTATTAGCAAAATGATCGAAGTAGCAAAAGACCCTCGTTTTGGAAATACCAAAGCATTGCTTTTATTTGAAAATCCTGAAGACGTATTGACAGCTGTTGAAGGTGGCGTAGACATCAAAGAATTAAATGTTGGGTCAATGGCGCATTCGGTTGGTAAAGTCGTTGTAAGTAAAGTATTGTCTATGGGACAAGAAGACGTTGAAGCGTTTGAGAAGCTTGAACAAAAAGGTGTGAAATTCGATGTACGTAAAGTACCTAATGATTCACGCGATAACATGGATGATATTTTGAAAAAAGCAAAAGCTGAATTAGCAAAAGCGTAATAAATAATATTAAAATTTATAGGAGGCTTATCATGTCTATTATTTCAATAATTTTAGTCGTATTAGTTGCCTTTCTAGCTGGTATGGAAGGTATTCTTGATGAATTTCAATTTCATCAACCACTAGTGGCATGTACATTGATCGGTTTAGTTACCGGTAACCTCGAAGCTGGTATCGTACTTGGCGGTACGCTTCAGATGATCGCTTTAGGTTGGGCAAATATCGGTGCCGCTGTAGCACCAGATGCTGCATTAGCATCAGTAGCATCAGCAATTATTTTAGTTTTAGGTGGACAAGGTGTTAAAGGTGTTCCTTCTGCAATCGCGATTGCCGTTCCTTTGGCTGTTGCAGGGTTGTTCTTAACAATGATCGTACGTACAATCGCTGTTCCAATCGTTCATTTGATGGATGCGGCTGCTGAAGAAGGAAACATCCGTACGGTTGAAATGTGGCACATCATTGCTGTGTGTTTACAAGGGGTTCGTATTGCGATCCCGGCAGCAGCATTGCTATTTATCCCAGCACAAACTGTGCAATCATTCCTTGAATCAATGCCAGCATGGTTAACAGATGGTATGGCTATCGGTGGGGGAATGGTCGTAGCTGTAGGTTATGCTTTGGTAATCAACATGATGGCTACAAAAGAAGTATGGCCATTCTTCATTATCGGCTTCGTTGTAGCTGCAATTTCTCAATTAACATTGATTGCTCTAGGTGCTTTAGGTGTTGCATTAGCTCTTATTTACTTGAACCTTTCTAAAATGGGTGGTTCATCAAATAATGGAGGCGGAAGCAACTCTGGTGACCCTTTAGGCGACATTTTGAATGACTATTAATCTTGAAGGAGGAAAATAAAATGGCAGAAGAAAAAATCAAATTATCAAAAAAAGATCGTTTAGCTGTTGCGTGGCGCTCTACCTTCATTCAAGGTTCATGGAACTACGAACGTATGCAAAACGGTGGCTGGGCATTTTCTATGATTCCAGCAATCAAAAAATTATACAAAACAAAAGAAGAACGTTCTGCAGCATTAAAACGTCACTTGGAATTCTTTAATACACACCCATACATTGCTTCTCCAATTTTAGGGGTTACATTGGCACTGGAAGAAGAACGTGCGAATGGCGCACCTGTTGATGATGTAGCGATTCAAGGGGTTAAAGTAGGTATGATGGGTCCTTTAGCTGGTGTTGGTGACCCAGTGTTCTGGTTTACAGTACGTCCAATGCTAGGTGCACTAGGTGCTTCATTAGCTATGGGAGGAAATATCCTTGGACCAATCATCTTCTTCTTAGGTTGGAACATTATTCGTTGGGCATTCATGTGGTATACACAAGAATTTGGCTACAAAGCTGGTTCTAAAATTACTGATGACCTTTCTGGCGGATTGTTACAAGACGTAACAAAAGGTGCTTCAATTTTAGGGATGTTCGTATTAGCTGCCCTTGTACAAAGATGGGTATCAATCAAATTCTTACCAGTTGTATCAACTGTAAAATTAGATAAAGGTGCTTACATCGAATGGGATAAATTGCCTTCAGGTGGTGAAGGAATCAAGAGTGCATTTGAACAAGTTAATAATGGCTTAGCCCTTTCTCCTGAAAAGGTAACAACATTACAAGACAACTTAGACCAATTGATTCCTGGTTTAGCTGCATTAGGATTAACATTGTTATGTATGTGGTTGCTTAAGAAAAAGGTTTCTCCAATCGTTATCATCCTTGGTTTATTCGTAGTCGGTGTTGTTGGACACGTCATCGGACTTTTATAATCCATAAAAATATAGCTCGGGCGTTGTCCCGAGCTTTTTTTATATAGTATACTGTTCATAAACAAATATCTGGAGGGAGAAAATGGTTCAATCAATCAATACAAAAGTAGACTTGGTAATTGATGCTACTTCGTTTACGGGTCTGACAGATTACGGGCAAATCATGATAGGTGATAATGGTTTTGAGTTTTACCATGCGCGAGATAGACGCAAATATATCCAAATTCCATGGGAAGAAGTGGATTATGTACTAGCATCAGTCATGCTAAAGGGAAAATGGATTCCTCGATATGCCATTCAAACGAAAAAAAATGGTACATACACATTTTCTTCCAAAGAACCTAAAAAAGTGCTTCGTGCGATCAGAGAATATGTAGATGAAGATAGAATGGTACAATCATTGAGTTTCTTTGATGTAGTGAAACGTGGTATTCGTAGTATGTTTAAACGCAAGTAAAAAATAAAGAAAACTTCTAAGAGGAGGTTTTCTTTATTTTTTTACTTTGCAGAAGAAAATATGAAATAGCAAAACCAATTATTTGTCCCCTTTAAATCCCATATGCTAAAATTGATTAGCAAAGAAGGAGGTTATATTATGAGTTGGTTATGGACATTGATTGTTGGAGCCGTGATCGGAGCAATTGCAGGTGCAATCACCAGTAAAGGAAATTCGATGGGCTGTGTAACGAATATCATTGCTGGACTAGTCGGTTCAAGTATTGGACAAGCAATTTTCGGCGAATGGGGACCAAAAGCTGCAGGTATGGCACTTATTCCATCTATTTTAGGCGCAGTGATTTTGGTAGCAGTTGTCTCATTTTTCTTTGGAAAACGATCATAAGTTTTTACAAAATAGTAAACTAAAGGAGTTGCAGCGAGACTGTGACTCTTTTTTCTTTACTTGTTTTTAAGAAAAAGAAGTTTTCCAGAAATTTTTATTTAACTGTCGTGTATGAAGAAAAGTTTGCTATAATAGAAAAAAGCGTGCAAAGAAAGAGGGAGTTTCATTATGATGCTACGTGTAGAAAAATTGCGCAAAAAAATGCAAGAAGAAAATTTGGATTCATTTTTGGTTACCAGTCCGTACAATCTTCGTTACTTAACGAACTTTACAGGTACGACAGGATTAGCTGTTATTACTTTGGAAAAAGCATTTTTTATTACTGATTTTCGTTATACCGAGCAGGCGGCAGCGCAGGCTCAAGGGTTTGAAATTATTAAAAATGTCGGACCTATTTTTGATGAGGTAGCAAACTTAGTACGCAAAGAAGAACTGCACTCATTAGCTTTTGAGGAAACAACAGTCTCATTTTTAGAATATTCGGTTTTAGAAGAAATCATCGATGCGGAATTAGTACCTGTTTCACAGATGATCGAAGAACTCAGAGAAGTGAAAGATGAAGAAGAAATCGCTATTATCGAAAAAGCATGTCATATTGCGGATATGGCATATGATCACATCCTGAAAATGATCCAACCGGGCATGACTGAGATTGAAGTCGCAAATCAACTAGACTTTTATATGCGTTCTCTTGGCGCTTCAGGTGTTTCTTTTGATACGATCGTTGCTAGCGGATTGCGTTCGGCTATGCCGCATGGTGTAGCAAGCAAAAAAATCATCGAACAAGGCGACTTGATCACATTGGACTTTGGCTGCTATTACGAAGGGTACGTTTCCGATATGACACGTACATTCGCTATTGGTGATCCTGGGGAAAAATTAAAAGAAATTTATCAAATAGTCTTAGATGCTCAATTAGCAGTTATTGATGCTGCAAAACCAGGAATGACTGGTGTCCAATTAGACGCAGTTGCTAGAGATTATATTTCAAAACATGGTTACGGGGAAGCATTTGGACATTCTACAGGACATGGGATCGGTCTAGAGATCCACGAAGGACCAAACGTTTCTTCTCGTGCAGAAAAGCAATTTGTACCAGGAAATGTGATCACTGATGAACCAGGAATCTACTTACCAGGAATCGGTGGAGTACGTATTGAGGATGACTTGTTGATCACAGAAGATGGAAATCGTGTGTTGACTCGTTCACCAAAAGAATTGATCATCTTATAGTTTCATCAATAGAAGAAGTAAGCGTAAAAATCAGTGTTCACAGACTTTGTTATAGAAAATCACTCGATTTAATGATACACTATAGAAGAACTTTTAAGCTGTAAGAGATAATAAAGTTGGGTGTTTTCTCCAATTCATAGCAGTTTGCAGCTGATCGGCGGCAGTTTTCTTACCACGTGATCACTATAGCCGCATCATAGAGAATTCGGATGTATCTCGTGCTTAGGCAAAGGGAGGAATAAATAAATGGCAGATGAAAAAAATTTGATTTTAAACGCAAACCAAGATTTAGGAGAGATCGTGATCGCTCCTGAAGTCATCGAAGTAATTATCGGGATTGCAGCTTCTAAAGTAGAAGGCGTATACGGAATGCGCGGAACTTTTGCCAGCAATGTCACTGAATTATTAGGACGTGCAGCTCACGGAAAAGGTGTTTACTTAGCAAACGAGGAAGATGGCTTGAAAGTAGATCTTTACTGTTATCTAGAATATGGTGTTTCAGTTCCTAAAGTAGCAATGGAAATGCAGGAACGGGTCAGCCAGCAAGTCCTTTTCATGACGGATATCGATTTATCTGAAGTCAATATCCATGTAGTAGCTGTTGTTCCTGAAAAATTAGAACAACCAACAATCGAAGAACTTTTTGAAGACGAAGAGGAAGAGAATGAATAAAGAATTATCAAGACACGAGATTCGGGAAATGGCATTGCAGGCTTTATTTCCATTAGACTTCAATGCAGACCTAACAAAAGAAGATGCGATTTTCAACGCAATCGAATTAGACCACCGCGACATGATCAACGAAGATGAATCAGAGTTTGTTCCTGTTTATCTTGATACGCTAGTTGGCGGTGTCTGTGCAAAAAAAGATGAATTGGATAAAGTGATTGAAAAACATTTGAAAAACAATTGGCACATCAATCGGATCTCAAAAATGGATTTGGTGATCTTGCGTATCGCGATTTTTGAAATGACTTATGTGACAGATGTACCAGCGGCTGTTGCTTTAAATGAAGCAATCGAGTTGGCAAAAACATTTAGTGATGACCGTTCACGTAAATTCGTCAACGGTGTTTTATCCAATGTATTGAAAGAATTAGAAGCTGGGGCGTAAGTCCTAGCTTTTTTCTATGAATCATCATAAACCTGTTATAAATCGGGAAAATTCTATGGTAGAATGAAAACACAAAAAATATCTGGGAGTGGTTAGATGGCAGAATTGATTAACGGAAAAGAATTAGCTGAAAAAATGCAGGAAGAGATTGCTGAAAAAATCCAAAAATTGAAAGATAATGGTATCCATCCCGGATTAGTCGTTTTATTGGTAGGGGAAAATCCAGCCAGCCAAATCTATGTAAGAAATAAAGAACGTGTAGCAAAAGAAATCGGAATCCATTCATTGGTAGAGCGTTATCCTGAGACGATTTCTGAAGACGAACTACTTGCAGAAATTGAAAAATACAATCAAGATCCTAGTTTTCATGGTATATTGGTCCAATTACCATTGCCAAAGCATATAGATGAAGAAAAGATCCTGTTAGCTATCCGCCCTGAAAAAGACGTAGACGGTTTTCATCCGATGAATTTAGGCAGACTCCTTGCGGGTAAACCGGACAAGATTCCTTGTACTCCATACGGCATCATGAAAATGTTTGAAGCTTATTCTATCGATCCGGCGGGTAAACGAGCAGTAGTTATCGGACGAAGCAATATCGTCGGTAAACCGATGGCTCAGCTACTCTTGATGGCAGATGCAACTGTTACTGTTGCTCATTCTAAAACCGAAAATCTGGCTGAACTGGCACAAGAAGCAGATATTTTAGTCGTAGCAATAGGACGTGGACATTTTGTCACAAAAGAATTCGTAAAACCAGGTGCTGTAGTGATCGATGTAGGGATGAACCGTGATGCTAACGGTAAGCTGATCGGTGATGTGAAATTTGATGAAGTGGAGCCTGTTGCAGGCTGGATCACCCCTGTGCCAAAGGGTGTAGGGCCAATGACCATCACGATGCTGATGTATCAAACCGTAAAATCTGCCGAAGCTTTTGGAGCAGGTGAATAGATGGCACAAGAATATTTAACTGTCACTACATTAACGAAGTATTTGAAACGTAAATTTGATGCCGATCCTTATTTAGAACGCGTATATTTAACAGGCGAAATATCGAATTTCCGTTTACGCGCCAATGCCCATCAATATTTCAGCTTAAAAGATGACCATGCAAAAATATCTGCTATTATGTTCAAAGGAGCATTCCAAAAATTACGCTTCCAGCCAAAAGAGGGAATGAAAGTCCTTGTTATTGGGCGTATTGCATTATATGAAGCGGGAGGTTCTTATCAAATCTATGTAGAGCACATGGAGCCTGATGGAATAGGTGCTTTATATCAAGAATTGGAAGAACGAAAAGAAAAGCTGATGAAGGAAGGCCTTTTTCAAGGGCCTAAAAAAATGCTGCCACGTTTCCCAAAGCGAATCGCGGTCCTTACCAGTCCAAGCGGAGCGGTTATCCGCGATATCATCACGACGGTGAAAAGAAGATATCCAATTGTCCAATTGGTTTTGTTCCCAACAGTTGTACAAGGAAACCAAGCAGCGGACAATGTTGTCAGGAATATCCAGAGAGTAGAAGAGATGGGCAATTTTGATACAATGATCATCGGTCGTGGGGGTGGTTCGATTGAGGATTTATGGCCGTTTAATGAAGAGCGGGTTGCTCGGGCGATTTATCAAGCTAATACGCCGGTGATTTCATCTGTAGGACATGAAACAGATACCACGATCGCTGATTTAGTAGCAGATGTTCGGGCTGCTACTCCAACAGCAGCTGCAGAATTAGCTGTTCCTGTTTTGTCAGAAGAGTTGATGCGCATTCAAGAACGGCAAGCTAGATTGCAGCAGGCGTTTGTACGCCAGATCCAGCGCAAACAAGAACGGTTCGAGCGTGCTCGACGTTCCTATGTATTTCGGCAGCCTGAAAGATTGTATGAAGGTCAGACCATCAAATTAGACCAGTTGAAACAGCGATTATATCAAGCTACACAGCAAATTTATCATGCGAAAGAAAAACAAACGATCGCATTAAGCCACCAATTGGAACAAGTGGCTCCGCTTTATCGAGTTAAAGCAGCTCGCCAAGAAACTGCTTATCTAGAAAAACGCTTAGAAGAGAAAATCCAACAATATATGAAACAACAGCAGCAGCGTTTTGCTCAAGCTGTTCAATCTCTTGATTTGTTGAGTCCATTGAAAATCATGGGAAGAGGCTACAGCTATACGACGTTAAATGATCAAGTAGTAAAAAGTGTCTCCGAGATTCATCAAGGGGATTTGCTGACGATCCATTATCAAGATGGAATCGTTAAAGGACAAGTACAAGAGATAGACAAAGGAGAATAAAAATATGGAAAATCCAACTTTTGAAGAGTCACTGCAAGAATTAGAAAAAATTGTCATGCAGTTAGAACAAGGAGACGTTCCATTAGAATCAGCTCTAGATTCGTTTAAACGAGGAATGGAATTAAGCAAACATTGCCAAGATACATTAGCTAAAGCAGAAGAGACCTTGACGAAAATGATGACAGAATCAAATGAAGAAGTTGATTTTGACGGAAACGAGGAAAGCTGAGATGAGATTAACTGACTTTTCAGCTATTCATCTACCTGCTGTAGAAAAAGAAATCTTGTCTTTTTTAGATGAGCATACAACGGATAGAGGACTCTATAATGCGATGAGTTATTCAGTGAAAGCAGGCGGGAAAAGAATACGTCCCTTATTACTTTTAACGGCCGTTGCTTCCTTTGATGAGCCTATCGATGTTCCCGTCTATCAAGTAGCAGCTGCTTTAGAAATGGTGCATACGTATTCCTTGATCCACGATGATTTGCCTGCGATGGACAATGATGATCTTCGTAGAGGAAAACCTACCAATCATAAAGTATTCGGCGAAGCATTAGCTATATTGGCCGGAGATGGTTTGCTTACAGGAGCATTCCAGCTAATCAGTATGGCACACTTAGGTAATTCTCCTAAGCTTCTGCTGCTTCAGCAATTAGCTGTTTGTGCGGGATCACAAGGTATGGTTGCTGGGCAAGCTGCAGATATCGAGGGCGAATCGAAAAAGCTTTCTTTAGAAGAATTAGCATTTATTCATGAAAGAAAGACAGGGCATTTGATTCGTTATGCGTTGCTGGCTGGTGGCATATTAGCGAAGCAACCTGAAGAAATCTTATTGCTACTTCAACGATTAGCCGAACATTTAGGTTTAGCTTTTCAGATAAGAGATGATCTACTCGATGTGATTGGTACAACGAAAACATTAGGGAAAACAGCTGGTAAAGATGAACGTATGGAAAAAAATACTTACCCGCGTTTATTAGGCCTAGAAAAGACACGTGAGGCGTTGGAGATTGAGCTGTTATCCGCCAATAAGATCATAGACAAATTAGAAGAGGACGTTTTTTCTTTTGATGGTGGGCTGATGCGCCAGATGATCAAGCAATTTGATGTGGAGAAATGAGGGAAAGAATGGAAAAAGAACGCGTAGATGTATTAGCGGTCAAACAAGGATTATTTGAAACAAGAGAACAAGCCAAACGTTCAGTGATGGCTGGTTTGATTTACAACGAAAAAAACGAGCGGTTTGATAAACCGGGAGAAAAAATTCCAGTGAGTAGTGAATTAAGAGTCAAAGGTAAAAAACTTCCTTATGTTTCTCGGGGGGGATTAAAATTAGAAAAAGCACTCAAAGCATTTGATCTATCAGTTGAAGGAAAAACATTGTTAGATATTGGTGCTTCCACTGGCGGATTTACTGATGCAGCTTTGCAAAATGGCGCAAAAATGAGTTATGCTTTAGACGTTGGCTACAATCAGCTAGCTTGGAAAATAAGACAAAATCCTAGAGTCGTCGTAATGGAAAGAGTGAATTTTCGTTATGCAAAACCCGAAGACTTTACCTTAGGAATTCCAGAAGTTGCTGTTATCGATGTTTCTTTTATTTCACTAAAACTGATGCTGCCTCCATTACATGCTATTTTAAAAGAAGAGGGAGAAGTGATTGCTTTAATCAAACCCCAATTCGAAGCAGGCAGAGAAGCTGTAGGGAAAAACGGAATTGTTCGTGACCCTCAGACCCATCAAAAAGTTTTAGAAGATATTTTGTCATTTGCGGCACAAGGTGGATATGATGTGCTGGAATTAAGTTATTCTCCGATCACGGGGGGAGAAGGAAATATCGAGTTCTTGGCTCACTTGAGGAAAGTACCCGAAAGCGGAACAATCAATTCAGCTATTAATATGGCAGAAGTGGTTTCAAATGCACACGAACAGTTTGACCATAAATAAATTATAACTGTGAAAATCAAGTGAGAAGTATGCGGATTCTTCTTTATTATACCAAGGAAATAAGCTATCATTGATTAAGAAGAATATGCTAAGGAGCGAAGACGTAATGAGAAAAAAAGATCGGCATCGTTTGATTACTCGATTGTTGAGTGAGCAAGATATCCGAAAGCAGGAAGAATTTGTTGAAATCCTGAAAAGCAAAGGAATATCTGTTACTCAAGCTACGATTTCCAGAGATATAAAGGAACTGAAACTGATCAAGGTACCGGCCTCAGATGGCGGCTACCGTTATAGCATACCAGCTGAAACAAACGAAGATGTAAATACTAAATTGGAAAAACTATTAAAAGACGCTTTCGTGGCAGTTGACCAAATGGAAAAATTTGTTATTTTGAAAACATTGCCGGGAAATGCTTCGGCAGCAGCAAATTTGATTGATAAACGTTACAAGAAAGAATTATTTTCGATTATCAATGATGACGATAATGTTTTGATGATTACACGAACTGAAGACCAGGCAGTTTTATTGAAGAAAGACTTCCTGCATTACCTTTAAGTTGAGGAGCGAATGTGATGCTACAAGAAATCAGTATTACTAACTTTGCGATTATTCCGGAATTGCGGCTTTCTTTTCACGAAGGAATGACTGCGCTGACCGGAGAGACTGGTGCGGGTAAATCCATTATTATCGATGCTTTAGGTCTGTTAGCAGGAGGAAGAGGTTCAAGCGATTATATACGTCAAGGAGCAGAAAAATGTGTGCTTGAAGGGTTGTTTGAACTACCAAAACAAGAAGGATTCTCTGAACTGATGGTTGAATTAGGGATCGAAACAGATGAGGACAATCTGATTGTTCGACGGGATATGTCCTTAACTGGAAAAAATGTTTGTCGAGTGAATGGTCATATTATCACATTAGCTAATCTGAGAAGAATCGGCAGTTATTTAGTAGATATCCAAGGACAAAACGAACATCAGGAACTGCTCCAGCCTGAATCACATCTTGCTTTATTGGATCGTTTTGGAGATGTAGCTTTCCAACAGAAGAAAAAGAGTTATCAGCAAGAATATATCTCTTATCGTGAGCTGGAAAAAAGGGTACGAAAAGTGCAGCAAAATGAAAAATCCTATGTTCAGAGAATAGATATGCTCCATTTCCAGCAAGAAGAAATAGCTGCTGCTGATTTGCAAGTCGGAGAAGAAGAGAAATTAAAAGAAGAAAGAGAAAAACTTAGCAATTATCAAAAAATTGCTGATGGATTAGCTGCAGGTTACGGAGCACTGACGAATAATGAACAAAACAGTGTAGATGGTGTTGGCTTGGCCGTTTCAGAACTGCAAGGGATCGCCCATCTAGATGTGGAGTATGAAGCAATTTATGAAAATATCCAAAGTGCTTACTATTTGCTGCAAGATGCAATCGGCGATATGAGTCGTCAGATTGATTTATTGGAGTTAGATGAGAGTCGTTTAGAAGAAGTGACGCAACGTTTAGAATTAATCCGACAGTTGAAACGTAAATACGGCGAATCCATTGAGTCAATATTGGCTTACTATGACGAAATCACCGAAGAGCTAGCTTCTTCTGATTTTTCAGAAGGTCAATTGGACAAAATGAAAGAGGAACTAGAGCAAAAAGAGCTTCTACTTCAGCAACAAGCCGCAGATCTTCATGAAGCGCGTAAAAAAATCGCAAAAGAATTGGAAAAATCCATTCTGCATGAATTGAAAAGTCTGTATATGGAAAACACTGAGTTTGAGGTACGTTTCTTAAAAGAAGAAAATAGACAATTGAATCATGATGGATTTGACCAAATCGAATTTTACATTACGACCAATCCAGGAGAGCCACTGAAGCCTTTGGTGAAAGTCGCTTCTGGTGGCGAACTGTCTCGGATGTTGCTTGCTTTGAAAACTATTTTTTCTTCTGAGCAAGGTGTGACAAGTATTATTTTTGATGAAGTGGATACAGGTGTGAGCGGAAGAGTTGCACAAGCCATCGCAGATAAAATTTCTCAAATATCGAAATACTCTCAAGTTTTGTGCATCACTCATCTGCCTCAAGTTGCTGCAGTCGCCGACTATCAATATTATATTGTGAAAGCAGTGATTGATGGACGTACGCAAACTTCTGTTTCAGAGTTGAAAACAAAAGAAAGAGAAGAAGAAATTGCACGTATGCTGGCTGGAAGTGAGATTACAAAACTCACACTTGAACATGCAAAAGAACTATTGAAACTCGCAAAAAGGACCTGAGCCACCTCGCAGTGGTTCAGGTCCTTTTCAGCAGCTGATAGCTATATTTTATTTTTACATGACACTCATTACAGCAGTCAATACAACAGATCCAATCGTTAAAATCAGCATTGTCCAAATGACAAATTTTGTTACTTTAGCAAAAGTACTTGTTTGTTTTTTTTCACGCATTGTTTTCAACCTCGTCATTAATTAGTTGATTCAAGTGTACAATCTTTTTGCCATTTCCACAAGAGGGCTTTTTTATAAAAACTTCCCTTTTTTTAAATAATAGGTAGTTACGATACAAATAAATAATGTTAATAGAACTAGCCATATAAAGGCATCATCCCTTTCAGCAATAGGTAACTTAATGTTCATTCCATAGATACTGCCGACGATTGTCGGTATAGTTAAAATAATCGTTAAAGAAGTTAAAATTTTCATAATATTATTCAGATTATTCGATACGATTGCTGAAAAAGTCTGATTCATTTGTTCTACTAGTTTTAATTGAATGCGAGAAGTAGTCATTGCCTGCTCTGTTTCCACCAATACATCACGTAAATGATTTTTCAAAGCATGATTTTCTTGGAAAAGTTTATTTTGCGCTAGTTCTTTCAATGCATCTAAATTAGCAGAAGTCGCTTCTCTGAAATAAACGAGGCTTTTTTGGATATCCATGATTTGATAAAGTTGTTTGTTTTCAGTGGATACTTGAAGTTTGGCTTCCAAAGTATCGCATTGAGATTGAAGCGTAGCTAAATAACTGTTGTAAGAGAGTGTGACCTGCCAAATGAATTGAAAGAAGATATTGAGATTAGGCGAAATATCACTTTTTGGAAAGGTCTGGCTAAAGACTTTCTTTAAAAACAGTGGTTCATGATTCGTAATTGTGATAAGCTTCTTTTTGGGCGTCAAAATGATAGAGAGCGGGTATGTATCCACTTGAAAATAACCGCTAGGACTTGTTTTAGCAAAAGGATATTGTAACAATAATAACGCTGGCTTTGTCAACTTTGATTGATTGAATTCTTCTGTACGGGAATTTTCTGCATCATCCAATATGGAAGTGATGTAATCTGACGGAATTTCAAATTGATGTGTCAGCTGATGAATCTCTTCTTGATTAGGACGTTCTACACAATACCAGATCGTTTGGTCAGTTTCCTTTCCGGTATTACGCAGTTTCTCATTATCTAATGTAAAATATTTGATCATGATTTTCCTCCTGTTGCCTGTTTCTTTTATTATAACGGATAGGGAATTGGAATACATGGAATGTGTTTGTAAGATATAGAATATAACTGCATAAATTTAAATAAAATGAAATAGTTGTGTAAAGTATATACAGTATACTTGAAGCAATGATAAAAAAGGAGTTTACGTTCATGGGCACATTCACACCACTTATCTTGTTTTGGTATATTTACCCGGTAATCGTTTTGTTTGGTTGCCAATTTCTTGTAAAATTATTTTCGTTAAATCGTCGTTTTAAAATAAAAGCCCCTGATTTGGCGATTCCTTTTTTGTGGGGCGGTATGCATGCATTGTCTAGAAATACAGGGACAATTTCTATCTTGCCGTTTTTCTTTATTTCTGTTTTGCTAATGGGAATTTGTATTGCTGTTTTTCAAGCATATTATTATGAAGAAATTATTTATCCGCGTTATTTCAAGATGACTTGGCGTTTGGTTTTTCTGTTGACAATCGTCTTGTACGCTGTCTTGATCATTGTGAACATACTTTCTTACCTATGAAAAAAATAGAAAAGCTGTAAAAAGTCTTTTAAAAGGCTTTTTGCAGCTTGATTTTTAAAAAAATGTTTATGAATAAAAAAAGTTGTTCCCGGATTTCCCAGAAAAGGTGGTAGAAAGTGGGGGATTGTGGTAGACTAATTTTAGTTAGTGGAGGAATGGGGGGCTTTCAATGTTGATGGGTGAATTCCAACATAATATTGATGCAAAAGGACGTTTAATCGTGCCCTCAAAACTTCGTGAAGAACTTGGCGAAAAGTTTGTTCTGACACGCGGATTGGATGGCTGTCTTTTCGGCTATCCGATGAGCGAATGGGAAAATCTGGAAGCTAAATTGAACGAAATGCCGTTGGCTAAAAAAGACGCACGTACTTTTGTGCGATTCTTCTATTCGGCTGCCACTGAATGCGAACTTGATAAACAAGGACGAATCAATATACCCGGCACGTTAAGAAATTATGCAGCTTTGACAAAAGGTTGCGTAGTCATCGGTGTATCTAACCGAATTGAAATTTGGGATGAGACACGATGGCAAGATTTTTCTGCAGCAGCAGAAGATAACTTTGACGAAATTGCTGAAAGTATGATTGATTTCGGACTATAAGAATAGGAAGAGGCTGACTAATGACTGAAACATTTCAACACTATACAGTCATGTTGAAAGAAACGGTAGATGGATTGAACATCAAACCGGATGGCGTTTATGTAGACTGTACACTCGGCGGTGCCGGACATAGTGAATATTTATTAAGCCAACTAAGTTCTAAAGGGCATCTGTATGCGTTTGACCAAGATCAAAAAGCAATCGATCACGCCAAGCTGCGTTTAGCTTCTTATGTCGAACAAGGTATGGTCACATTTATCAAAGCGAATTTCAGAGAATTAGAAGAACGCTTGAGTGAACATGTAGATAAGGTAGACGGCATTTTGTATGATCTAGGGGTTTCCTCTCCTCAGCTAGATGAAGCAGAACGTGGATTTAGTTATCATCAAGATGCACCGTTGGATATGCGCATGGATCAGTCAGCTCCTTTATCCGCTTATCACGTAATTAATGAATATTCCTACCATGAATTAGTAAAGATTTTCTTCCGCTATGGCGAGGAGAAATTTTCCAAACAAATTGCTCGTGAAATCGAACGAGTACGAAAAACAAAACCAATCCAAACAACTGGTGAGCTTGTCGAAATCATTAAACAAGTCATCCCAGCTCCCGCAAGAAGAAAAGGCGGGCATCCTGCAAAAAGAATTTTTCAAGCTGTGCGGATTGCAGTAAATGACGAACTCGGTGCCGAAGAGGCCTCTTTAGAACAGGCAATCCGGTTATTGAAAGTCAATGGAAGAATCAGCGTAATCACCTTCCATTCATTGGAAGACAGAATTGTCAAAAGTATGTTTAAAGAATATAGTACGGTACAAGATCTACCACCGGGACTTCCTGTCATACCTGACGAATTCCAACCAGAACTGAAAGTCATTACTCGTAAACCAATCCTTCCTTCAGAGGAAGAGCTAGCAGAAAACAATCGATCACGCAGTGCAAAGTTACGTATTGCAGAAAAAATAAGAATGAAAGAGGAGTAGAATGATGGCAGAATTAAAGAAAATGCAAGATTACGAATATGATTTACCTGAATTGGTGGATCAGCCAGAACAACAAATGCCTGATTCTTCTTCGAATCAAGAAATCATTCTTCCACAATCACCGGCAAAACGATTGAAGCAGATTTCTGCTTTGGAAAAAATTGCTGTGGCAAGCGTGGCGATTGCTATTGTTGCTTTATGTGTTTTAACAGTTATGCTGCGCACAAATATCAGCGGAGCTGAAAAAGAAATCACGTCAATACAAACAGAAATCAATGATAAAAAGCAAGAAAAAACGAGTTTAGAACAAGAAAAAAACGAACTTTCTCGTACTGAACGGATTAAACAAATCGCAGAAGAAAAAGGATTGTCTATTAATGACGACAATTTAAGGAAAGTGAAGTAAATGAGTCTTAAAAATAAAATTCGGCGGTTTATGGAAAAGAAAAATCTAAATCCGATGAACAATCGCAAAAAAGTAGGTATCATTTTATTTGCTACGAGTATTGGATTGTTCTTTTTATTTGCCGTCCGTTTCTCGTATATCGTTATTGGAGGTCATGTTGCTGGTACCTCATTAGCTGAAAAAACAAAACAGTTGTACCAAGGAAGTGAAGTAGTAAAAGCAAAAAGAGGAACGATTTATGATCGTAACGGTGTGGCGCTCGCAGAAGATGCCTCCTCTTATTCAATTAAAGCGATACTCTCAAAAACATATACCTCTGGGGATAAAAAACTGTATGTTGAAGAAAAGAATTTTGATAAAATAGCAGAAATCCTGCATAAGAATCTTTCTATAGACAAAAAAGATGCACTGAATATTTTAGAAGACGGCGCAAAAAAAGAGCTGTATCAAGTTGAATTTGGTAGCTATGGGAAAAATATCTCCCAAGAAACCAAGCAAAACATCGAAGCGGACATGAAAAAAGAGGGTGTCGCTGGTCTTTACTTTGTCGACCATCAGGCTCGGATGTATCCAAATGGCGTCTTTTCTTCTCATTTTATTGGATACGCAGTTCCAGACAAAGATGAGAATGGCTTAGTTGGTAAACTAGGTTTGGAGTCTGCTTACAATGATATCTTGAGCGGTAAAGATGGTAAGATTATTTATCAAAAAGATAATTTTCAAAATCCTCTGCCAGGTACAGTGGCAGAAGAAGAAAAAGCTGTCGACGGACAAGATATCTACACGACTTTAGACAGCAGACTACAAAGTTATTTAGAAACACTGATGGATCAAGTAAATGAAGAATATCAGCCAGAAGAATTGACAGCAGTCCTGATGAAAGCAAAAACCGGAGAAATCTTGGCAATGGGACAACGACCTACTTTCAATCCTGAAACAATGGAAGGATTGACTGGAAAAGATGCTATCTGGCGTAATTTCTTGGTACAAGATAGTTATGAACCAGGATCAACCATGAAAGTTTTCACTACTGCAGCTGCTATCGAAGAAGGAGAATTCAACGAGAATGAAACCTTCCAATCTGGAAAAATCCAAGTAGAAGATGCTACGATCAATGACCATGACTTTGGTGAAAAAGGTGTGCTGACCATGCGTCAAGCTCTTTCATGGTCAAGTAACGTCGGGATGGTCATACTGGAACAGCGATTAGGCGGACGATGGTATAACTATTTACAAAAACTGGGATTTGGACAAAGTACTCATTCTGGATTAGATGATGAAGTAAACGGTGCTTTACCTACATCAAATATTGTCGACCGAGCAATGAGTGCTTATGGACAAGCGGTAGGTGTGACGAATTTCCAAATGATGAAAGCTTTCACTTCTATTGCGAATAACGGTACAATGATTCAACCTCGATATATCAGCAAAGTGGTGGATCCCCAAACTGGAGAAGAGCGAACAACTCAAACAGAAGTTCTAGGGCAACCTTTTTCAAAAGAAACAACAGAAAAAGTCCGTGAATATATGAGAGATGTTGTCGAAAGCGAAAACTACGGTAGTGCTTATGGTGTATATAGTGTACCTGGATACAATGTATCGGCAAAAACCGGAACAGCCCAAATCGCTTCTGATACAGGGGGATATCAAACAGGAGATACAGCCTACCTGTATTCGATTGTGGAGATGGTTCCTTCTGAAGATCCAGACTATGTCTTGTATCTAACAATGAAACACCCTAAGACATATGATCGAATGGCCTTGGCTAAAATCGCAAATCCATTGATGAAACGGGCAATGGATTTTAAAGAAACTGAAGAAGATTCAGATACAGAAACAAAAACAGAAAAAGTATCCGTAGCCGATTATCGTAATCTTGAAGCGGACGTTGCAGCAGCTGATGCTCAAAAAAGTGGACTGCAACCTGTAGTGATCGGTAATGGTAAAAAAGTACAAAAACAATCTACTGCCAACGGTGATCAGTTGATCTCTGGAGAAAAACTGATCCTATATACTGGTGGTGATAAGCTGATGCCTGACGTAACAGGATGGTCAAAAGCAGATATCATGAAGCTGGGGAAAATCCTCGGTATTGAAGTTAGTTTTGATGGAGATGGTTATTGTGTCAAACAAGAACTTGCTCCATATGAAAAAATCACTGAAGACAAACTTAGTTTTACTTTAGAAGAATAAGAAGAGAAATAGGAGAGAAAAGAGCATGGAATGGACACAAGCATTGATTCCCATTGTCAGCAGTTGTGCAATGACGATTGCCGCAATGCCGCTATTTATTGGTTACTTTCAAATGAAAAAGCAAGGTCAGGCGATTCGTGAGGAGGGACCAAAGTGGCACAATAGCAAAGCCGGAACTCCTACAATGGGCGGCTTAGTGTTTCTGATCGGCTCTATTTTGACAGGAATTTGGGTTGGAGCTTGGCAAAAACAGCTAACTCCTACTCTTTTCATCTTGCTTTTTGTATTAGCGTTATACGGAGTAATCGGCTTTCTTGATGATTTTATAAAAATATTCAAGAAAAGAAACATGGGACTGAACTCGAAGCAGAAATTGATTGGACAGATTCTAGGGGGAATCATCTTTTATCTTGTTTACCGTTCTGAAGGTTATCCAGGTGTATTGAATTTCTTCGGACTAGATCTACCTTTAGGAATCATTTATGGTATTTTCGCTCTCTTCTGGCTTGTTGGATTTTCAAATGCGGTAAACCTGACAGATGGCATCGATGGATTAGTTGCTGGCTTAGGAAGTATCTCTTTTGCAGCTTACGGTCTAATTGCTTGGCATCAGCATCAGTATGATGTATTAATCATTTGCTTAAGTGTTTTAGGAGGTTTACTGGGTTTCTTCGTCTACAACAGAAAACCTGCCAAGATTTTTATGGGAGATGTCGGTTCATTAGCGTTGGGCGGACTTTTAGCGGCAATTTCTATAATGCTAAACCAAGAATGGACATTGCTTTTGATTGGTTTGATCTATGTTATGGAAACAGCAAGTGTGATGCTTCAAGTTACTTCCTTTAAGCTTACAGGAAAACGAATTTTTAAAATGTCTCCAATTCATCATCACTTTGAAATGTGCGGATGGTCGGAGTGGAAGATTGATACAGTTTTTTGGTTGATCAGCATTGTTACTTCGTTGATCACATTATGGATCGTTTGGTAGGAGATGACGGGAAATGAAAAAAATATCAACATATGAAAATAAGAAAGTGCTTGTCTTAGGACTCGCAAAAAGCGGAGTAAGTGCGGCCAAATTATTACATGAATTGGGCGCACTTGTCACCGTTAATGATGGAAAACCTTTTGACGAAAATCCGGAAGCACAAGAGCTGCTTTCTTTAGGGATAAAAGTAATAACAGGTAGTCATCCAATCGAATTGTTGGATGAAGAATTTTCATTGATGGTCAAAAATCCAGGGATTCCCTACAGTCATCCTTTAGTAGCAAAAGCCCAAGAAATGGGTATTCCGGTAATTACGGAAGTTGAGCTAGCTTACGAAGTAGCGGAATGCCCAATTATTGGGATTACAGGAACGAACGGAAAAACAACGACAACAACGATGACAGGACTACTACTGAATGCAGGAGCAGATCAAGGAATTGCACGTTTAGCAGGAAATATTGGGTATCCAGCAAGTGGTGTAGCGCAAGAAGCAAAATCAGAAGATAAAATTGTGATGGAATTGTCTAGCTTCCAACTCATGGGAATCACAGATTTCCGCCCTCATATAGCAGTGATTACCAATATCTATGAAGCACATATTGATTATCATGGTACAAGAAAAGAATATGTCAAAGCTAAATGGAACCTTCAAAAAAACATGACAGAAAAAGATTATCTGATCCTTAACTGGAATCAGTCAGAACTACAAGAATTAGCGCAAAGAACAAAAGCACGCGTACTGCCTTTCTCGACAAAAGAAGTGTTGGAAGACGGTGTGTATGCTGACGATTACTCAATATACTATAAAAAAGAAAAAATAATGGAAATATCTGAACTTGGCGTACCAGGTAAGCATAATGTAGAAAATGCACTAGCTGCTATTTCTGTAGCAAAATTGTATGGTATATCAAATGAAGCTATACGAGAAACGTTGCATTTTTTCCATGGCGTACCACATCGTACGCAATATGTAGGAGAAATCCAAGGCAGAAAATTTTATAATGATTCAAAAGCAACCAATATTTTAGCGACTAAAATGGCTCTAAGTGGATTTGAAACGACTAAGGTCGTGTTATTGGCTGGCGGATTAGACAGAGGAAATACATTTGATGAATTAATTCCTTCATTAAAAGGAATCAAAGCAATGGTCGTATTTGGCCAAACAAAAGAAAAGTTGATGGATGCTGGAAAAAAAGCAGGCATCGAGACAATAGTAACAGCCGATTCTGTAGAACAAGCAGTTCCTTTAGCATTAGAAAACAGTACAGATGGTGATGTAGTTTTATTATCACCAGCGAATGCCAGCTGGGATCAATACCCAAATTTTGAAACTAGAGGAAACAGATTCATGGAAGCTGTGAACCGATTAAAATAGAAAAAGTAGAAGCGAGCGATAAAAAATGAAAATTTTGGTTACAGGCGGAGGAACAGGGGGACATATTTATCCAGCTCTTGCCTTTGTCAATTATGTAAAGACTCAAGAACCGAATGCTGAATTCATGTATGTGGGAGCAAAACGAGGTCTAGAAAACAAAATCGTCCCTGATACAGGAATGCCTTTCCATACCTTGGAGATTCAAGGATTTAAACGAAAAATTTCCATGCATAACATCAAGACGGTCCGATTGTTTCTTAAGAGTATCCGTCAAGCAAAAAAAATCCTCAGTGATTTTCAACCAGATATCGTTATCGGTACTGGAGGATATGTTTCCGGAGCGGTAGTGTACGCTGCAGCCAAAATGGGTATTCCAACAATTATCCATGAACAAAACAGTGTACCAGGTGTTACCAATAAATTTTTAAGCCGATATGTGGATCGGATCGCTCTTTCATTTAAAGATGCGGCTTCCTTTTTTCCTGAAAACAAAGCAGTTCTTGTAGGTAATCCTCGAGCACAAGAAGTAGCAGATACTAAAAAATCAGATATTTTGAAAACATTTGGTTTGGATCCAGAAAAGAAAACAGTCTTGATTTTTGGCGGTAGTCAAGGAGCACTTAAAATCAATCAAGCAGTATCAGTTTTTTTAAGTGAATATATTCCTTCTTCTTACCAAGTTTTGTATGCTTCAGGAGATAGATATTATGAAGAGATCCTAAATAAAATAAATCCTGAAATACAAAATATTAGTGTCCAGCCTTATATCAAAAATATGGCAGAGGTCATGGCTTCCAGTGATCTGCTGGTGGGGCGTGCTGGTGCAACTTCGATCGCAGAATTCACAGCTCTGGGGTTACCGGCAGTGTTGGTTCCCAGCCCATATGTTACGAATGATCATCAGACTAAAAATGCAATGAGTCTTGTTCACGCAGGAGCAGCAAAAATGATTGCAGATAATGAACTAACAGGTGAATCACTAAGTCAGACAATCAACGAAATCATGGGTGATGAAGAATTGCAAAAGCAAATGTGCCGAGCTTCTAAAGAACAAGGAATCCCTGATGCTTCAAAACGTCTTTATGACTTAGTAAAACAAATAATCAAAAAATAAAGGCGGTGGTCTTAGTGAGTAAGAAAAAAGAACCAAAAAAATTGTCTCATCCGTCTTCTGATGAAAACAATTTGACTCCTTGGCAAAAGGCTAACCGAAAATATCTGGCAGAACAAGAGATGAAAAACCAAGAGCCAAAAAAAGAAGACATAACATTAGATGCACCCCTTTCAGATTCTGAAGAAGAAAAAACGGTTCAAGAGGAACACCAAGAAGAAAGCCAGTCCGAGAAAAAAATCGAATTTTTTGAAGAGATCAAGCAAAAGAAAAACGGTGGACCATATAACGGTTCTTTTTTGAACCGTCTGCCCAATTTAAAAAGTCAACGGCACAAAGTACTATTTCGTCGGTTAGCTTTGATCATCACTATATTGGGTATACCGCTGATTTTTTTGATCTATTATGTTTCTCCTTATAGCAAATTACAAGCAGTTGCAGTATCAGGCAATAAGACAGTCAACAGCCAAAAAATCATCTCTGATACAAAATTGTCATTAGGAGAAAATGTCTGGGGACAGTATTTTCATCGATCTACTTATATCGATCGGCTTAAAAAAGCACAGCCAAGAATCGAAACAGCAAGTATACATTTCAAAGGGATGAATGAATTCGATTTGGATGTGACAGAATATAAAGAGATTGCTTTGATCGCAAAAAATAATCAGTACTACCCAGTGATTGAAAATGGAACAGTATTAGATGAAAAAGTAGCAAATCCTACAAAAAATCTCCCTATCTTGGAAGAGTTCAAAGACTCTGCAAAAATCAAAGAATTAACAAAGCAATACAATCAGTTATCATCAGAATTGCAAAAAGCAATTTCTGAAATCAAGTACACGCCAAGAGCAAGCAATAAAAATCTGATCCAATTGAATATGAATGACGGCAATCAAGTTATTGTAAATATCAATAATCTTGCGAACCAAATGAAATATTATTCGCAAGTAGCCAAAGATATGGATGAAAAAGGTGTGATCGACATGGAAGTTGGTATCTTCTCGCATCCTTACGGTAGCACTCAAGAAACGGAAGAATCGGGCCAATCGGAAGAAACAACTGAAAGTGAAGAAAATGCGGATCAAACAAACGAATCAAGTGAAGAGGCAGAAACGCAAGAAGCACAAACACCTGGATCGTCTAGCACAAACGGATCATCTGATTCAAATGATTCAAGTGAAACAAGTCAAATAGAAGATAACCCAAGTACAACTCCGTCAAGTTTAAATGAAAATTGATAAAACAACTTTAAAAAGTAAGAATGTACTTTCTAAAAACCAGTAATTTATGGTAGAATTGGAAGCAGTGAATATATCTATTAATAAGTATATTTTAAAACGGACGCTAGTTGTTCGCTTGTATATGGAATAGTAAGTAGGAGGGAATCCCATTCATGGCAAAAACAGGAATGTATGTAGGCCTTGATATTGGAACGACATCTGTTAAAGTTGTCGTGGCTGAATATATCGACAGCCAAATGAATATTATTGGAGTAGGAAACGCAAAATCAGAAGGGATTAACCGAGGCATTATCGTTGATATCGATAAAACGGTCCAAGCGATACAACGAGCAGTACGACAAGCAGAAGAAAAAGCAGGTATCCAGATCAAAGGCGTAAGTGTCGGTTTGCCAGCAAACATGCTTGAAGTAGAAAATTGCCAGGGAATGATTGCAGTTAACGGAGATTCAAAGGAAATCACCGATGAAGATGTCAGAAATGTGGCTTCAGCTGCCCTTGTTCGTTCAATACCTCCTGAACGTCAAATCGTGTCAATATTGCCACAAGATTTTACTGTCGATGGGTTCGAGGGAATCAAAGATCCTCGTGGAATGATCGGCGTAAGATTAGAAATGTACGGTCTGTTGTTTACAGGACCTAAAACGATCATCCATAACATACGTAAATGCGTGGAAAATGCCGGATTAATCGTCAACGAAATGGTGATTACTCCTTTAGCGCTGACTGAATCAATTCTTTCTGACGGAGAAAAAGATTTTGGTACGATCGTCATTGATATGGGTGGTGGCCAAACAACAACGGCTGTTATGCATGATAAGCAATTGAAGTTTACCAATCTTGACCAAGAAGGTGGCGAATTTGTCACTAAAGATATCTCTATTGTATTAAATACGTCATTTAACAATGCAGAAGCGTTGAAAATAAACTACGGTGATGCATACCCAGAACGGACATCACCAGATGAAGAATTTCCAGTAGATGTGATTGGTCAGTCAGAACCAGTGAAAGTCGATGAACGCTACTTGTCAGAAATTATTTCAGCTCGAATGGAACAGATTTTCAACAAAGCAAAAGATGCATTGGACCAAATCGAAGCATTAGAGTTGCCAGGTGGCGTCGTATTGACAGGCGGAGCTGCTAGTCTTCCTGGTGTTGTGGACTTGGCACAAGAAATCTTCGGCGTAAATGTAAAATTGTATGTTCCAAATCACATGGGGCTGAGAAACCCGGTATTTACAAATGTAATAAGTATCGTGGATTATTCAGCAAACTTGAGTGAAGTGTATCAATTGGCAAAAATTGCTGTTACGGGTGAAACCTCAGCAGCTCGTCAAATGGTAGTTGAACAAGAAACAACAAACACATATGAGAGCTATGAAGCACCTGAAGAAACAATCTACGATGAGCCGGAACCAAAAGAGTCCGGAGAAAATGTAAAAAATAAAATCAAGGGTTTCTTTACAAATATTTTTGATTAATTCATCCTGGGAGGAATAAGATATGGAATTCTCAATTGATAATAATATCAATGACGGCGCAGTAATCAAAGTCATCGGAGTCGGTGGTGGCGGTGGAAATGCTGTAAACCGAATGATTGAAGAAAACGTTAAAGGTGTTGAATTCATTACAGCCAACACAGACGTGCAAGCATTAAAAAATTCAAAAGCTGAAACAGTTATCCAATTAGGCCCCAAATATACTCGTGGTTTAGGTGCTGGTTCTCAGCCAGAAGTTGGACAAAAAGCGGCAGAAGAAAGTGAACAATCCTTACGCGAAGCTTTAGACGGTGCAGATATGATTTTCATCACTGCAGGAATGGGTGGAGGAACCGGTACAGGTGCTGCACCAATCGTTGCAGGTATCGCGAAAGAATTGGGCGCATTGACTGTTGGTGTCGTAACACGTCCATTCACTTTCGAAGGACCGAAACGTGGCCGTTTTGCTGCAGAAGGTATCGCTCGTTTGAAAGAAAATGTGGATACATTATTGATTATCTCAAATAACCGTTTATTAGAAGTTGTAGATAAAAAGACACCGATGCTTGAAGCTTTCCGTGAAGCAGATAATGTTTTACGACAAGGTGTACAAGGTATCTCTGATTTGATCACAGCGCCAGGTTACGTTAACCTTGACTTTGCTGACGTGAAAACAGTGATGGAAAACCAAGGTACAGCATTGATGGGGATCGGTGTGGCTAGTGGAGAAGATCGCGTAGTAGAAGCAACGAAAAAAGCAATCTCCTCTCCATTGCTTGAAACATCTATTGATGGAGCTGAACAAGTACTTCTTAACATCACAGGCGGTTTGGATATGACATTGTTCGAAGCACAAGATGCTTCAGATATCGTAGCAAATGCAGCAACTGGCGATGTAAATATCATTCTAGGTACATCTATCAATGAAGAAATGGGCGATGAAATCCGTGTGACGGTCATCGCAACAGGTATCGATGAATCAAAAAAGGAACGCAAGTCTAGCCGACCAGCTAGACAAGCACAAATGCAATCACCTGCTCAAAAGACTGTATTAGATATGGATCAAGCTAAACCAACTTCTTCAGAAGAAGAAAACAGTTTTGGCGATTGGGATATCAGACGTGAACAAAATGTTCGTCCTAGAGTTGATGATTCCAATTTTGACAATATCGAAAAAAAAGAATTTGATACATTCAACCGCGAAGAAACAAAATCTCATGGCGATGATGAATTAAATACGCCACCGTTTTTCCGTCGTAAAAAATAAAGGAGAGGAAGAGCACATGATTGCTGACAACTTGCAGAAAATCAAGCAAGAAATTCAGGATTCGTGTGCTCTTGTTCATCGTGATCCGAAAGAAGTTACATTAGTAGCTGTAACAAAATCTGTTGAATCCGCTCAAGCTGAAGAATTGGTTAGAGCTGGCGTTATGAATTGTGCAGAAAACCGAGTAGATAAACTATTACAAAAGAAACAAGATTTATTTGATTTTCCTGAAATAAAGTGGCATTTAATTGGTAATTTACAGCGCAGAAAGGTAAAATTGATTGTAAATGAAATTGATTACTTTCATGCGTTGGACAGTTTAAGATTAGCAGAAGAAATCCAGAAGCGGTTAGAGAAAGAATTATCCTGTTTTATTGAAGTAAATGTTTCTGGTGAGGAATCAAAACATGGAATTTCACCAGATGAGCTTTTACCGTTTGTGGAATCTTTAGCTGCCTGCACAAAAATCAAGGTTGTTGGGTTAATGACTATGGCGCCTAAAGAAGCTTCTGATGAGCAAATCCATAAAGTGTTTGGTACGCTGAAAGAATTGCGTGATCTTGTTCAAGCAAAAGGTTATGCCCATGCACCATGTAGTGAATTAAGTATGGGGATGAGTCAAGACTTTCAAATTGCGATTGAAGAAGGTGCAACATTTATCCGTGTAGGAACAGCGCTATTCAAAGACGAATAAAGGAGGAACAAAAATGCCGCTTTTAAACAGAGGAGCAATTGCTAATTTTTTCGGATTAGCTGATGAGGAAGAGTACGAATACCAAGATTATCCTGAAACAACAAAAAAGGCTGTACAGCCAACTAAAAAAAATACAACACAGAATCAATCAACTCATTCTGTATCTGCTGCGAATACTCATGAAAAACAAAAAACGGCGACTTCACGTCCTGTAACGCATGAAAGTATTCAGCCGGCTGAAAAGAAAAAAGTAATTGAACTACATCAATCACCTACAAAAACTGTAGCGAAAGAAAGAACAGCTTCAAGAACCTCTACACAGCCTAAAGCAAATCTTGCTGGAAAAATCACTGTAATGGAACCAAGAGCTTATTCTGAAGCTATGGCGATTGCTAAACGAATCATTGCTGGAGAAGCAACCTTAGTGAATTTTCATTTAGTAGAAGAAAAACAAGCGAGAAGAATCGTTGATTTTCTAACAGGAACAGTTTATGCACTAGATGGAGATATTAAACGTGTTGGAGATGAGATTTTTCTTTGTACACCGACTGGGATGGAGATTGACAGTTCAACCGCTCAATCTTTTGCAGATGCGAATTTGTTTGATCTGTAAGAGGAGGAACTACGATTTATACTATTGCACTATTACTTCATTTACTTCAACGGGCAGCCTATTTCTATAGCATTATCTTGATGGTATATGCATTGCTCTCTTGGTTTCCAGGCGGGTATCAATCAGGGCTAGGACGATTATTAGCTAAGATCTGCGAACCGTATATCGGTTTGTTCGATCGTCTGCCTTTGAGGATTGGACCCTTGGATTTCACAATTTTAGGGGCAATCCTGATATTGAACTTAGCCGTACAAGGTTTAGCACAGATCGTTATATGGATAACTGTCCATTTAGTTTATTGATTGAAGCAACAAAATCTTTATTCTCAGAATAGATAGGAGGGGGAAATTTTGGATGCAAATGTATACCAGCACTTTCGGGCAGATGAACGTACATTTATCGATTCGGTAGGCGATTGGATTGAACAAGTTCAAGGACAATATGCACCCTATCTGACCGAATTTCTTGACCCAAGACAATCCTATATTTTAGAAACACTGATTCGACAAAGCAGTGATTTGCGTTTCATGTTTTATGGCGGATATGAACAGGCAGAAAGAAAAAGATGTTTGATTTTCCCCGATTATTACGAACCTGTAGAGGAAGATTTTGAAACAGCATTGTATGAAATCCATTATCCTAGCAAATTTGCCAGCCTAAGTCATGGGAAAATCCTTGGAACTTTAGTGGGAACGGGGATCAAACGCTCTTACTTTGGCGATATCATCTCGGACGGTGATCGCTGGCAAGTATTTATTGCAAATGAGGTGGATCATTTTGTTGCTGCACAAGTAACAAAGATTGGAAAGGTTGCTGTACGCTTGGAACCAATCAAATACACAGAAATGATTATGCCGAAAGATAGCTGGACACAAGAAAGAGGAACAGTTAGTTCCATGCGACTAGACAGTGTGATCTCTGAGATTTATAATATTTCCAGACAGCGGTCCAAGCAGCTGATCGAAGCTGGTAAAGTAAAAGTGAACTGGACAGAAAATACAAGACCTGATTTTGTACTTGAACTATTAGATATTATTTCAGTCAGAGGTTATGGCAGAGTCCAGATCCAAGAACTTGAGGGGAAGACGAAAAAAGAAAAGTACAGGGTACTGTTCGGTGTATTACGTAAATAAAATAAAAAGGTGGTTTACTCATGGCTTTAACTCCATTAGATATCCAAAATAAGACATTCCCGACAAAAATGCGGGGATATAATCAAGACGAAGTAGATGATTTCTTAGATTTAGTTGTTCGTGACTATGAGGAATTGACTCAAAGAAATCGAGAATTAGAAAAAGCAGTCAAACATTCTGAAGAAAAACTTGAGTACTTCAATGAATTAAAAGATGCTTTGAACCAATCAATCATCGTAGCTCAAGATACGGCTGATAAAGTAAAAACAAGTGCAAGCAAGGAATCCGAAGTGATCGTTACTTCTGCACAAAACAAAGCAGATGAGTTAGTTGCGAACGCTGAAAAACGTGCACATCAATTAACAACTGATGCAGAAGAAAAAGCAAGAAAAATCTTGACAGATGCAACAGAAAAAGCAAGACAGCTTGCGACAGAAACTGAAGATCTTAAGAAAAAAACACGAGTATTCCATCAACGTATCAGCTTGATGCTTGAGTCTCAATTAGAACAAGTGAAAAGTCCGGAATGGGATGAAATTTTACAACCATTCTCCAGCTACGTGACTGACAGCCATGAAGTGATCAAAGAAGTTTTAGCAAAACAGCTTGACAATGAAAATGATACTGATGTAAACTCAGACACAGGAGTCATAGAAGCACCTATGACGGCATTTGATACACAGGCTATTGATATCTCGATCGTGCCTGGTGAAAATGAAAACGAGTAGAACAGAAAAGCACTTTGTTATTCTTAAAGCGAGCCGATGAGAGTGGAAGTTCGGTAAGACACTGCATGGTGAAAGATCCTCTACTTGAGACCTGCTTTTCCGAAATTAAAGTAAGAAGCAGCGGCTGACCTCGTTATTGGTCACAGAGAGTTTGCACTAGATAGATGCAACTAAATTTGGGTGGTACCACGGCATGTTCGTCCCTTGCGGCTGAACATGCTTTTTTGTGTCCGGAAAATAAATAAAGGAGTGTATGGTTGAATGAAAATGAAAGAAACCTTGCAATTAGGAAAAACAAAATTCCCTATGCGTGGTAATTTGCCAAACCGAGAAGGCGAGTGGCAAAAAGAATGGGAAGAAAATCGAATCTACCAAAAAAGACAAGAGTTGAACGAAGGAAAACCTAGCTTTGTTCTTCATGATGGACCTCCATATGCCAATGGTAATATCCATTTAGGACATTCATTGAATAAAATCAGTAAAGACATTATCATTCGTTCAAAATCAATGTCTGGCTATCGTGCACCATATGTTCCAGGATGGGATACACATGGATTGCCGATTGAACAAGTATTGGCTAATAAAGGCGTGAAACGTAAAGAAATGTCCATGGCAGAATACTTGGAAAAATGTCGTGAATATGCACTTTCCCAAGTAGATAAGCAACGAGCAGATTTCAAACGCCTAGGAGTTGCAGGAGATTGGGAACATCCTTATGTTACATTAGATCCTTCTTATGAAGCTGCACAAGTACGCGTATTTGGTAAAATGGCTGAAAAAGGCTATATTTACAAAGGATTGAAACCAATTTACTGGTCTCCGTCAAGTGAGTCTTCTTTAGCGGAAGCTGAAATTGAATATAAAGATGTAAAATCTCCATCTATTTTTGTAGCTTTCAATGTCAAAGACGGCAAAGATATTCTTGATGAAGATACAGCTTTTGTCATTTGGACGACAACACCATGGACATTGCCAGCAAACCAAGGTATTGCTGTAAATCCAAAATTTACGTATGTATTGGTGGAAGCCGATGGCCGTAAGTTTGTCGTAGCGAAAGATTTGCTAGAAACAGTCCAATCAGAAATCGGTTGGGAAAATGTAACAGTTCTAAAAGAATTTGCTGGACAAGAAATGGAATATATGACTGCAAGTCATCCATTCTATGAACGTGAATCACTTGTGATTTTAGGCGATCATGTTACTTTAGACGCTGGTACTGGATTAGTCCATACTGCTCCAGGACATGGGGAAGATGACTATATCGCTGGTAGCAAATATAAACTATCTGTAGTGTCACCTGTAGACTCAAAAGGATTGTTTACAGAAGAAGCACCTGGATTTGAAGGAATCTTTTATGACAAAGCAAATCCTATGATCACTGATCTATTAAAAGAAAAAGGAGCTTTGCTGAAGCTAGATTTCTTTACTCATAGTTATCCTCACGATTGGCGGACGAAAAAGCCTGTGATCTATCGGGCAACTCCACAATGGTTTGCATCTATCGATAAATTCCGTCAGAATATTTTGGATGAAGTAGAAAAAGTAGAGTGGGTTATCCCATGGGGTAAAACACGTTTGTATAATATGATCCGTGACCGCGGCGATTGGGTAATTTCCCGTCAGCGTGCATGGGGAGTACCACTTCCGATTTTCTATGCTGAAAATGGAGAAGCAATCATCACACCAGAAACAATCGAACATGTGGCAAAATTATTTGCTGAACATGGATCAATTATCTGGTTTGAAAAAGAAGCGAAAGAACTTCTTCCTGAAGGATTTACCCACCCAGGTTCTCCTAATGGCGAATTTACAAAAGAAAAAGATATCATGGATGTCTGGTTTGATTCTGGTTCTTCTCATGAAGCTGTTTTACGTCAGCGACCAGAATTATCATTCCCAGCAGATATGTATTTAGAAGGATCAGACCAATATCGTGGCTGGTTCAACTCAAGTATCACGACTAGTGTGGCTATCAATGGTGTAGCACCATACAAATCAGTTATTTCTCAAGGATTTGCTTTAGATGGTGAAGGCCGTAAGATGAGTAAATCTTTAGGAAACATCATTGCACCAGAAAAAGTGATCAAACAATTTGGTGCAGATATCCTTCGCTTATGGGTATCTAGTGTAGATTATGAAGCAGATGTTCGTGTTTCTATGGATATCTTAAGTCAAGTGGCAGAAGTATATCGTAAAATCAGAAATACGATGCGTTTCTTATTAGCGAATACAGAAGATTTCGATCCTAAAAAAGATACTGTTTCGTACAATGATTTACGTTCTGTAGACAAATATATGACCGTTCGATTGAACCAAGTAATCAAAGAAATCCGAGAAGAAGGGTACGACAAATATAACTTCATGCATATTTACCGTACAGTTATGAACTTCTTGACGGTTGATCTATCGTCATTCTACCTGGATTTTGCTAAAGATGTAGTTTATATTGAAGCAGAAGATGATTATCAACGTCGTTGCATGCAAACTGTTTTCTATCAAACAGCTGTAGCTTTGACAAAATTATTGACTCCTATCATTCCGCATACAGCAGAAGAAATCTGGTCATTCCTGAAAGAAGAAGAGGAGTACGTTCAGTTAAGCGAGTTTCCTGGTTATGAAGAGTTTGCAAACCAAGAAGAATTGATGGATACCTGGACTGCTTTCATGGACTTCCGTGATAATGTCTTAAAAGCATTGGAAGAAGCAAGAAACAGCAAATTGATTGGTAAATCTTTGGAAGCAAAACTAACTGTTTATCCAAAACAACAAGTTCGTGAAATGTTAAAAGCTTTGGATGCAGATATTGCACAATTATTGATCGTTTCACCAGACTACTTTGAAGTTATGGCAGCAGATGAACAAGTGCCAGATAACGCTATGGTATTTGATGATGTTGCTATTACAGTGGAAAAAGCAGACGGGGAAACTTGCGATCGCTGTCGCCAAGTTCGTAAAGATGTAGGAGTAGATGAAAAACTTCCTCATCTATGCGGTCGTTGTGCAAAAATCGTTGAAGACTTCTATCCCGAAGCTGTAGCTGAAGGATTCGAAGAAAAGTAAAAGGGAAAAGGGGGTGTGACATGTTCTTTGTCACACCCCCTTTTGTTATCAATCGTTTAATTTTCCACGTTCACGATACCAGTTATCTGGTTGCCAGATCCATTCGAATCCGTCTTTTTCAAGTAGTTCGAAAGCTGCTTTAGGTCCCATTGATCCAGCTTTGTAGTTGGGAAAATCCGGTTGTGTTTGGTCCCAAGCTTTTCGAATGACATCCACGATATGCCAAGATTGAGCGACTTCTTCCCAATGAGAGAAGTTCGTTCCATCACCATTCAACGCATCTAATAGTAATTTTTCGTAAGCTTCTGGGCTATTTTCAACCATTTCTGCACTATTTCTAAATTCCAATTTGATTGGTTCCGTTTCAAATCCTTGCCCTACTTCTTTCCCATTCAAGGATAAAGAAAATCCTTCAGTTGGCTGAATATAGATCGTTAGAACATTAGGTGGAAGTGTCGTATCGTCACATGGTTCATCGACAGATGTTTTGAATACATTAACAGGAACTTGTTTGAATACGATGTTGATCCGAGTCCCTTTTTCAGTCAAACGTTTGCCTGTACGTACATAGAAAGGAACACCTGACCAACGGAAGTTGTCGATAGTGAATTTGCCTGCGACGAATGTTTCAGTCTCTGATTGAGCATCCACTTTGTCTTCTTCGCGATAGCCCTTGAATTGTACACCATCCAATTCACCTTGAGCATATTGCCCGCGAACGAAGTTTTCTAACACTTCTTCTTCGTTATAAATGCGGATAGCTTTCAATGCTTTGATCTTTTCTGTACGGATTTCTTTTTCGGAAAATGCTACTGGCGGTTCCATTGCAAGTAATGCTACAACCTGTAAAATATGATTTTGCACCATGTCTTTAAGTGCGCCACTATGATCGTAGTAGCCCCCGCGATCTTCTACACCGAGGTTTTCGCCAAAAGTAATTTGGATATTGTCGATATAGCGATTGTTCCATTGAGCCTCAAAAATATTATTGGCAAAACGGATAGCTGAGATGTTTTGGATCATTTCTTTTCCTAAATAATGATCAATCCTAAAAATATCTTGTTCTGGGAATACTTCTCTGATTTGCTGGTTCAATTCAAAAGCAGACTGGTAATCAGAACCGAACGGTTTTTCTATGATCAAACGATTGAAGCCATTTTTTGTCATAATATTTTGTGATTTCAAATGAGAAACGATCGTTCCAAAAAATTGAGGTGCCATAGCCAAATAATAGACACGATTACCGTTTAATTGATAGTGTCCATCTAATCGGTCAGACAATTCTTTTAATGTCTGATAATGCGTTGAATCATTTACATCATGGGATTGATAGTAAAAATGGCTTGCAAAGGTAGTTGCTTCTTCATCTGAAGGATTCAATGCGCGGATTGTTTCTTTGATAACTTCACGGTAGTGCTCATCGCTCCAGGGACGGCGAGCGGTTCCGATTACAGCAAAATGCTCGCCTAAATTTCCTTTTCTGTAAAGGCGGAACAAAGACGGGTACAATTTACGCTGGGCTAGGTCACCTGTACCGCCGAATATCGTAAACAATACATTTTTTTCATTAGACATGTGGATACACTCCTTTATATTTTATCGACAAAAATCGTGCTGGCCGCCTTGAAGCTGACGGGGATTTTCTTTCTATCATTTTGGATAGTGATCGGTCCTTCATAAGCTGCGATGTCAACGATCTCATATTCTTCGTTGATATTCAGGTCAATAGTGACTAAGTAATCCAACAATTCTTTTTCATCAAGCACTCGTGCGATACGCACTTTTGTACCGACAGGATAGGACTCCAATGTTTGTCGGCGTTCTTCATGGACAACTTCCTCTTTTTTAGGAATCGATCCTCCATGAGGACAATGTTCAGGATGATTCAAATAGTTTTCTAAATGATCTGCAAGATGTTCCGAAGTCACATGTTCCAATACTTCAGCATCATCATGGACTTCATTCCAGCTATAGTCTAAATGTTCAACTAAAAAAACTTCCCATAAGCGATGTTTGCGAATCAGACTGCTAGCTTTTTGCAGTCCGCTTGCAGTCAATTGTACACCTTGATAAGGGGAATGTTCTACAAGCTCTTCTTTCACAAGTTTAGAAATCATTTCACTGACAGATGCAGCTGAGACATCTAGACTAGATACGATTTGTTTATTGTTGACTTTCGTTGTATCTCCACCTAGTTCTAAAATGATTTTCAAATAATCTTCTCGATTTGGTGTCATATTCGATCATCCTTTCATGGTAAAAAAACCATCATTAGTAAGTGTAACAAAAAAAACGTTAATTGACTATTTTTCTAAATAAAAAACAAAGGATTTTTAGACGTTTTTACAACAAAAAACGAAAGATGATAGAGAAGACTCATTCTTTCGTTTATAAAGGATATATATATACATTGGGAGGGATCTATTTTTCAGATAACAACTTATATGAAGTGTCTGCAGATTCGTCATAAAGAGTTTGTTCGGGATAAGAAAAGATAAGATAAAAACCATACTGATCACGTACGACTAAACGATATTCATCTATTTCTACCACAGATGTGCCAAGAGACTGACCGTTGATCAAAAACGTGTAATCAGATGTAATCTGTAATTGTTGTTTTTGCTGGCTATCACTAAAGAACCATGTACCTTGATACTTTGAGAGTCCTTCTGACTTTTCCGCTTGTTTTTTCTTTTTCAAGTAAATAAAACTTGAGAAAACGGTAATGAGTGAACCAAGAAAATAGATCATTTTTTTTATCACCAAATCACTCCTTTATGAGAAAATAATCGTATAGAAACATTCTTTCTTCTTTATTTTATTGTACCGAATAAAAGCTAAAATTTCTCTAAGACTTTCGACTGGTTTTTTTACTGTTTTTCTACAAATTATGATAGGATACATAGTAGGAAGAAAGGTGACATAATTTGAAGTATCAGCAAGTGGAAATAGCTTTTTTTATTGACCGCCCGAATCGGTTTATAGCACATTGTATGAAAAAAGACGGAGAAATAATTATTGCGCATGTCAAAAATACAGGTAGAGGAAAAGAGGTCCTGATACCAGGCGCTGAAGTGGCTATTGTATTTGCTCCTGGACCTAAACGGAAAACCGCCTATGATCTGATTGCTGTAAAAAAGAAGGGTGACTGGTTTAATATCGATAGTCAATTGCCTAATCGGCTGGCAATTGATGGTATTTTAGACGGCACGATCCTTTTACCAGGATTAACTGGTCCATTTACGGTCTACAAGCGTGAAGTAACTTATCTTCACTCCAAATTTGATATTTATTTAGAGACGGTGGTCGGACAAAAAGCATTTGTTGAAGTCAAAGGTATGACACTTGAAAATAAAGCGATTGGTGCTTTTCCTGATGCGCCCACACTCAGAGGATTGAAACATATAGGAGAATTAACGTATGCCGCACAAGATGGTTATGCCGCTTATGTCTTGTTTATTGCTCAATTCGAACATCTTCATCTGGCAACGATCCATGAAGAAATGCAACCAGCACTAGCTGATATGGTTCGACATGCGCAGCAAAGCGGAGTTCAAATCCTCGCCTATAATTGTCAAGTATCGGCAGATGAGGTAACTGTCAAGCAGGCCATTCCATTTGATGTAGATATCCCTTTTGAAGATCCTATACAATAGAAAGAAGGTAAAATAATGATCAACTTAGGTATTATCGGAACAAATTGGATTACTCATCAATTTGTCCAAGCAGCTTTAAGCACAAAAAAATATGAATTGACAGCGGTATATTCTAGACATTTGGAAAAAGCACAGGAATTTGGTTCTCATTATGAAGGGGATATCGAATTTGCAACAGATTTGAAGACTTTTTTCAATATTACTCATATGGACACCATTTATATTGCTTCTCCGAATAGTCTTCACTTTAGTCAAGCTAAGCAAGCAATTTTGGCAGGAAAAAATGTGATAGTTGAAAAGCCAGCTTTTTCGACGCCAAAAGAAATGGATGAAATCATCCATTTGGCAAATGAACACAATGTGTATTTTTTTGAAGCAGCAAGAAATATCCATGAATCAGGTTTTAAAAAGATTGCCGATTACTTACCATTAAAAGACGAGATAATCGGTGCAAATTTCAGCTATATGAAATATTCTTCGCGCTATGACCAAGTATTAGATGGAGAAGAACCGAATATCTTCTCGACTCATTTCTCAGGTGGCGCATTGATGGATTTAGGTGTTTACCTTGTATATGCAGCTGTTGCTTGGTTTGGAATGCCAAAAGAAGTCCATTATTTCCCAAGAAAGATTTCTACTGGTGTAGATGGTCTTGGATGGGGGATCTTACGTTATGAGAATTTTGATGTATCGATCCAGCCAGGTAAAATCGGTGATTCTTATTTACCGTCAGAGATTTATTTTGACTCAGGCACGCTAGTGATGAATGGAGTCAATGCAATTGAACAAGCACAATTTCATGATCGCGCGCACAAAGAAATCATTGATTTAGCGGTAACAGCTGCAGAAAATCCAATGGCAGATGAAGCAGAGGATTTTGCCAATGTCATGACTCATCCGAAAGATCCAGCTTGGGGATTGTTGTATGAAGAGTGGATCGAGCTAGCTAGAAATGTGAACCAAGTGATTTATGATTTAAGAAAAAATGGCGGCATCAAATTCGATGCAGATAATGAGGACGATTTTTAATGAACGAATTTGTACAAGTATTTCCCGAAAATTGGCAGAAAAAATATGAGGATAAAGGGTTTGTCTCACCTTCTCTTATTCAACGAGCAGTTTTTCAGCCACTAAGTAATAGACAAAGTATAGTAGCGGTTTCTCCTACAGGTTCAGGTAAAACACTGGCTTATCTTTGGCCTCTACTACTAAACTTGGAACCAGGTGAAGCAAGTGCGTTGGTCATTTTTGCTTCTTCTCAAGAACTAGCTATTCAAGTAGCAGATGTTGCACGTGAATGGGGAAAAGACAAAGAGTTGAAAGTCCAATCTTTGGTGGGCGGAGCCAACGTCAAACGTCAGATTGAGGGTTTGAAGAAAAAACCAGAAATCTTGATTGGTACACCAGGAAGAATATTGGAATTGATGAAAGCAAAAAAAATAAAAGCACATCAAGTGAAAACAATGGTATTTGATGAAGCAGACCAGCTATTTGACGCTGGGAATAGCCAAATCATTGATCAAATTCTTCATCAAGCTCCAACAGAGTATCAGCTAGCTTTTTTTTCAGCGACAGCAGATCGTTCCCTTGAAAGCATTGAAAAAATCACTGGGAAAACGTTTGAGACAATTGACGTGACAGCAGAGGACGATTCTCGAAAAGGACTGAGACATTACTTTTTACGTGTACCGATACGAAAGAAAGATGACTACTTGAGACGTCTCACGCATATAGAAGATTTTCATGGTCTGATTTTCTTTAATCAACTGACTGAATTAGGCGTAATGGAAGAAAAATTGCTGTATAGAGGTGTACCGGTAGGAAGTCTGGCCTCTGATCAGAACAAGCTACTCCGAAAAGCAGCGCTAGAACAATTCAAAAAGAAAATGGTCAGAGCACTTTTGACCACAGATGTGGCGGCTAGAGGTTTAGATATTACAGGTCTTCCTTATGTAGTGAATGCAGAAGTTCCGTTAAGTGAAGAAGCTTATTTGCATCGTTCGGGAAGAACTGGTCGAATGGGTAATGAAGGAATAGTAATTACACTCGTACAAGATAATAATCTAAGAGATTTAAAACGGCTTTTACGTCCATCAAATATAACACTTGAAGAGATTTTTTTATACGGAGGTAAGCTGCAAACTGAGCAGCCAACCAAAGAAGATGCAGCTCCTGCAGTAAATAAAAAGTGTGCTAAAACTTTTTCTGGAAAGGAGCAGAACCCAGAATATAACAAAGAAAAAATAAGAAAAAAAGTTAAAAATAAATCAAAAAAAGAGAGAAATAAAGGAGCAAGGCGCAAATAAGCGCCTTTTTATGCTATGATTATGAAAACGGGAACAAAATTGGTTGCCAGAGGAGGGGTTATGTGAAAGAACGTCAAGAAGAGATCTTGCAGCTATTGACAGAAAACCAACAAGGATTGACAGCAAGTGATGTAGCTGAGCGCTTAACTATCGATCGAAGCAATGCAAGCCGATATTTAAGTGAACTATACAAGGCCCATCATATTGTAAAAACCGCTGGCCGACCAGTCGTTTACTCTTTGCCAACGGAAAAGTCAAAATCTGATGAAGTGCATGTCGACTCTTCTACGCAAGTGACTTTTGAAACACTCGTTGGAGAAAATGATTCTTTAAAAGTCAGCATACAGCAGGCAAAAGCTGCGATTCTTTATCCACCGCGGGGGCTGCATACGATTGTTTTTGGAGAAACTGGTACAGGGAAGTCGATGTTTGCTGAATGTATGTATCATTTTGCAATCGATTCAGAGATGCTTTCTGCAGATGCGCCATTTGTTTCTTTCAATTGTGCGGATTATGCTCAAAATCCGCAACTGCTCTTTGGACACATCTTTGGGATCAAAAAAGGGGCTTACACAGGAGCAGCTCAAGATAGTCCCGGTCTAATAGCCAAAGCAGACGGCGGTATATTGTTTTTAGATGAGATCCACCGTTTACCGCCGGAAGGGCAGGAAATGCTGTTTACTTTCATTGATAAAGGTATTTACCGTCCGCTTGGAGAAAGTGCACAAGTACATGAAGCATCTGTTCAGATCATTGGGGCGACGACTGAATCTTCAGAAAGTTTCTTATCTACGTTCAATCGACGGATTCCTATGGCAATCACCTTGCCGAATCTTGCTTCACGTTCACTGGATGAGCGTTATGAAATCATCTCTCTTTTTATCAAACAAGAAGCGAATCGTTTGAATCAACGTATCGATATCGAAAAAGAAGCGATTCTTGCCTTCATGCTTTATGATGCGGAAGGAAATATCGGTCAAGTGAAACGAGACTTGAAACTAGTCTGTGCAAAATCTTTTTTACATTACCGTACTCATCATGAGAAAAAGCTAATCATTCGAAAAGAAGAACTTTCCCTTCAAGTACAAAAAGGATTACTGAAAATCAAGGAAATACCGGAACGTCTCGACCGATTCATGGACAGCAAAAGTCAGTATTTGACATTTGAACCAGGATTTGCTGATGTTGTCTGGTCACAAGATCCAGAACGAAACATGCAGGTCTATAACGATATTGAGGAAAAAGTCACTTCTCTTTCCGAAACCGGTGTGGAGAACATTGATCTAGAGACCCTCATTTCAAAAGATGTGGATGCTTATTTCCAGACATATGTCAAAGAATTGACTAAAAGTTCGATTCCCAAAGATCTTTTGCCAGATGAAATCTGGCGGTTAACCAATCAATTGTATGATGTGGCTGAAAAACGGTTAGACCGTATTTATAATGAAAAAGCTCGTTTTGCTTTTGCTTTGCATCTGCAAAGTACATTGGATCGTGTGAGAGAAGGTCATATGATCGTCCACCCAGATTTGAATAACGTACGGAAAAATTTTAAGAAGGAATTTCAAGTAGCAATCGATCTTTCAACGATCATTGAAGAAGAAGAACAAGTTGAGATTCCTTTTGATGAAATCGGCTTTATTAGTATGTTTCTTTCTATCAATCTAGGAGAAAGTGAGCCTGTTAAAGAAAACAAAGTAGATGTTCTCGTATTGATGCACGGCAGACAGACTGCTTCAAGTATGTTGGAGATGGCGCAAGAACTATTAGGAACAAAAGTAGGGAAAGCTTTTAATATGCCACTGGTTATGGAAGTTCAAACAATGTATGAAGAAGTGTTACAATATGTCAAAAACTATCAAGAGCATTTGACGAATGGCCTACTCTTGTTAACAGATATGGGATCATTAAACACCTTCAGTGATTTGATTTATGAAGAGACTGGCATTCGGACGAAAGCTATCACGATGACAAGTACCATGATTGTGATAGAAGCGATACGGATGGCAAGTGTTGGAAGAAGCTTAGAAGACATCTATCAAAATATCCAGCTTTCCTTTGAATCGATCGTACGTGATCAGTTCAAAGCGGAAAAATCTGAAACTTTACAGCGTAAAAAAGCCGTAATCGTGACATGCTTTACTGGTGAAGGAGTAGCTGCCAAATTATATCAGCGTATTATGCCAGTGATTAATCAAAATAAGGTAGAACTGATCCAGATGCAGTTTTTAGAACGTGAATCATTCAAAAAACACATCGATGCCTTATTGGAAGAATATGAGATCAAAGCAATTGCGGGAACAGTTGATGTTGATTATCAAAATATCCCATTTTTTTCAGCCTATGACGTTTTTGATGATGAAAAACTAAATATTTTAAAGCGTATAGCTGATGATGAGATCCCGACAGCTAAAATTGTCGATTCACTTTCTGGATCATTAAGCGATGTCTTTTCTATTGATGAACTGATCCGTTCATTGCAAAAGACAGTTCAGCAGATCCAGACCGATTTGTCGATTATCGTGGAACCTGGAGTAGATACTGGAATCGTTATCCATTTAGCCTTCATGTTAGACGGATTGATCAAACAAGAAAGCCATCGGCAATTTGAGAAACTGTCTATTTTCTCAAAAATTTATCGTTTGGAAATGGATATCGTTCGGGCAAACTTGATGGCACTAGAACGAAAATATCAGGTAAAAATTCCAGAAGATGATATCGCATTTCTTACACAAATGTTTCTTGAAAATAAAATAAAAAAATGAACACACTAATCATACTGTTTACACACTAAACATCTGTGTGCGCACTATAAAAAAGAGCTAAAAAGCATGAAAACGCTATTTCAGCTCTTTTTTTTATTGGCATGCTTCTTGCGTTATATAAAAGTGTAAAAAAATAAAAGGAGTGTTAAAAATGGCAAAAAAAACAATCATGTTAGTTTGTTCAGCAGGGATGAGTACGAGTTTATTGGTCACAAAAATGCAAAAAGCAGCAGAAGAAAAAGGGATGGAAGCCGATATTTTTGCGGTCTCTGCCTCAGATGCAGATAATAATTTAGAATCTAAGAATGTCGATGTATTATTATTAGGTCCTCAAGTACGTTTCATGAAAGCTCAATTTGAACAAAAACTTGCGCCTAAAGGTATTCCATTAGATGTCATCAATATGCAAGACTATGGCATGATGAACGGAGAAAAAGTTCTTGCACAAGCAGAAAATCTAATGAAATAAATCAAGTATGCAGTTGGGGGTATAACAACGTGGAAGATCAACAAAATCTAGAAGCCATCATGGGGTTAATCATGTTTGGTGGTAATGCAAAGAGCGATGCAATGGAAGCGATTGCGGCTGCTAAAATCGGTGATTTTGAGTTAGCGGATAGAAAAATCGCTGATGCAGAAGAATCACTTATACAAGCGCATCATGCACAAACAGACATGTTGACACAAGAAGCACAAGGAAATCATATGCAAGTGACGTTATTGACTGTTCACAGTCAAGATCACTTAATGACATCTATTGCGTTTACTGATTTAGCAAAAGAAATCATCGAACTTTATCGTCGCGTATACAGCGAATAAATACAACTTCTTTTTTGAACGGAAGAAGAAAAATTTTTGAACGGATTTTTTATTTTGTTATAAAGAGAACTCTCTTTATATAAAAAACTTATAGGAGGAAGTAAAAAATGAACGGACTATCAAGTTGGATGGAGAAATACATCCTGCCGGTTGCCGCAAAAATCGGAGCGCAAAAACATTTAGTTGCTTTGCGTGATGCTTTTATCGGCACACTGCCCGCAACAATGGCGGGATCAGTCGCTGTAATGATCAATGCAATTATTCGTGATTTACCGCAACAGTTTAACAGTACCTATGCTGACAGTTTAGCAGCAGACAAAGGAATCTTTGCCGTATTGAATGTCATCATCGGAATCAATGGTTTTGTCTGGAACGGTACACTAGCAATCGCCGGATTGATCTTTGCCTTTTCTTGGGGGTATAATCTTGCCCGAGCTTATGGAGTAAATGATCTAGCTGGGGGGATCGTTGGTTTAGCTACCTTGATTCAAGGTATTTCCTTTGGTCCAGCATTATCAGCAGCATTAGATGTGAATGTTCCTTCAAATGTCGCAGATGCAATTAATAGTTCTGAGATTGGTGCAACGATTGCAGATGGCACACTGTCAGTTGGATTATGGGGTTGGCTAAAACTAGATCATTTGAATGGAAACGCTTATTTTACAGTTATGATCATGGGAGCTATTTCAGTCATTATTTTTTGTAAATTGATGCTTGCCAACATTACGATCAAAATGCCTGATTCAGTACCACCAGCAGTATCTAAAGCATTTGCAGCCATTTTACCAGCGACGATCGCTTTATACGTCATTGCTATTATCAATTATATCGTAGGTCGTGTAGCTGATGGGCAACTGATCATTGATTTGGTGCAAAAATATATTGCAGAACCATTCCTAGGATTATCTCAAGGGTTGGGAGCAGTATTGATCGTCACAGTATTTGTTCAAGTATTCTGGTTCTTTGGTATTCATGGACCAAATGTATTGGCACCAGTGCTAGAGGGAATCTGGGGACAAGCACAACTAATCAATATTGATATTTTCCAAAAAGGTTATAACGGAAAAACTGGTACACCAGCCGTGTTAGATGCAATCGAAGATGGAAAAGCTTATATGTGGGTCCGCGGATCGTTCGATGCTTTTGCATGGTTTGGCGGATCAGGCGGAACGATCGTCTTACTGATAGCTATCTTGATTTTCTCTAAACGTGCAGATTATCTAACAGTAGCTAAATTATCCATTGGGCCTGGTATCTTCAATATCAACGAACCAGTGATGTTTGGTCTGCCAATCGTATTGAATGCAATCATGTTTATCCCATTCTTGATTGCTCCAGTAGTAGCAACAGCAATTGGATGGACAGCTACTTATCTTGGCCTAGTCGCTCCGGTATCGCAGCAAGTCACATGGGTAGTACCGCCGTTCTTATTGTCATTCTTAGCAACAGGTGCGGATTGGCGGGCACCGATCGTAACATTAGTATGTATGGTCGTGACTTTCTTGATTTGGGCGCCATTTGTCATCTCTGCAAACAAAATGGACCCTGCCGCAGGAGAACAACAATAAGATGAACGTGAGGAGCGGAACGCTTTAAGTTTCGTTCCTCATAATGAATTTTCGAGGAGGAACTGAAATGATTACAATTGCCAGTGCAATGCAACAAGATGAAATCAAAGAATTGTTAGAAGGATACAATGAAGAAGGAATGACTTTTACATTTAAAGAAAAACAAGGAATCAAGCTGTTCTTTGAAACAAGTGCAGAAGATCCGGAAGTTGCGGCTAAAAAAGCAAAGGAACTGATCAAAGCACAGCCTTGGGGAACAATCCTTTATTTTCAATCAACAGCTGTTTAGAAAATGGTTTAAAAAGATAGGATGGTTGAGATGATAAAAAACGGTTTATTTTTATGTAGTATTGGTTCTTTGATCGTGTTGTATAGTTTGAATCCACATTCGCAAAGGTATGATTTGTATAGTATGGTCACAGGTCTTTTTCTGACAGGATTAGGAATCTATTTCTTCATGAAGGGGAAAAAAAGAGAAGAAGCAAAGGAGAAAAATAACTAATGGAAATCACGAAAAAATTAAATATTCCAGCATCGTTTTTTTACGATAAAGTTATGGACTCTGTCCTTTTCGATGTACGTAAAGCGTCCGGCAAATCAGTAACTAGAAAACAGCTGAAAAATTTGGAGTACGTCAAACAATTTTCGCAAAATAACCGGGCTCGCATAAAAATCGAAGAAGTCATTGAAAACCAGTCTTATAAGTTTCGTACATCGACAACGAAGAATGAATTCGTCGTTCATTATCAAATCAAACCATTGGATGATTCTACCTGTGAGGTCCATTACACAGAAAAAATGGAGTCTTATGGCATGCTTCAAAAGTTGAATGATATGCTTTTAGGAACAATCTTGATGTATTTTAAACGGAGACGTTTCAAAAAAATGCTAGATATGATCGAAGCAACGTATTAAATCAATGAAACATGGTACTATTTAGTTATTGAAAAATGAAGTAAGCTAGAAGGAATTTTTCATAGGAAGATAGGTCTTTCCTGTGAATCCTCACTAGCTTTTTTGTAGGAAGGGGCAGCAAAATGACAAACAAAGTAAGAGAGCTAGGTGTATCTTCGATTGAGGAAATGTTTGATTTAGCCACTTATGCATTTAATGGGGCAGATACACCTGAAAGGCGAGAACGTTTTCGTACACTTGCGGAGAATTCTTGGAATTACGGATTTTTTGATGAGGAGGATCGGCTAACAAGTCAAGTCATGGCAACCCCTTTTCCAGTGAATTTTTACGGACAAGAGTACCTAATGGCCGGCATTGGCTATGTTGCTTCTTATCCAGAAGCAAGGGGACAAGGCGGGATCAATCAGATCATGGAAAAGATCCTTGAAGATTGCCGTGATCGTAAAGTAAGCTTATCTTATCTGGCGCCATTCTCCTATCCCTTCTATCGGCGCTATGGCTATGAACAATCATTTGATAAAATCAGTTATCAACTAAACAGTCGTGATGTGCCGTTTATCAAAAAAAAATCTGGAAAAATAAAGCGTATGGATTTTGAAGATGCAAAAGCTGCAATCAGAAGAATTTATGAACAGATGCCGGAAAACCAACGAGCTGGTCTGAAGCGCGAAGACTGGTGGTATACGTATAAATTCAAGCAAAAAGGCAATTACCAGTTTGCTTTGCATTTTGATGATAATGAGGAAGCAACGGGATATATCGTTTATCAGCTTGCAACGTCTTCCTTTATTATTGCGGAGTGGGGATTTTTGGATCATGATGCTTTTTGCAGCCTTGTTCGCTTCGTAAGTTCTCACAATGGTGCTTTTGAAACATTTGAATATTCATGCGGCTACGGCGGTAATGATCAAAATTATCTATTAGAAAATCCATTTGCTTCTGTAATGATCACACCTTATATGATGGCGAGGATCGTAGATATTTCTTTGTTTTTGGAAAATTATCCATTTAAAAAGAGACAAGCTGCATTTGCCCTACAAATAGAAGAAGATCATTATGCGAAATGGAATGAAGGAATCGTGGAAGTAACAATCGAAAATGGAAAAAATCATCTCTCAAAAGTAGAACAAACAAAACTCCCAATCGTTCGAGGAAGTATCCAACATATCACGCAGCTATTATTAGGGTATCGTAAAGTGGAAGAGTTGGTATTCCAAGAAAGAATACAGGTGACAAAAGAATATGAAGAAACGTTAAGCTCAATCTTGCCACAGCAACAGCCAATTCTTAATGACTATTTTTGATAAAAAACGGGTGATGACAATATTTTTGTCACCACCCTTTTGTTTTTCATTTGGCATTTGAAGGAAAATGTTAAAGTAAATCCTCTTTTTTCGTAAATTTGAATTTTTTGTTTTCTTTTGTTTTAGGGTTTTCTTTTTTGTGGTCTTGGATTGCTTCTTTCGTAATCTTTTCCCGATTTTTTTTAGATGAATCTAAGCGTTCTGCGTATACTTTTTCTTTTGGCTTATCATTCATTGGAAAGAACCTCCCTACATTATTTCATTCTACCTCTAGTTTATCATCTGTTAAGGACTAGTGGAAACGTTTTGCCTAACTTATAAGCTGATTTTTTTAGCAGATAAGCTTGCAAGTAAAAAACAAACAAGCTACAATTGATTTATTGAAATTGTTCCTGTAGCTCAGTAGGATAGAGCAATCGCCTCCTAAGCGATAGGTCGCTGGTTCAATTCCAGTCAGGAACGTACAAATAATCCCTGTATCCTTTGCGGTACAGGGGGTTATTTTGTATTTGTGCCAAAAATGTGCCGAACTAGTTATCATTTTTATATAAACTATCGAACACAGCATTGATTTTTTCTTTATCCTGATCTTCAAGTTCTCGAACAATATGAAGATAAGTAGACATTGTAGTTTCTAAACTGCTATGGCCTAAACGTTTCGATACGCTAAGTATATTTACTCCTTGATAAAGTAAAATAGATGCATGCGTATGTCTTAGTCCATCAATAAACAGTCGAAGAGAAAATAGGCAAAAATTGATTACTAAAGAAAAACTTAATAGGTCGACGTGTAGTTGATTTTCATACTTCAACAGATTCGAATTAAACGATTTCGATTGGCTTATACCAGTCCTATCCAACGAAAGATATATCGTTCTTAACTCTAGCGGTATAACTTGAAGCTTTACGTAAAGCCAATGGGAATGAACTGGAGATGACTTTTTATTATTTTTAGTAATAGCTGATGGGTTAATACTTACAACTTTCCTTTTCAAAGTACCATATAAAAAAACGGTGGGGTTGTTTAGCGAAATAAAGGATCTAAGCCAATAGCTTAGATCCTTTATTCTATGCTTTATATTATTTTTTGCATGTGTGCGAAAGTATACTCAAGCCCAATCGCCATTTCGGAAAATCGGTACTGTAGAGCCATCTTCACGGATTCCGTCGATATCCATCTTGTCAGATCCTACCATGAAATCTACGTGGGTTTGACTTCTATTCAATCCAGCTTCTGCTAATTCTTCATCGGACATTTCTGTACCGCCTTTCACACTGAAGGCATAAGCAGAACCTAGTGCTAAGTGATTCGATGCGTTTTCATCAAATAATGTATTGAAAAAGATGATGCCAGATTGAGAAATAGGTGAAGGGTCAGGTACAAGTGCGACTTCTCCTAAACGACGCGCACCTTCATCTGTATCAAGCAGTTTTGCTAAGACATCTTCTCCTTGTTCGGCAGAAAAATCAACGACTTTTCCATCTTTAAAAGTAAATTTCATACCCGAGATGATGGTGCCAGCATAACTCAGTGGCTTTGTACTTGAAATGTAACCATCTACTCGATGACTGTCAGGTGCTGTGAACACTTCTTCCGTCGGCATATTTGCCATGAATTTTTCTCCACGAGCATTATAGCTTCCAGCGCCTTCCCAAAGATGGTTTTTAGGCAATCCGATAATGATATCTGTACCGGGAGCAGTATAGTGCAGGGCAGAAAATTGTTCTCGATTCAATTCTTCTGCTTTTTTTGCTAATTTTTCATCATGCTTCTTCCATGCTAAGACAGGGTCTTCTTCATAGACACGAGTCGTTTTGAAAATCTGATCCCATAATGCCTCAACTTGTTTTTCTTCTGGCAGTTCTGGGAAGACTTTTGCTGCCCATTGTTTACCAGCCGCAGCCACGACAGTCCAACTGACTTTATTTGCTTGAGTTGCCTTGCGTAAATTCATTAGTGCTTTGCCAGCCGCTGATTGATAAGACGCTACTCGATGGCTATCTACACCGGCAAATGCATCGGGATCGGCAGAAACAACACTGATCCTGCTTGCTCCTTTTTCAAGCCATTCATCCGCTTGATCGATTTTAGATTGTGGTACATTCTCAATACGATCCGTTGCAGCATGTAAAAGAAATTCTCTTTGGATCTGGTCGTCAGTCCATTGAACGATAACCTCAGCGGCTCCTAGTTTATAAGCTTCTTGTGTGATCAATCGAGCAAGGGGGGCCTGTTCCACGCTGATCTGTAAAACAACTGTGTGTCCTTTTTCTGTAGCTACGCCAGTTTCTGCGATTAAGCGTGCATATTTTTTTAGAAGTTCATTAAAATCAGATAACATAATAAAAATTCCTCCTCACCATTTTTTTTGGTAACTATTAGCATGATACCATTTAATTATGATTCAAACAATGAGGCTTTAAATAAAAAAAGGAGGTTATTTTTTTAAGGTTAAGTTTCATGATATATGTTACTACTTGCTATTTCAGCTTGTGAAGAAAATTAAAAACTAATTTTGCATATCAAAAAAAACATGTTACAATGAAATTAATCAATGATGGAAGCGTTATAAAAAAATTAAGGAGATTAAAAAAATATGGAAAGGAAAAAGACGATTACTAGAGAACAGATTTTGGCAGCTGCTTATGAAGTAGCTGCCACCGATGGATTTACACGATTTACTGCGAGAAACATCGCGAACAAAATGAATTGTTCCACGCAACCGATTTATCTTGAGTTTAAAAATATGGATGACTTGAGACAAGCTCTTTTTGAGCAGATCTATGATCATTTACAATATGAAGTGTTCACTGTTGAGCATACAGGGAATACGATTGTCGATCTTGCTTTTAATTATATCCATTTTGCAAGAAGAGAGAAGAAGTTGTATCGTTCACTGTACTTAGAAGAATATGGTGGAGGAAAAGAGATGCAGAATTTTTCTTATACTTACTTTGTGAATACAGTGAAACGCGATCCAGCTTATGTGAATCTTTCAGAAGAGCAGATCGAATCTTTGTATAATGGGACATGGATCATAGCTACTGGGATCGCAGCTTTGATGTCTTCAAGCATCATCCATCCAACTGATGAACAGATTGAAAAGATGATCCAAGACAGTATAGATGCTATCTTGAATTTCAAAGAACCAATCGAAATCGATTGAATAGGCTCAAAAGTTCCACAAATCAGTAGATAACAAGAGATTTTTCAAAATAAGGAAAAGTTCGTTTTTCTTACAGCGTATGCATTTTTAACTCCCGAAGAACTCTTCCATGAATGCAATGAATAAAAGAGCCGTACAGATTGAATAAATCTGGATGGCTCTTTTATTGCAAGTATATTAAATTTTTGCGACTAGTTCTTTAGCGAAAGCTTCTAAATTTTCGATATCTTCTTCTTCAGCATTCAGATCCACTTTAACATTTTCGGCTCCTTTTGATGCACCTGTTTTTGCAAAAGCAGTATCGAAATCATCCACCGATTTGCAGAATTCATCGTAAAAAGTATCACCAGATCCGCAGACGCCGTATATTTTCCCCGATAGATCCAATTCTTGCAAGTCTTCATAAAAGTCTACGATCTCATCAGGCAAATCACCATCATCGTATGTATAAGTAGCTACTACGCAAATATCTGCCTCCTCGAATTCATCTGCATCTACTTGGGTACATTCGTTGATTTCGACTTCGATATCCAGATTTTCAAATGCTTCTGCAACAATATCGGCGATTTCTTCAGTGTTTCCTGTCATGCTAGCATATACGATTTTTGCTAAAGCCATGATGTGCCTCCTCGTTTATAATTATTTAACAATTATGAATTATACCAAAACATCATTGAAAAGAAAATAAAACCTAGAGACAACTGGGAAATGTCATTTGGCTAAATGTATGCCGCTATGTTAAAATGAGAGGGATTTGTAAAAAGGAGACGAAAATATGATTACTTTAAAATCAGCACGTGAAATTGAAATGATGGCAGAATCTGGAGCTTTATTGGCAGATGTACATAAAAATCTGCGTGATTTTATAAAACCAGGGATCACAAGTTGGGATATTGAGGTATTTGTCAGAAACTATATCGAGAGTCATGGCGGAATCGCTGCGCAAATTGGCTTTGAAGGATATGAATATGCGACTTGTATCAGTATAAATGATGAAATTTGTCATGGATTCCCTCGTAAAAAACCTTTGAAAAGCGGTGATTTGGTAAAAGTCGATATGTGTATCGATTTGAAAGGCGGCATTTCTGATTCTTGTTGGGCCTATGTAGTTGGAGAATCTACACCTGAGATCGACCGATTGATGGAAGTAACGAAGAAAGCTTTGTACATCGGTATTGAGCAAGCACAAGTGGGGAATCGGATTGGTGACATCGGTCATGCTATCCAAACTTATGTAGAAGGCGAAAATCTAGCGATCGTTCGTGATTTTATTGGTCATGGCGTTGGTCCTACGATTCATGAAGAACCAGCAGTTCCTCATTACGGAGAAGCTGGAAAAGGGTTGCGGTTGAAAGAAGGCATGGTTATCACGATCGAACCTATGGTTAATACCGGAACTTGGAAAATGAAAATGGATCCTAACGGCTGGACTGCTTATACAAGAGATGGCGGACTTTCTTGCCAATATGAACATACATTGGCTATTACTAAAGATGGTCCAAGAATCTTGACATCACAAGGAGAAGAAGGCACTTATTGATCTAGCCAGTCAATAGGTACGGGAGAGGTACATGAAAGTTTGGAACAAAATAAAACAAAATGAAAATCTGATGCGCTTTATTGAGACGACTCAAAAGCGCATCACTGATTCAGAAATGAGTACGACCTCTGTCGTCGTTGCTTATTATTTACTCTTGTCTTTATTTCCATTGATTATTGCTTTTGGTAATATTTTACCGTTTCTCCACATCGATCAAGAGACTGTACTGACCTATTTACGAGAAGTGATTCCTGAGACCGTTTACCAGTTTATCGGTCCTGCAATCAAAGACCTTTTGACACAAAGTTCAGGAGGCTTGTTATCCGTTTCTGCATTAGCGGCTTTATGGTCTGCAAGTCAAAGTATCAATGCTTTGCAAATTGCGATGAATAAAGCGTATGGCGTAGAAAATAGAAAAAATTTTTTGATCGTCCGTTTCTTCTCACTAATTGTCATTGTCTTGTTCATGATTGCTATTAGTGGGGTAACTATCGTTCTTGGGTTGGGACAGCTGATTTTGGATGCTATTCAGCCAATCGTACAAATACCCGTGAACTTTATCGATCAGTTCCAAACTTTGAAGTGGCCAATCACATTGGTAGCTTTATTTGTCATCATGTTCTTGATTTATTTAATTGTCCCTAATGCTCAGTTGAAGTTGAAGACGATCATTCCGGGCACGATCTTCGCTACTGTCGGCTGGATGCTGTTATCACAAGTGTTTAGTATCTATGCTAGGTATTTTGCAACGAGGATTAGCGGTTACCAGATCATAGGAAGTTTTATTGTACTCATGCTTTGGCTTAATTTTGCTGCTACGATCATCATTTTGGGCGGAATCATCAATGCAGTTGTTCAAGAATACGTGACGGGTCATCAAATCAAAAAACGTCGAGATCCAAGCCGAAAATGGTTCAATAAATTGAAAACTAAATTTTCTCATAAAAAAAAGTAGAAACAAGAGTTCTTATTGTAAATTTATATCAGTAATTTATAATAATTATGACTCTTAATTAAAGTAGGTGCCCATATGCTTGTTTCTTTTAGTATGGTTATAAGATTTTTTCTGACAATTTTATTATCACTGATATTAACACCTGTATTCAAAATCATTTCAGTACAAACAGGTATGGTCGACAAACCAAATGAAAGAAGAATAAATAAAGTTCCAATGCCTTCAGCGGGCGGACTGCCTATCTTTATTTCATTTGTTATATCGACTTTATTCTTATTCCGTAAAATTATCCCTCAATCGTATATTGTACCGATCTTGATTGCTTCTTTAGTAATCATAGTCACAGGAGTGCTCGATGATAAATATGAGCTGACACCTAAACAAAAAAGTATAGGGATCTTGATTGCTTCTCTTATTATTTATTTTGTAGCAGATATACGTATTGATTCCTTCACGCTTCCTTTTATTGGATATATCCAACTAGGCTGGCTTAGTTTTCCCGTAACGATTTTTTGGATCTTCGGTATCACGAATGCGGTCAATCTGATTGACGGTTTGGATGGGCTGGCGGCAGGGATTTCATTGATCGGTTTAATTACGATAGGAATCATTGGATATTTTTTTCTTCATGCTTCTACAGTGTATATTCCAGTTGTTATTTTCTGTCTTGTAGCAAGTATTATCGGTTTTTTTCCTTACAATTTTTATCCGGCAAAGATTTATTTAGGCGATACAGGAGCTCTATTCCTAGGGTTTATGATGGCCGTCCTTTCACTACAAGGGCTGAAGAACGTGACTTTTGTTTCATCGATTTCTTTGCTGATCGTCATGGGAGTGCCGGTAACAGACACGTTTTTTGCTATCATTAGGAGAAAAGCAAACCGTGTTTCTTTTTCTACAGCAGATAAAAAACATCTTCATCACCGACTAATCAGTTTAGGCTTTACTCATAAAGGTGCTGTCCTGACGATTTATGCGATGGCTTTGATGTTTTCTTTCACAGCTATGGTCATGAATTATACTGGAAGAATCGGAACGATCATATTGATTATTGCCATGTTGTTTGCTGCAATTTTATTATTTGAATTGATTGGTCTGATCAATGAGAAACATCAGTTTATTTTAAAAACATTGCGATTTTTAGGGAATAAAGAGTACCGTACGCAAGTAAAACAGAAATATTTGAAGAAATGGAACCGTCATATAGATGAATAACAAATTAAACCAGCCGATCCTTATTAGTATTGTGACGGCAAACAGTGATAAAATTTTTCGGACACTAGATAATTTTATTTCAACTGTAAAAGATGAAACAGCAATAAAAATCCGAATTTTTGACAACAATTCACTTCCCGAGTACAAAAAAAGACTAACAGAGTATAGGAAATATCCCTACATCGATATCTATTTTCATGATGAAAATTCCGGATTTGGTTATGGACATAATCACAATCTGATAGCTAGCGATTCTCGCTATGGCATTATTTGTAACCCAGATATTTTAGTGGATGAAGAGACAGTTACAGCATTGGTCTTGTTATTGAAAGAACATCCGGAATGTGCGATGTTAGCACCTAAGATTCTTAATGAAGATGGAACAACTCAGCACCTCATACGTGAGCAGCTGGCTGTTTTTGATTACGTTTTGCGCTTTGTGCCTTTCAAATGGGTCAAAAAAAAGTTTGACAAACGACTGGCTGTGTTTGAATGCCGAGGATTGCCTACTGATGCTAATAGTTATGTACGGATGATCTCAGGTAGTTTTATGGTAGCTGATATTGATAAATTTAAAGAGATAAAGGGGTTTGATGAGCGTTTCTTCATGTACTTTGAAGACAACGACTTGTGTTTGAGTTTTGAAAAAGCAGGTTACAAGTTATTGTACACACCCTTTTATGCAGTTATCCATTTTTACGGGAAGGGTGCGCATCGAAATGCAAAACTGTTTCGCGTGTTTTTGACTTCTATGATGAAATTTTTCAATAAGTGGGGGTGGCGTTTTTTCTGATGAAACCAGAAATATTAGTAGTCGTTGTGCTTTATCAGCAACTATTCAGTCAATCTCCAGCTTATGGACCATTAAGCAAAGCACTTATCGAAAAGCAAATTCAGCTTATTATTTACGATAATAGTCCTCAAAGGCAGCAAAATGAGATGTTTGAAAAAGAAAATATCGTTTACCATCATGATCCGCAAAATCCTGGTTTAGCGGTGGCTTATAATTTTGCGTTGTCTCAAGCAGATGAAGGAACACGTTGTCTCGTCACTCTGGATCAGGATACGAGGCTAGTCGACGATTATTTTGAACTATTGCGTAAAGTAACCTTTACAGATGAATGTGCTGCTGCAGTTCCGATGATTTTTTCTGGGAGCCGACAAGTTTCTCCCCTATATTCAGATCGTTATATCAATCGTACAGCTCAAGCAGTAGAAGTTGAAGGCCCAACAGCTGAACGAATCATGGCAATCAATTCAGGTGTTGCCTGGTCTGTCAAATTTCTAAAAAAGATTGGCGGGTTTAATCCTGCTTTTTCTTTAGATTTTTTGGATCATTGGCTGTTTTGGAAAGTGGATCAGTTGGAAAAAACTGTGGAGATCCTTCCTGTACGAATGGAACATGATCTTTCGGTTTTAGACTATGAAAAAGTTTCAAGTAATCGATACCGTTCTATTTTACAAGCAGAAAATCGATTTTATCATGAATATGATCAAAGGCATTTATCCAGTCACCGACGACAATTATTGTTAAGAACAGCTAAACAGTTCTTGACCGTCAAAAACCGGCATATCTGGCGGATGACTTTGCGCTCATATGTTAAGAATTGGAAGGTGTGAATTCGTGCGTTCGGTTTGTATAGCTACCTTTAATGGAGGCAGATATTTAAGAGAGCAGTTAGATAGTATTTTATCTCAGCTTTCAGCAGAAGATGAAGTAGTCATTTCTGATGATGGGTCAGTAGATGATACATGGGATATATTAACTGAATACGCAGAAAAAGATAAGCGAATCCAGCTTTTTTCGGGGCCTCGTCAAGGATTGATCGCTAATTTTGGTTATGCGATCCAGCAGACGAAAGGAGATCTAATCTTTTTGGCAGACCAAGATGATGTTTGGTTGGAGACAAAAGTGAAAAAGATCACTGACTATTTTGAGCAGAATCCGGATCAGCTAGTAGTAGTTTCTGATTTGATCATTGTGGACAGCGAGCTGCAAGAGATCCATGATTCGTATTTTTCGTTTCGAAATTCCAAAGAAGGATGGCTTAATAATGTGATAAGAAGTCACTATATTGGTGCTGGTATGGCTTTCCGGTCTTCTTTAAAACCCGATATTTTGCCGATCCCGTCAGAAGTGCCGATGCATGATATGTGGATTGGTTTACTGGGAGGAAAGAAGACTGGGTTCCTAAGAGAACCGTTAACTCTGTACCGAAGACATGATTTAAACGCGAGTGAGATTGAAACACATTCTAAATTACGGCAAAAAATTTCTTGGCGTGTTCATCTGATTACGGCGTTGATCAAACGAAAATGGTTTAAACGTTGATAAAAGATGTTTAAATCCTTAATATTTCCATGACAAATATAACAATTGATGAGATAATAACAAAGTGAAATTTGAAATCAAAAAGGAGAGCATATATCCATGAAGGGAATCATTCTTGCTGGGGGCAGCGGAACACGTCTGTACCCTTTAACAAAGGCAACATCGAAACAATTGATGCCGATTTATGACAAACCAATGATTTATTATCCAATGTCTACTCTGATGTTGGCGGGAATCAAAGAAATTCTGATTATTTCAACGCCACAAGATACACCACGTTTCAAGGAATTATTTGGAAACGGAAATGATTTAGGACTGCAGATCGAATATGCAGTACAAGAAAGTCCAGATGGATTGGCACAAGCGTTTATCATTGGAGAAAAATTTATTGGAGATGATAGTGTCTGCTTGGTATTAGGGGACAATATTTACTATGGTGGCGGTCTGTCTAAAATGTTGCAACGAGCAGCTTCAAAAGATACAGGCGCGACAGTATTTGGCTATCATGTCAATGATCCAGAACGCTTTGGTGTAGTAGAATTTGATGAGAATATGCAAGCTTTGTCGATTGAAGAAAAGCCTGCTCAGCCAAAATCAAATTACGCTGTAACTGGCCTTTATTTTTATGACAATGAGGTAATTTCGATCGCTAAAGGTATCAAACCTTCAGAACGTGGAGAACTAGAGATTACGGATGTCAATAAAGCATATTTGGATAAAGGAAAACTATCCGTAGAACTTATGGGACGCGGATTTGCTTGGCTTGATACAGGAACACATGAATCATTGCTTGAAGCATCTACCTTTATCGAAACAATTGAAAAACGTCAGAACTTAAAAGTGGCTTGTTTGGAAGAAATTGCTTACCGTATGGGCTACATCGATAAGGAACAATTGCTGGCCCTTGCACAGCCATTGAAAAAAAATCAATACGGTCAATATTTATTGAATTTGGCCGCTGAATAAGGAGTCCTTACAGATGAAAGTAACAGATACAAAATTAACAGATGTCAAAATCGTAGAAATGGACGTCTTTGGCGATCATCGCGGTTTCTTCACAGAAAGTTATTCAAAAGCAAAATTTGCAGAACATGGATTGAAATATGACTTTGTTCAAGACAACCATTCACTATCAGCTGAAGCTGGTGTCCTTCGGGGGCTTCATTTCCAAAAAGGAGAAGCTGCACAGACAAAATTGATTCGGGTAGTCACTGGAGCAGTTTTAGATGTAGTAGTGGATATCCGCAAAGGTAGCCCGACTTATGGTCAATGGGACGGATTTATCTTATCTGAACATAATCATCGACAGTTGCTTGTACCTAAAGGATATGCCCATGGATTCGTTACTTTGACACCAAATGTGAACTTCCTTTATAAGTGTGATAATTACTATAATGCAGAAGCAGATGGGGGCATCGCATTTGATGATCCAGATTTAGCGATTGATTGGCCAATTGATCCATCAAGAGCGATTATGTCGGAAAAAGATCACCGTCATCCGACATTAAAAGAATTTGAAGCAGAAAATCCATTTGTTTACGGAGAAATCTAAGAATTAAGGAGAAATTTTCTTATGAAAAACATCATTGTTACCGGAGGTGCCGGATTCATCGGCTCTAATTTCGTTCATTACGTGGTAAACAATCATCCAGAAGTGCATGTCACTGTTTTGGATAAACTAACTTATGCAGGAAACAAAGAGAACTTGGCTGGACTTCCTAGCGATCGCGTAGAATTGGTCGTAGGAGATGTTGCAGATGCAGAATTAGTGGACCGTCTAGTAAAAGAAGCGGACGCAGTTGTTCATTACGCGGCAGAATCCCATAACGATAATTCATTAAAAGATCCTTTCCCATTTGTACAAACGAATATCATTGGTACGTATACACTTTTAGAAGCTTGCCGCAAGTATGATGTACGCTATCATCACGTATCTACTGACGAGGTTTACGGCGATCTTCCATTACGTGAAGACCTGCCAGGACATGGGGAAGGCGAAGGAGAAAAATTCACTGCGGAAACACCATATAATCCTTCAAGTCCATATTCTTCTACAAAAGCTGGTTCAGATCTGTTAGTAAAAGCATGGGTGCGTTCTTTTGGCTTACGTGCAACCATTTCAAACTGTTCAAACAACTATGGTCCTTATCAGCATATTGAAAAATTTATTCCTCGCCAAGTAACGAATATCTTAAGCGGTATTCGTCCAAAATTATATGGCGAAGGAAAGAATGTTCGTGACTGGATCCATACAAATGATCATTCTTCAGCAGTGTGGCTGATTTTGACGAAAGGCAGAATTGGGGAAACCTATCTTATCGGTGCAGACGGTGAAGAAGATAATAAGACCGTGATGGAATTGATCTTAGAAATGATGGGTCAACCAAAAGATGCGTACGACCATGTAAACGACCGTGCAGGACACGACTTGCGTTATGCAATCGATTCGACAAAATTACGGGAAGAGTTAGGATGGAAGCCTGAGTTTACGAACTTCCGTGATGGGTTGGCTGACACGATCAAATGGTACGAAGAACATGAAGATTGGTGGAAAAAAGAAAAAGAGGCCGTTGAAGCAGCATATGCCAAAAATGGACAATAATACAGAGAAAATGTCACTGTATTAATGGAAAAACACATGTGAGGCAGGCGCTCGCCTGTCTCTTTTTTAAAATAAAAATTAAGGAGCGGATAATCATATGTTTTTATTAACTGGAGGAAATGGGCAACTAGGTACAGAATTGCGCCATTTATTAGATGAAAAAAATCTGCCATATGTTTCAACAGATGCAAAAGACTTGGATATCACAGATGCCGAGAAAACAATGGCTTACATCACAGAATTAAAACCTGATGTTATTTTCCATTGTGCAGCTTACACAGCAGTAGATAAAGCAGAAGAAGAAGCAAAAGAATTAGATGAGAAGATCAATGTTGATGGTACAAGAAATGTAGCACTTGCAGCAAAAGCTGTGAATGCTCAATTCGTCTATATCAGTACAGACTATGTTTTCGATGGAAAAAACAAAAATGTAGAATACGAAGTAGACGACCAAACGAATCCACTAAATGAATATGGTCGTACGAAATTATTAGGCGAAAAAGCAGTAGAAGAGATTTTAGAAGACTATTATATCATACGAACTTCTTGGGTTTTCGGGATCTATGGACACAATTTCGTCTTCACGATGCAACGCCTAGCGGAAACCCGCGACAAACTGACTGTAGTAAATGACCAGTTTGGGCGACCAACTTGGACACGTACTTTGGCAGAATTTATGGTATATGTCATCGAAGAAAAAGCACCATTTGGTATTTATCATTTGTCGAACGAAAATAGCTGTTCTTGGTATGAATTCGCAAAAGAAATATTGAAAGATACAGATGTAGAAGTTGCACCTGTTACGTCAGAAGAATTTCCGCAAAAAGCAACACGTCCGCAGTATTCAGTCATGAGCCTGAAAAAGACAGAAGCGTTAGGATTTGTCATACCAACTTGGCAAGAAGCACTTGCGCAAATGCTGGAAGCTGCCAAAAAAATGAATAAGTAATTTCCTTTTTATCAAATAGAATTTGGAGCATGATATGGAAAAACAAACAAGAAGTGCACGACGAAAAGAAAAGCCAAAAGCGAACCAGGCAGATTCGAATTTGGTGCTTGACCTGTTTCTAAAACTCCGCTATCTTATTGGCGTTTTAGTCATCGTGGTCATCGTTACTTTTAATTTAAACGGAAGTTCACTTGGTGTTTGGGATAAATATGTGTCGCAAAGAGACGATGGGAAAAAAACTGATGTGATTTTTGGACAGAATCGGGAAGTGCGGTCAGACGAATGGCTGGTGCAGACACCTTTTTACCTCTCACAAGCTGAAGAGGACTTTCCGTTGGTGAACGAGGATTATTCATTAAACGGACAAAACATGATCATTGCGTATAATTCTCCTGTAAAGGATATTACGGTTATCGGAAAACCATTCAACTGGGGATTCTTTTTCCTCGGAAGAGATCGAGGACTTTCCTTTTATTGGGCGATGAAATTAGTCGTCATGGTCTTGCTTGGATTCGAAGTACTGATGATATTAACGAAGAGAAAAAAAGCTCTATCGCTAATCGGTGCATTTGCGCTGACATTTTCTCCAGCAGTCCAGTGGTGGTTCATGCAACATGTGGGCGATTTGATTTTCTTTACTTTGGGACTGATGACTGCTTTTTATCATTATTTCTACAATCATGATAAAAAATGGCTACGAACGTTGATGATGCTTTTGGTGGTTATTTTCGGTATTGGGTTTATTTTAGTGATTTACCCAGCCCATCAAGTGATGCTGGCGTACTTGCTGATTTTTTATTTTGTTGGCCTGCTTATTTACTACAGCAAGAAAGTTTCATGGGATCTGTTGGATGTAGTGTTGATTGGAGGGGCAGTTTTATTTATTGGCGGAGTCATGGTTCATTTCTGGCTAACGTCAAAAGACGCATTGTTAGCTTCTTTGAATACCTTATATCCAGGAAAACGGGTAAGTACTGGAGGAAAGTGGACGATTGGCGAATTTTTTTCTTTCCTTACAAATTGGAAAATTCCTTTTGAAGATATTAACTATTCGAATAACTCTGAAGTGGCCCTGTTCTATCACTTTTTTCCAACTGTATTCCTAGCAAGTCCATTTGTGTTATTTGGCAAAAAAGATAGCGAACAAAAGTTACTGGGACGTATTTTGATGATTTTTTGTCTGTTTTCTATCTTTTGGATTACCGTTGGGTTGCCAAAATGGCTAGCAGAAATCACTCTGCTGTCTTATGTTCCTCCATTAAGAGCCATCCTTACTTTTAGTTTTGCGGCTTGTTTATTATCGATCTGGTTTATCGCTTATATTTGGAGAGAAGATGTTATTCCTATTTGGTATAAATTCATTTTGTTGGCAGTAAATGCATGGTCTTATTTCTATGCGATTACGCATTCGAAAATGGATAATTATTTTTCGGATTTTGAAACCATCGCAGTTGCTGTGTTGGGAACAGTGATTTTAGCTTTTGCATTATTTGGCTGGAGACGCTTGTTTTACCTCGCTTTTGCCGCCTTAGTTATCGTATCTGGCTTTTTCGTCAATCCAGTCGTAGAAGGTACAGGAGCGATTTTTGAAAAAACACTGGCAAAAGAAATCCAAAAAATCGATCAACAAGATCCTGGTAAAGTTTGGTTGTCTGAAGATGAATTATATAACTTCACCCCAACATTGGGAGTGAAATCCTTCAATACAGTACGCTTTTATCCAGATATAGCTGCATGGAAGAAAATCGATCCGAAAGAAGAATACGAGAAGTATTATAATCGGTATGCTCATACAAGAGCTTTTATCGCTAAGGAAGACACAAAGTTCATTTTAGATCGTCCAGATATGTTTTCGGTCACGTTGAATTTTGAAGACGCAAAAAAATTAGGGATCGACTATGTGATCAGTAAACGACCATTAACTGATTACAACCAATTATATGAAGCGCAGTTCACGCAGCTATATGGACCGGATAAAGACGGTTATATGATTTTTAAAGTAGAATATCCGGATTATCCAGATGTACCACAAACACAAACTCAGGAAAATCAGCTAGTCGTACAGTAATAGGCTAGCTGAGAATAATCCTGAAATATTAGTAGAAAGGAGAGTGGAGATAATTCAAGCAATCGTACAAAAATTTGTCAACAAAATGAGTGTCGGTTTCTTGCTTTTGTTGCTGACGCTAGTCTTTTTTGTTTGGACAGCGGGGTTAGGTTTTCCAGCAACTTTGTTTATATATAACAATAGTTCATTACTTATCGCTTTTAGTGTGACTATTTTGCTCATTTTAAATATTTATAAAGCAAAAGGTGCCGATTTTCTTTATCTAGGTATTGCGCTTGCCCTTTTCATTTTCTTTTCTTACTTTCGGGAATTAAGAAATGAGTCTTTATTTGGTGATTTGCTGTTTCCTTTGATTATTTTATTTTGTTTAGTAATTAAATGGATCGAGTGGACAAAATGGGATCGCGGTATTTATCTGATTGTCTTTTCGGTCTTTCTTGGAATCACTTTATATCGTGTATTTACAGAGATCCAAGTACCAAAAGGACAAAGTATCTGGGCTCCGGGTAATACACTTTCTGATATTTGGATCAATACGAATACAATCGGAAGTTCTTTGATGACTCTTGCTTTATTGATCAGTGGATTTGCCAGTTCTTTTGAACGATGGTATGTTCGAATCATCGGTGGGATAGCAGTCGTTGCAGCCTTTTTAGGTATTTGGGTCTGCCAATCAAGAGGCGCATTAGTCGCGTTGCTTGTTTTTGCGATATTGGATCTTTTACCTAAATCATTGATGCGTGTCATTCGTGCACCGTTTATTGCCTATACGGCTACGATTCTTTTGGCTTTACCGATTTCTTATCTAGCCGCTGTTTCCGAAAAAGTCAATTTGTTTACCGGTCGAGAAGATATTTGGCATAAATTCTATCAGACGCTAGGAGAAAAATCTGAGCAAGTTTTACTAGGTATGAAAACATTCATCTTCCAACGAGGAAACCAATTTTTAGGAAACCACAATAGTTATAATTCTATTTTGAATATCTATGGATTGATAGGATTTGGGATTGCTGCTTTGCTGCTTATCCTTTTTATTGGTCGCTTAACGTTGAAAGCAGATTTATCCAACGGGCAGGTGACTTTTATCTGGGCCTTTTTTGCGGTGATGATGCAGTCATTTATGGAGGATACATTGACTTCATACCCATGGGTTCCGATTATTTATATCCTGTTGGCTATGTCCGTTCATCGTTATGATGAACCAGAAGTTGCGGAGGAATTCTATGTTATGGAAGAGGCATATGACGATATGACTCATGATGATACATCTTATGAGGAACAACCAGATAGCGCTCATTCTTCCAGGATCCAACGCTATCATTGATAGGCACAAAATACGAGAGAGGCTGTGACAACCGTCGCAGTCTTTTTTGGTTTATTGCAATTGTCTAGCATCTTCTGTAAAATAGAAACGTTAGAGAAAATCTTGTATCTTAGAAAATTAAGAAAGAAATAAGAACGCAGCTCGGTACCAAAAATATGGTAAAATGGCACTTGACTGTAATTCACTGAAAATCGCTTGGAGGAACACAAATGTTTAAAGATTTGTATTTATTTATGAAGGACATTTATCAGAACAGAAAATTACTGCTACAGTTTTCGATCAATGACTTCAAATCAAGATATGCAGGATCGTTTTTAGGAATCTTATGGGCGTTTATCAATCCGCTATTTACTGTATTGATTTATTGGCTGGTATTTGGTGTTGGACTGAAAGCACAAATGATCGATGCAAAATACCCATTTATCGTATATTTAGTTACCGGGATGATTCCCTGGTTCTTCTTCTCAGATGCATTTGCATCAACTACGGTTGTTTTTCGGGAATATACTTATTTAGTAAAGAAAGTCGTATTCAATATTCGTATCTTGCCCACGACGAAAATCCTATCCAATCTGTACACCCATTTATTCTTCATTCTGATTGGCATAGCTGTCGCACTTATAAATGGTATATATCCTTCAGCCATGTCTTTACAGCTGATTTATTATTTATTTTGCATGTGTGCTTTCTTGACAGGATTGACTTGGCTGACAGCATCCATCCAACCATTTTTACCAGACATCATGCAATTGATTACGATCGTTTTGCAGTTGATCATGTGGACATTACCGATATTATGGAGTCCTAATCAATTTGATTCAGGTCTTGTAAGCATATTGAAATTAAATCCGCTGTACTATGTTGTTCAAGGTTATCGTGAGTCATTTTTAAGTGAAGCTTGGTTCTGGGAGCATGGAACATATACTTTGTATTTCTGGGTTTTCACGTTAGTAATGTTCGTAATCGGCTCTGCAGTGTTCCGTAGATTGAAACCACATTTTTCAGATGTGCTGTAAGGAGAATAGCTATGACAGAATATGCAATTAGACTAAAAGATATCACAAAATCTTATAATATGTACGCAAAACCTTCGGATCGATTTCGTGAAGCACTTAATCCTTTTAAGAAATCCTATCATGATGTATTTTATGCGTTGAAAAACGTGAATGTAGAAATAAAAAAAGGTGAGATGATCGGTTTCGTGGGAGAAAACGGATCGGGAAAATCTACAATGTTGAAAATCATTACGGGAGTACTGACACCAACATCCGGCACGATGGAAATCGAAGGAAAAATCTCAGCTTTGCTAGAACTAGGATCAGGATTCAATCCTGAGTATTCTGGCTATGAAAATATCTATTTAAATGGAATGGTTCTAGGATTTTCAAGAGAAGAAGTCGATGAAATGGTCGATGATATCATTGAATTTGCTGATATTGGCGACCATATTTATCAACCTGTAAAAACCTATTCAAGTGGGATGTTCGTTCGTCTAGCTTTTGCTGTAGCGATCAATGTGAATCCTGATATTTTGATTGTGGATGAAGCATTGGCAGTAGGAGATCTTGAATTCCAACTGAAATGTATGGAAAAATTTACAGAAATTAAGAACTCGGGAAAAACGATTTTATTCGTTTCTCATGATATTAGTTCGATTCGCCGTTTTTGTGATCGTTCCTATTGGTTGAAAAATGGAGAAGTTGTCGAATATGGTGATACGATGGAAGTAACGACGAATTACGAAAACTTTTTGAAGAAAAAATCAGTTAAAACAGTAGATCGAAATAAAAACCAAGTAGAACGCTTCGCAGCTCCAGATATCGTAGACGTGACGAAAGCCGAATTGTTGGATAAAGATAAAAATCCAGTGGATATGCTGGAACAAGGAGAAAAACTATACGTTAAAGTAACCTATGAAGTAAAAGACGATACAATAAAAAATCCAGTTTTAGGAATTGCTCTGCGTACAGTCGACAATTTTTATGTGTGTGGACTCAATACTCTACTAGATGGTATCAAGATCCCTTGGAAAAAAGGTGAGAATATCTTTTATCTGGAGTATGAAAAGTTAGGTTTGTTAGCTGGTGAATATTATTTTGACGTTGCGGTCTTTGAAGAAAATGCAACGGTTCCTTTGGTATACAAGACAAAATACATGAACTTGTTTGTCAGCGGTTCTTATATCGGAGAAGGCATCGTGGTCTTAGACCATAAATGGGAAGAAGGGACTCATAGCAATGAAATATGATTTTGAAATGGACCTAGATGAACAAAGCAGTGTGGGAAAAATTGCCGCACAGATCAAACCAGGAAGTAAAGTTTTAGAGTTTGGTCCTGGAAACGGCCGATTAACGAAACATTTGATCGGAGCAAAACAATGTGAAGTGAGCATTGTCGAGCTAGATAAGGAATTGTTCGATTTTGTCAGCGAGTTTGCCCAAGATGGATTTTATGGAGATATCGAAAGTTTTGAATGGGCAAACTATTATGCTGGACAAACATTTGATTACGTTTTGTTTGCCGATGTTTTAGAACATTTGGTAGATCCTGGAAAAACGTTGAAGAAAGTTAGAAAATTTTTGAATGAAGAAGGAGAGATCCTGATTACATTCCCTAACTTGGCGCATAATTCTGTCATGATTGATTTGTTCAATAATCAATTGCCATGGGCTTCTTATGGTTTGCTAGATGAAACCCATAATTCTTTTTATACTCATGATGGCTTCCAAAAAGTTTTTGAAAAAGCAGGATTATACATCAATATTGAAGATTATTTGTACTTAGCTGTAGGTGATACAGAATTAAAATCAACTTATGAAGAATTGCCGGAAGCTGTACGTTATGATTTCAAAATGCGACCATTTGGCGAAGTCTACCAATACTTTTTCTCATTGATGAAACATCCAGTAGCACAAAGTTCCATTGCGCAGCCGCAAAATTCTAATTATGTGAAAGTATTAGAAGTAATCCAGCAAACGAAACAAGATGAAATAATTCAACAAATACCATTCAATAATTTCACAGGGGAAAATGAGACACTAAGTTTCCATGTATCAGAATTAGCAGAACGAATGGTGTTTCGCTTCGCGCAGCAACCTAGCTTTATCGAATTCAGCGCGGAAGCTGCTGGAGAAAAACTCACATTTATCAATTCAAATGCTGTAGTCAAAACAGTAAATGATTGTTATTTGTTTGATGGTAAAGATTTACCAGAGTTCTTTTTAACGGATATTGCAGGGAAAGAAGTGACTATCCATTGTCACTATCGTTTTATCGGAGAATTGACACCAACAATGAAAGAATTGCTGGAAACGATCCGTCCAATGGCTGAAGTTACAAAGCAGCTTTCTGAGAAAAATGATGAATTAGAAAGAGAAAATCATCATTTTATTGAGAATAATACAAGATTAGATCAGACGTTGAAAACAACCATAAATCGCTATTGCACGTTGTTGGAAAGTGATGAATGGACAATCAAACATAGATTAGGGCGACGTAAGAAAGAAACATCGAAAAAAATCCAAGAAAAAGAGCTTTCTCTATGTATTGACGAAAAAATCTGGGATGCAGAAACAAAGATATTGAAAATCATCGGGTGGGGAATCGCTAATTCGGATCGCCAACCATTGTCCTATAAGTTATCAGCCGACCAATCACCATTTTTTGAAGCAATTCCTGTTTTTCGAGAAGAAGTCAATCAAGCAAAACAGCTAGCTGAAGGAGCAAAAGCAGGATTTGAACTGCGGATCCTTTGCGAGAAGGAACGTTCATTCTTAGTGGAAGCAGTGGCTCAAAATGGTCAATCATGGATCATTGAAATGTAAATAATGATTAACTTATAAAGATAAGGAGTAAACGAATCGTGCAAAAAAAAGAAATTGCCGTATTTATCGATCAAATCACTCGTGAACGGGCCACTGGCGATTTGCTTATTGTGGGCTGGGCAATTGATGAAGTGACCAAAGAAATCCCTACGATAAAGGTAGAAAAAGAAAATGTGATTGCTGAAGCAACACATGTCGTAAGATTGGATATCAATCATTTATATAATCTTGATGTTAAGACCCAAAGCGGTTTTAAGGTACGTTTATCAGGGAAAATGAGAGGAAAAGCAATCTTAGACTTCCAAACAGCAAGACATCAAAATGGCATAGCTGTGAAATTAAACGGTAAATATCCTTATGATGACGGCATTGAATCTTCATGGGAAAGAAAAAAAAGATTACTGAAAAAAGGGATAAATTATGCAAGGACTCATGGCGTAAAAAAAGCAATCCGCCGGGTCAAACTGGAATTGAAACCAGGATCGATCGACTATGCAGAGTGGATCAGTCGTCATGAGAAACCTGATCTGAAAGAGCAAAGGAAAGAAGTACAAGGATTTGCCTACCGCCCATTGATTTCCATACTTATGCCTGTCTATAACGTTGAAATCAAATGGCTCGAAAAATGCATTGATTCGGTACTTGATCAAACGTATGATCACTGGGAACTATGTATCAGTGATGATGCTTCTACTGATCCAGCTATCCGAAAGTGTCTGGAATTCTATCAAGCAAAAGATGATAGAATCAAAGTCGTTTTCCGACAAGAAAATGGACACATCAGTCTGGCAACTAATTCTGCATTGGAAATGGCAGAAGGAGAGTTTATAGCGCTCTTAGATAATGATGACGAATTACCCCCATTTGCATTATATGAAGTGGCAAAAGTGCTAAACGTACATCCAGAACTGGATTTGATCTACAGTGACGAAGATAAAATCGATGCAGATGGGAATCGCTTTGACCCGCACTTCAAAGCAGACTGGTCTCCCGATACATTGATGGGAAATAATTATATCTCTCACTTAGGCGTATATCGGACAAGGATTGTTAAAGAACTTGGCGGTTTCCGTAAAGGATATGAAGGCTCTCAAGATTATGATTTGGTTCTTCGTGTGACAGAACAAATTCCTGCAGAACACATTTACCACATTGACCGTGTCTTGTATCACTGGCGGACGATCCCGGGATCAACTGCAAGTAATGGAGAAGCTAAAAGCTACATCTATGATTCTGGAGTGAAAGCATTGACAGATGCTCTATCTAGAAGAAATATCAAGGGAAGCGTACATCCTGGCAGAATTTCTGGTTTTTATGAAATCACTTATGATGTTTTGCAAGAAGACTTGGTCAGTGTGATCATTCCAACTAAGAATGGCTATGAAGATCTAAAAACTTGTGTGGATTCGATCATCGAAAAAACGTCTTATCCAAATTATGAAATCATTATTGCAGATAATGGAAGTACAGATCCTAAAATGCAAGAATTATTTGCAGAATACAAGCATCAGCTGAAAGACCGATTTATCGTCGAATTAATTGACATTCCATTCAATTATTCACGTATCAACAATCTGGCAGCGAAAAAAGCAAACGGCAAATACTTTTTATTCTTGAATAACGATACAGAAGTGATTGAACCTGACTGGATGACAGCGATGGTTTCTTATGCACAGTTTGATCGAATCGGCTGTGTAGGAGCAAAATTATTTTATCCGGATGATACAACGCAGCATGCAGGTGTATTATTAGGGATCGGTGGTGTTGCAGGACATGCATTGAATAACTATGATCGAACACATTGTGGTTACTTTGGCCGATTGGTGATCGATGTCAATTACTTAGCAGTCACTGCAGCCTGCATGATGGTCAAAGCAATTGATTTCAATGCTGTTAACGGGTTTGATGAAACATTAGAAGTAGCATTCAACGATGTTGACTTATGCTTGAAAGTTTATGAGCTAGGTCGTTACAATGTCTATGCACATCAGGCAGAATTGTACCATTTCGAATCTAAATCAAGAGGTTATGAAGATACACCAGAAAAACAAAGACGTTTTGCTGGGGAAATCAAAAAAATGCAAGATAAGTGGCCTTCTTATATTGCTCATGACCCATTTTATAACGATAATCTAACTAAAGAAGGAATCGGCGATTTTTCGTTGAGACCTGATTGATTAAAAGAACTGTATTTTCATTAATAAAAATGAAAATACAGTTCTTTTAATTTAATTATATGAATATTGTAACTTGTGAATAAGGAATTAGCAGGAGAATACTAGTTCAGCATAAAGGAAGTGATGGGACTTCTGTGACAACTTGCTGTTATGCAGAAATACACATATAAACAGACAATAGTCGCTTTTCCCCGTTTCTTTTAATTTCCTTTACAATTTGGTTATTCACTAGGTTTTTAAACTTTGCTATGGTAAGATGATAGAGGCATTATTTTATGGTTAGGAGTGTATATATGAATAAAAATGGGGAGTGGAATGCGGCACGCAGAATATTCATTATTCTTATGGATGTACTTGTATTAAATGTGTCGATCTATCTTAGTTTTTTGCTGAAATTCCAGGGAGAAGTACCAGTGAGAAACTTAGAGACCTTTCAGCATTCAGCAATTTTTATTTCCATCATCTTTATTGCGTTGAATATTTTGTTAGGGGCTTATGTATTCTATAACCGAATGATCAGCGATATTGTCTTCATTACTGTTATTGGACAAGTACTAATGGCATTGGGGATCATGGTAGTTACTTTTGCTGGCCGATGGTTTGCATTTCCGCGTGGCGTCATTTTGATCTCGTTTATCCTAGGTACGATATTACTTAGTGTTTACCGGATAGTTGTTTACAAACTGTACTTAAGAGTCAGTCGTGATAAGAAAGTCCTTATCGTAGGTTTGGAGAAAGATGTCGCACCAGCTATCCAAAATTTTCAATCTAAGAAAAACAATAAACATAAGGTTGAGGCAGTGGCAATCGATAATTATTACGAAAACACAAAAAAATTGATCGATGATATGGATATCGTCTATTTGGCTTCTAAAATCCCAGAAGATGAAAAAATCAACATTTATCAATTAGTGACTAAAAAAGAGAAAAAGTTATTTTTAAATACGACTTTTGAGAATCTGACAATGATAAATCCGAATATTATGAATTTTGAAGATGAAAGCATCATTGAAGCTTCTGGTTTCAGAATCCAACCAGAATACGAACTATTTAAGCGTCTCTTTGACATCATCGTTTCGCTTATTTTACTGATCCTCGCCTCACCTTTTATGCTAATCACAGCGATTTTGGTAAAAACAACTTCACCTGGACCAATCATCTATAAACAAGTACGTATTACGAAAAATCAAAAGGAATTTTCAATCTATAAATTCCGTTCCATGAGTGCGACAGCTGAAGCAAAATCAGGACCAGTCTTGGCTAAAAGTAACGATGCACGTGTGACACCAGTAGGTAAATTTATCCGTGCCGTACGTTTTGACGAATTACCTCAAATCTTTAATGTATTGAAAGGCGATATGTCGATTGTCGGTCCAAGGCCAGAAAGACCATTTTTCGTTGATCAGTTCAATGAAGAAAATCCTTATTATTATCTAAGACACAATGTACGTGCGGGAATTACCGGATATGCACAAGTATATGGAAAATATGTATCAGATTATAACAGCAAACTACGTTTTGATTTGTTGTATATCAAAAAATATTCATTACTATTAGATTTGAAGATCTTACTTCAAACAATCAAAATCTTATTTGATAAGATGTCATCTCAAGGACTAGATGAAGATGAAAATATTAGTTCATTAGCAGAAATCGACTTTTCACAAGAGAAAATTTATCGCTAGGCTGGAGGAAAGAAATGAAATGAGCCATCCGATATTTAGTATAATTATTCCGATTTATAATGCAGAAGACACGATTGCTCATACAATAGAAGTTTTAAAAAATCTGGCATTCGAAGAATATGAAGTGATTTTGGTCAATGACGGTTCAACGGACAAAACAGAAAAGCTGATTCAATCAGCTATCCAAGGAGATAGTCATTTTCAACTTTTTACAACCGAAAACCAAGGCCCTGGACTTGCTCGGAATGAAGGCATCAAGCAATCTACAGGAAAATATGTATTATTTTTCGATGCAGACGATGAGCCAGTCAAAGAAATTTTGGCAGATTATCAGCAGTTATTTGAACAGCATCCTGAAGCAGATTTGCTTATCAGTTCTTTTACATTCCGTACGTTAAGCGGGGAAGAAATCATTTCGGAAAAGGACTATCTTGTTCCAGAATATCAATATACAGATCATAAACAGTTCGTGGATGATATGTATCAACTGATGAATCAACAGCTGATGTATGTAGTTTGGAACAAATGTTACAAGAGGGAAATCTTGATGGAAAAACAGATTCTATTCAAAAATTACAGCAGTTGTGAAGACCGTATCTTCAATTTGAACTATTATGAACATTGTCAGCAAGTAATAATGAATCCAAGAATCGAGTATATCTATCACTTTGAAGGTGGAAAAGGGATAACCAACCAATACAAACCCAATAAATTTGAAACCTTTAAAGAATTTTATGAATTGGCAAATGTGGTGACAAGTGATAAAGATAAATCAGGTATGGCTTCTCTTCTATTAAAAGGAACAACCTCTGTGATTTTTTCTATTTATGAGAATTCTGAGCGAACTGCTAAAGAAAAAAGAGAAGAAGCCATGCATATTTTGAATGATCCAGCCATCCAAGAAGCTAAAAAGATTGCATTGACTGATTCTAGCGCGAAAAAAGTAACAAAATGGCTGTATAATTTGCCAGCTCCTCTCTTATTATCTGCGGTGAAAGCTGGCAGCTTTGTGGAAGTGAAAATGCCAAGCATCATGGCATTGTTGAAGAGAGTTTATTAAAAAAGTCGGAATAAGGGGTTGTGACTGTCTTTTGTCACAACCCTTTTAAAAATAAAAAATAGCTATTTATCTATCAGTTTTCAGTCAGTAAAGAAAGAACCATTTGCATAAGATTGAAAACCACCTCTATTTATGAGAAAATAGGGAAGATTAATAAAAGAATGGTTGAGGCAACTATAATGTACAGTACAGATCCTGAATTAAAAAAAGTTCAAAAAGTAAATCTCGAAATGGCACAATACTTTGTAGATTTTTGTAAAAGTCACGATTTGTTGTGTTATTTTTGTGGTGGCGGCGCAATCGGAGCAATCCGGCATAAAGGTTTTATCCCATGGGATGATGATTTAGATTTTTTTATGCCTAGAAGGGATTATGATCGATTAGCTGAATTATGGGAAACCGGTCCACAAAAAGATAAATTTGTTTTATTAAGACCAGCTCTGACGAATCATGATCGAAACTCCTTTACAACTATCCGTAATGTTCAAACGACCTTTATCAAAACGTATCAGGAAGATTTAGATATCCCTCATGGTATCCAATTAGATATTTTTCCGTTAGATACTGCACCTGAAAAGCAAACTGAACGGAAAAAGCAAAAGATATGGGCAATGATCTATGCGATTTATCGAAGTCAGCAAGTACCGCAAAACCATGGGAAAGCGATGGAATTAGCTGGAAAGCTATTGTTAAATAGTGTACCTGCAAAAACGAAGTATAAAATATGGAGATATGCTGAAAAGCAGATGACCAAATACAATCATAATCCAACGAATTTCGTTACAGAACTTTGTGTCGGACCTCGATATATGGGGAATGTTTATCCTGCAAAAGACTTTGAATCTGCTGTGTGGGTGCCATTCGAAGATACAGAGATGCCAGTACCAGTTGGTTATGATAATTATTTAAGTCAAGTTTTTGGTGACTATATGCAGCTTCCGCCTGAAAAAGATCAGGTTTCTCATCATGAAGCAGTTTATATTGACCCAGAACATTCATACAAAATGTACAAAGGAAAATATTATTTAACTAAAGGAGCAGAAAAAAAATGATTACAGCTATTATTATTGCCGGCGGTGTCGGTAAACGTATGGGACAAGATATCCCAAAACAGTTCATTACAATTGAAGGAAAACCTATTATTATTTATACATTGGAATCATTTCAACACCATCCTCAAGTTGACCGGATTTTAGTCGTTTGCAAATCTGGTTGGGAAGAAACGATGTGGGCGTATATCAAAGAATTCAATATTAGCAAAGTCAAATGGGTCATTACAGGTGGATCAAAAGGACAAGAGTCGATCAATAATGGTGTTCAGTTTTTGAAAGACTATTCTGAAGATGATGATACGATCATCATCCATGATGGAATCCGTCCACTAGTAGACGAACTGGTATTGTCAGATGTAATCGTTAAATGTAAAGAATTTGGTAACGGTGTAACCTCTCTACCTTACAACGAACAAATTTTTATCAAGAAAACAGAAGAAACGACGGAACAGTATGTCGATCGTAACACATTGAGGCGTGTCTCAACTCCACAAGCTTATCAATACGGAAAACTACGGGCAGCATATGACCGGGCAGTGAAAGAAGACATCGGTATGACTGATTCTTCTTATACGAATACCATGATGGTAGATTTGGGAGAAACTTTATATTTTGCTGCTGGTTCTGATAAAAATATCAAATTGACAACAACAGATGATCTAGAATTGTTCAAAGCATATTTAAAAATGAAAGACTAGGTGAAAGATGATGGCGTTGATTAAACAACCAATGTACCAAGAAGATTTGGCAAAAGTAATCAATCATACACCAAAAATAAAACAGCTACATGGAAAATCCGTTCTGATGATTGGTGCTTCTGGAATGATCGGCTCTTTTTTGATTGATACGTTGATGGCTGCTAATGAACAACTAGGCATCAAAATCAAAGTTTATGCAATGGGCAGAAACCGTCAGAAGCTTGAAAAAAGGTTTACCAGTTATCTTGAATTAGATACTTTCGAAATTGTTGAAGGTGACGTCACAGAACCTTTATCAAAAGAGATTCAAGCTGACTATTTGATACACGGTGCAAGTAACACACACCCTAAGGCTTACGCAACTGATCCAATTGGTACGATCATGACTAATCTTGCAGGTACAGAGCAAGTATTGAAACATGCAGTAGTAACCCAGCCTGAGAGAGTATTATTTTTATCAACAGTAGAAATCTATGGCGAAAATCGAGGCGATATAGAAAAATTCACAGAAGATTACTGTGGATACATCGATTGTAATACACTGAGAGCAGGGTACCCTGAAGGAAAAAGAGTCAGTGAATCATTATGCCAAGCCTACATCGCAAAACACGACCTCGACATCGTGATTCCACGGCTTTGCCGTACGTTTGGTCCGACGATGCTTTTATCTGATACGAAAGCATCCTCACAATTTATTTTAAATGCAGTCGAACAAAAAGATATTGTTTTAAAAAGTGAAGGAAACCAATATTTTTCGTATGTATATGTTGGAGATGCTGTTTCTGCTATTCTTCATTTACTGCTTGAAGGAGAAAAAGGAGAGGCGTACAACGTTTCTTCAGAAAACTTTGATTTACGACTAAAAGAATTAGCCCAACAGCTAGCTGATATCAGCGGCAAACAAGTAATTTTTGAATTGCCGGATGAGATTGAACAAAAAGGTTTCTCAAAAGCTAGCACAGCGATACTTGATAACAAGAAAATCAAAGAAAATGGTTGGTATCCAATATTTGAATTGAAAGAATCATTGATACACACAGTAGAATTAGTTAAAGGTGAGAAGCAAAATGTGTGAGATTAGTATTATTGTTCCTGTCTATAAAGTAGAACCTTATTTAAGAAAATGTGTAGATTCAATCTTAGCACAAACATTTACTGATTTCGAAGTGATATTAGTAGATGACGGTTCTCCTGACAACAGCGGTAAAATATGTGATGAATATGCATCGAAAGACAGTCGTGTCCGTGTTATCCATAAAAAAAATGGCGGATTAAGTAGTGCAAGAAATGCCGGGATTGATGTGGCACGAGGAAAGTATTTAGGTTTTGTTGACAGTGATGATTATATCGAAAAAGATATGTATGAACTTTTGTACGACAACATTGTCAAAGAACAAGCAGATCTTTCTATTTGTGGCGTATATGATTTATATGCAAATAGAGAACCTAAAATTCTAAAGACGCAATATATGGTTTTATCGAAAATAGAAGCGATGAAAATGATTCTAGAAGCAAAAGTTGTTTCTGTCCAGGCTTGGAATAAACTATATAAAAAAGAGATTTTTGATACTATCCGCTATCCTGAAGGTGTTATCACGGAAGATGCTGCTGTTATCCTTCCTGTATTAGATAAAACAGAAAAAGTAGTTATTGATACTCAGCAGAAGTATTATTATTTTCATCGGGAAAACAGCATTACAAGTAGTCGCTTTGGTGAGAAAGATCTTGATACAATCAATGTTTGGAAAGAAAATGAAATCTGGATTAAAGAACGCCATCCTGAATTATCTTCAGTTGCACATACTAGAACCTGTTGGGCGCATTTTATCGTTTTAGATAAGATTGTAATTAGTAATCGAGAACGTAACTATAAAGGAACCAAAGAAATATTAAACTTTTTAAGGAGCAATTACTTCTTCATCTTAAAAAATCAATATTTCACTAGAAATAGAAAAATAGCTGCAACTGTATTGCAGTTGAATGTGAGATTGTATAAGAAGCTTGCAATTTTGGAAGATGAGAAATACAAAAGTAAAAATAGTTAGGTGAGTGGAAAATGGATGTAAAAAAAATAAAGTTTTTTTCTGATAAAAGCAAAAAAATTTTTATAGTTGTCTTTGGAGTCGCATTGACCATTCGGTTAATTAATTTTTATAGTCTTTTACCTTCAAAAATCGATACAGCATTATTTTCGTTGATAACTATATGGGCCTTTGCCATTTTAATAATTGATGCGTTATCTAAGGACGTAAAAATTTACAAAACAGATTATCTTTTATTAGGATTTATATTAGCTGTTTTGTGTTCTACGTTCTTTAATGGACCTAGTGGGATAATTGAAAACATTAAACTAGTCATTTGGCAGGTTATTTATTTATTTGTTGTTTATCGTATTGGAAGAGATAGTATTGATTCTGAATTTCTTGCAAAATTCGAAAAATTAATTATAGGTATTTGGAATACTTTGGTTATCATTTCTTTAGGAATGTTCTTTACGCACTATTCTTACGTAGCACCTTTTGATAAATTTTATAATGGGTTTAGAGCAGGATTTGTCGAAAACCGTTTGTATGGTATTTTTTCTGATCCTAATTTTGCCGGTGCAATTTCTGTAGCAGTCGTTTTTCTTGCTATAAAATTATTAATGACGAAAAAAAACAAAATGTCAAAAATATATAGCATAGTTACGATCCTTCTTCAATTTGCTTACATCATTTTGTCTGGATCAAGAACAGCAGAGATTGCTTTGGTATTGTGTGCTTATTTTGCTATCTTCTTTATTGTCTATAATCGATTTGGGAAGACGATTGCTTCTAAATTATTATTGGCAGTAATCTGTGGGGTTATTGGAACTGGAGCTGTTTTAGGAATTGCTGAAGTAGGGAAATATGCTGCCCCTAAATTAATCAATATAACAGCAAGATATGTTCCTAGAAAGTCTGAAAATCCGGATAAAGATCAAAATTCTATCAGTTTAAAACGTGATGATGTTGTAAATAAGGACGATGTGTCTAATAATCGTTTTGCTTTATGGAAAAGTTCGTTTGAGATTTTCCAAAGTAGTCCGCTTGTCGGGAGTTCACCTCGTAATTTGGTTAATTATGCTCAAAAAGAATTACCGAATACGTTCATTGCAATAAAAAAACAAACTTCCCATAATTTTATCTTCTATTTATTAGCAACAACAGGTCTGTTAGGGACTATACCGCTACTTGTATTTCTTGGAATTAAGATTTGGAATACATTGCGCCAACTATTTATGCGTACTATAAAAGACTACGATTCGTATGTATTAAATACCATGGCAGTACTTGCAATTTTGATTTCTGCTATGTTTTTAACAGAACTAGTATTAGTAAATAAATTAGGAAGCCTCATCTTTTGGCTATATTTGGGATATATATCAAAAAAACATCCTGTGGTAGATAAGGGAGGTATATCAGAATAATGAGAGAATTAAAGATTAAAGATATCCAACGTATAAGCGTAGAAATCCTTGTTTATATAGACCAAATTTGTAGAGAAAATCAGATTGAGTATTCATTGTTTTATGGAAGTTTAATTGGTTCAGAGCGACATCAGGGTTATATTCCTTGGGACGATGATTTGGATATTATTTTGACCAGGCCTAATTATGAACGATTAATCCAACTTCTTAAAAATGATAATTCGTATAAATTATTAAGTTTTGAAACGAGAGATAATTATAGATATTGTTATGCAAAATTAGTTGATCCTAATACAAAAGCGGTAACGAAGCAATATTATAGTAGTGAAGATCCTGATTTAGGAGTCTTTGTAGATATTTTCCCCTTTGACGGATTTCCAGAAAATCCAGAAGAACGAAAACAATTTGGCGATTTATGTGAACTCTATCGTGCAAACATGATGTTTACATTAAACCATTCGTACGCTATATCTAGATCAAAAGTTAAAGCAATGGTTAAAAGGGTGATTTATTATCCTAAGTACCGTCGACTGTTGAAAAAAGGAAATTACTCATTCTGGAAAAATAAATATGAAGAATTAGTGCGTAAGTATCCGATTGAACAGACGAAGTATTGTGGGTACATGGAATTTATTAATGAAGTATGGGGAGTTTTTCCGATAGAATGGTTTGAGCATTATGACGACGTAGAATTTGAGGGACATCAATTTAAAGCGATTAGAGATCGGAAAAAGTTTTTGGAACTGAGATACGGGGACTACATGAAACTCCCGCCAAAAGAAGAAAGAATTTCACATCATCCCTATAAATTTTATGAAAAGTAACTAGATGAATTAAATTAATTTGTATTCGAAGTAAGGATGAATAAGAATGATAGACTATAGCAAGATAATGATTATTACCCTAGATAAAAAATCTGTCCTTTATTCAACAGACGCAATTGAACTTGGAATAGACGTAAACAGTTATTTTAAAAAAAGAAATATGTTTGTCAAGTGTTTAAATCATCTTGACAGATATATTAATACTACTTTTTCCGGAATAGCATATGGTGACTGGAAAAAAAGATTAAATGGAATAGAATTACTAATACTAAATTCACATTTTTTTTCAAAATCAGTTATCAAGTATGTAAATAAACATTATCCACATGTTCGTATTATTATTTGGTATAGTAATCCTGTTTCAGTAGATACACCTATTGACTTCTTTGATGGACTAAATTGCGAAATCTGGTCATTTGATAAAAAAGACGTTGAACAGTTTTACTTAAATTATAATAATCAATTTATTGATACTAGTAGCTTAAAAGTCGTTTCACATGAGAAAAAATATAAGTCTGATTTGTGCTTTATAGGAATAGATAAAGGACGATTAACTTATTTAACAGAACTTCAAACTTTTTTCAAAGAAGTAGGTATAGATTCAATGATCTATATTGTAGATTCCAGTCGAAATTCTTCTTCAACTTATCAATACGAAAAGCCGTTAAGTTATCAAGAGGTAATCAACTATGAAGGAAATTCGAAAGCGATATTAGATATTGTTCAAGAAAATCAAACAGGACTGTCTCTTAGACCTATTGAGTCGATTTTTTTGGGAGTAAAATTAATAACCAATAATAATATGGTAAAATATCAGGATTTCTATAATGAGCAGAATTGTTTTTTACTAACAGAACGACCTTTATCTGAACTAAAACAATTTTTAAATACCCCATATGTTCCGGTACCAGATAAAATATTAGAAAAATACACTCTAAAGAATTGGATCAACAACTTTATACGATTTGATTCAGATAAATGATTATAGTTTTTTAGAAAGATGATGTGATAAAACTTGAACACGAAGGCAAAAATGGTTTTTCGTAACTTATATTATACGGTTGGAGCAAATTTCATAACATTAGCTATTTCCGTACTATTGAATTTATTTGTGCCTAAATTGCTTGGAGTAAGGGAATATAGTTATTGGCAACTGTATGTGTTTTATTCTTCTTATGTTGGTTTTTTGCATTTAGGATGGATAGATGGTATCTATTTAAAAATTGGCGGTGAAGAATATGAAAATCTAGATAAAGATAATCTAGGCTCGCAGTTTTGGTATTTATGCCTTTTTGAGACCCTATTATCTGTAGGTGTTATTATCTTTAGTCAGTTCTTCATGCCTCCATCGTATAAGAAAATGATTTTGACTTTAACAGCAGTAGTTTCTGTTATTACGATAATGAAAACATTTATATTATATGTATTACAATCAACAAACAGAATAAAAGAGTATGCTCAATTATCTCGTGGCGACAGATATTTATATGTAATAATGATAGGAATTTACTTTTTTATAGGCGGACGAAACTTTTTTTGGCTGATTATATTAGATATCATTTCAAAACTAATCATCACTTTATGGGGAATGATGCAAATTTCTGATATGGTTTGGCAAAGAAATATACTTAAATTTAAATCTGTTTTAAGAGAAATTGTTGATAATATCAATATTGGTAGTAAATTGATGTTATCAAGTATTGCAGGTATGCTTATTATTGGTTCAATTCGTTTTTTTGTAGAACAAAGATGGACAATTGAAATTTTTGGTAAACTATCTTTTACTTTGAGTATCTCTAATATGTTTTTGACGTTTATTAATGCAATAGGTATAGTAATGTTTCCACTGCTACGTCGTTCGAATAAAGAGAAACTTCCATGGTTATTTAAAACAATAAGAGACTTGTTTGTACCAATTACGTATAGTTTTTTAATTTTTTATGTTCCAGCTAGATATATTTTAAGCATGTGGTTACCAGAATATGCTGATAGTCTTCAATATATGGGAATTCTATTTCCTATTGTTATTTACGAAGGAAGAATGTCTTTATTGATAAATACCTATTTAAAAACAATACGTAAGGAAAAAACAATTTTGTTTGTAAATATACTTACTTTATCATTAACATTGTTGTTTGCTATAGTTATTATTTTCTTAGTTGGAAATATAATGCTTGCAGTAGGACTAATTTTATTTAGTTTAGCATTAAGATGTAATCTTGCAGAATTTTTCTTATGCAAATACTTAGATGTAAAAGTAGGAAGTAAAATTATATTAGAAACCGTATTAACAATCTTGTTTATTATTGGTAACATAGTATTCGACGGTGGGTTCTTAAGTATGGTTGTTTATTTAATTAGTTTCTTAGTATATATATTTATTATTAGAAAAAATTTGGTAAAAAGTGCTAAAGAATTTTGGCATCTAATGAAAGCCGATAATTAGTTTGATATTTAAGTTAATAGAAAATAAATATGTGCAATTGGAGTGAATTTGATGGATACTATATTGATTACTGGCGGAGCTGGTTTTATCGGCTCAACGCTAGCGAATTATTTAGGAAAAGAAAATAAAATCGTAGTAGTCGACGATTTGTCAATGGGAAAAAAAGAAAACTTGGATATGGAGAAACAAGTGATTTTCATTGAGGGGGATGTATCAGATCCTCAATTGATGGAAAGAATCATGAAAGAGTATCAGTTTGCCTATATTTTTCATTTAGCTGCTGTAGCTAGTGTGGCAGATTCTGTAGAACGTCCTCTAGAAACTCATCGTGTAAATTTTGACAGTGCGCTTTTATTGCTTGAATTGGCACGAAAATATCAATCTGGTTTAAAACGATTGGTATTTAGTTCATCAGCTGCAGTTTATGGCGATGAACCAACGTTGCCAAAAAAAGAAGAATCGGTCATCCGTCCTTTAACACCATATGCCATCGATAAGTTTGCAGCAGAACAATATGTTTTGGATTACTGTCATTTATATGATGTTCCGACTAGTGCTGTCCGATTTTTTAACGTTTATGGTCCAAATCAAAATCCTAACTCTCCATATAGCGGAGTTATTTCGATTCTAGTAGACCGATACAAAAAACAATTGGCAGGAGAAAAAGCAGAATTTACTTTATTTGGTGATGGTAGCCAATCTAGAGACTTCGTTTATATAGAAGATGTTATACAAGCACTTTTACTTGTTGCTAAGGAAGAAAAAGCATTAGGGCAACAATTCAATGTCGGTACAGGAAAAAGCACTACGCTACTTGAATTGATTCATTCAATTGATCAAATCCTAGGAACAGAGCTAGCACTTAAATATGAAGCGGAGCGTTCAGGGGATATTCGTGATTCTTTAGCGGATGTTTCAAAGATCCGTTCTTTAGGTTATCAACCCAAATTTGATATATTGAACGGAATGGAACGTTATTTAAAGACAGAAATCGATTAAAACAAAAAACCAGCAGGATGCTGGTTTTTTTGTTTCGACTTAGCTTTTTAAATTAACACCTTCCATCAGTTCGTAAATCTGATTTCTTAAATCAGTGGCCGGCAATTTGATGTTTTTATCAGATTGGATATTACTTTCCATGACGATTGCATCTTTTGTGTCTTTTTTCATCGCCGCTACTGCATGGAATCGATTGATATTTCCCTGAGCAAGGATATAATCATTTCCACTGTAAACACCGCCGCTATAAGGATGTTTATCACCATTATTTTGCCACAATGAGAAAAGTAGTTCTTTTGGTATAATATCGCCAGACAGAACACTGGTAAAGAATTTGTTCAAGTCATAAACAGACATACTTATATTTCCTGTGCCTAATTCATTTCGGATGTCTGTTTCAGGCTCGACCAATGCTTTTGAATAATCGTCAGTTGCAGACATTTGGTAAGATACAGCATGCTGAGGGGAATTTTTTACATTTTCATAAAAATCTGTATGTTTTAGATGGAGTGGCCGAATGATTTCTTTTTTTAAAAGAGTTTCATAAGGCTGTTTCGTTAGTTTGATCAATATCCCTGTAAGCAATGTATAATTTAATGGTTCATAATGATACGTATCATAATCAGTAAATTTCAAATGATGAAGGGCAAACTGAATGATCTCACTATCTGACATAGGTTTTTTTGGAGAAGCGGTTCGATGAAGACCAGAGCGCATGTAAAGCATATTTTTGATTGAGATTTGCTGACTTCCAGGAATCTGAGGATAAAATTCAGATAGCTTTGTGTCAAAAGTTATCTTGCCAGATTGAATTTGTTTTAGGATAAGTAAAGCAGTCATCGCTTTTTGGATCGAACCGATTTGATAGTAAAGAGAAGGAGAATTCGATTCTTTTATGCGTAGATTTGCGTACCCATATCCTTTTTCTAATATCACTCGATTATTTTTGCGTACATAAATCGAACCGATATAATCTGATTTTTGCAGTAATTGATCAATTTTGCTGGCAAGCATCTGCTCATTAGATGTTAAATTGGAAGCAAGTTGTGCGGGTTCCGTTTTATAAATTTGTGGTTGAGGTTGTTTTGTTAATTGCCATCCTGTAATGATGCCTGTTGAAAAGAAGCTGACAGCCAGCAACAAAACTGCGAGAAAAGAAAGAGAGATCTGCTGTTTTTTTTGATGTTTTCCTTTTGCCATGTTAATTCCTTTCTATCCATTTTTAACTATTTTTCATTGTAATCCTCAAAAAGAGCATTTGCCACTTACAATTTTGACATAATATTTGGTAAAATAATTCACGGCAGTAGAAATTTCATGTATAATAAACAGAGTTACGAAGATGATAGTAAGGAGGAGTTGTTTTGTCAGGAAACAAACAACACCCAAGCAAAGACAAAAAAGAAGCCAGTAAGGCAGCTACAGCAGATATAATCGACAAGCGGAGAAATCTGCGTAAAAAAGAAGATAAGATCGTGAGGAAGATCATTTTAGTGATCGCTCTTACATTATTGATTATTGGCGGATTTCTCGGGTTTACCGTATATCGTTATGTAGATAGCGGGTTGAAGCCTTTAGATAAATCGGACGACCAATTAGTCCAAGTGGAAATCCCAAGCGGCTCTTCTAATAAGCAGATTGGCGAGATTTTGGAGAAAGACAATATTATTAAAAGTGGGATTGTTTTCAATTATTATACAAAATTTAAAAACTTAACTGGCTTTCAAGCTGGTTATTATCAGTTAGCGCCTAATATGACTCTTGATGAGATTGGCAAGCAGTTGCAAGAAGGCGGTACATCTGAGCCAACAAAAGTTGCAGATGGGAAAATTGCCATTCCAGAAGGCTACGACATCGATCAGATTGCTGAGCGGGTAGCGAAGATAACTGGTAAAGACAAGAAGGAATTTTTAGATTTAGTAAATGATGAGACTTTCTTTAACGAGTTGTATCAAAAATTCCCAGAATTGTTGGAAAGTGCCTCTAAAGCTGAGAACACAAAATACCGTTTGGAAGGCTACTTATTCCCAGCTACTTATGATTACTACACGAGTACTTCGCTTAAGGATCTTGTGATTGAGATGGTGAACAAGACAAATACGGTCATGCAAAACTATTATTCAGCTATCAAACAGAAAAATTTGACTGTACAAGAAGTTTTAACTTTGGCTTCTCTAGTTGAAAAAGAAGGCGTAAAAGAAAATGATCGTAAAAATATTGCACAAGTCTTCTTTAACCGAATCAAGGCAAATATGCCACTTCAGTCAGATATCTCTGTTTTATATGCATTAGGAGAACATAAAGAATTGGTGACGTATGAAGATACAGCTGTAGATTCACCATACAATTTGTATACCAATACCGGCTATGGGCCTGGTCCTTTTGACAATCCAAGCGAAGAGGCAATCAAGGCAGTATTAGAACCAGCAGAAAATGACTATTATTATTTCGTAGCAGATACGAGCACTGGAAATGTTTATTTCGCTAAAACGTATGAAGAACATATGGAACTAGTGCAAAAATATGTAAATAATTCTTAGAAAAACAGGAGCTAGTCATTGATCATTTTTAGAAAAACATTTACATTTTAAGAAAAGCGTGGTAATCTTTTTTGGACTATATTCCTCAAAAGATTACCTTTTGCGGTATTTTATCGAAAAAAGGAGACGTTACACATGGTAGAGAAAGTTTATCCAATGACTCTAGAAGGTAAAGAAAAATTAGAAAAAGAATTAGAAGAACTAAAAACAGTCAAACGCGGAGAAATCATTGAACGAATCAAAATCGCTCGCGGTTTCGGAGATCTTTCCGAAAACTCCGAATACGAATCAGCTAAAGATGAACAAGCATTTGTTGAAGGAAGAATCACAACAATTGAAAATATGATCCGTTTTGCACAAATCATCGATAATGACGGCGTAGATGCAGATGAGGTATCGATCGGTAAAACAGTTACGTTCATCGAGTTGCCTGATGGAGATGAAGAAGAGTACACGATTGTCGGAAGTGCTGAAGCAGACCCGTTTTCTGGAAAGATTTCCAATGATTCTCCTATCGCGCAAGCATTGATTGGCAAACGTAAAAATGATGAAGTAACCATTGCTACACCAGGTGGCGATATGTTAGTTAAAATCGTCAAAGTAGAACAAGCGTAGTCTGACTGAAAGATCTAGAGAGTTCATCTTACTGATGACGCACTCTAGATCTTTTCTCTTTGAGTATTGCAGGTTTCACTGAACGATCTTACATCTAAAGTCCTATAGCCAACAGTCAAAAAAATAGGTATGATGAAATGAGAATGTGTCAGGAGGGAGAAAAAGCGATGAATAGTTCTTGGCGTTTTTTTGTGGTAGTCGAAGCACTGCTGCTGTTATTTGCTGTTTGGCAAATCGTAAACAATACTGGACTTTTGCTTTTAGTAATATTCGGTATTTTCAATATATATCTAGCTATGCGCAAATATCCTCGTACTAAATTTCAAAATTTTCAATTGATCTTAGGGAGCTTGGTCATTTTTTTTAGCTTAGTCAACAGTCCTGCTTTATGGATGATGGTTGTATTGGCCATTTTATTTATCGGACTGAAAGGTGTAGAGATTTCAGGAATAGATTTGACAAAAAATGCTTTTTGGCGAAAAAAACAGATCATGATGGTCCAAACAGAGCAATTAAAAACACATAATAATGAGCGTAAAAGACAGCAATTATTTGGTAACCAACGTATTGGAAACGACGTCTATGAATGGGATGATATCAACATTGCCATCATTTCTGGTGATACTATCATCGATTTGGGCAATACACTTTTGCCAAAAGATGATAATATTGTGATTGTAAGAAAAGGGATAGGCAGAACACGGATCTTAGTACCCCTGGGAGTGGCTATTCGATTAGAGCATGCGACATTAGTAGGAAATGTCTTGTTTGAAGAAGAGCAGTTTTCCTTAAAAAACGAACAGATCAAAATCTGCAGCAGTGATTATGATGAAAATCCTCGCAGATTGAAGATCATTACCAATACCTTGGTTGGAGATGTCGAGGTGATACGAATATGATGGGAAGAATTTCCAAAGCAATGCTAGCTGTTTATTCGGGGATTGCGGCTTTCCTTATTATTCTATTTTCACTTTTCACTTATTTTTATGCCAGTAACCAAAGTCATTGGTGGGGAGAATTGCTGCGTGCGCGTTTATTATACGTTCCGCTTATCTTCCATTTGATGGCCATTTCATTAGGTGTAGGATTGATCGTATTTCTATTGTTATCACTTATTCAAAAGGCAAAATACGGGAAAATCGAAGAAAAGCTTCGTGCACTTTCTTCTGGCAATTATGAATCCAAACTTTTGCATCAGCCGATCCCAAGCGCGTCGGATGATCTGTACATCAAAGATATTGATATAGAAATTACTAAAATAAAAGAAAAAATGATCGAAGTATCCAGTGAATTACAGATTATGACTAGCCGTCCTCAATATGTAGATGGACAAACCAAAGAAGAGATTTTAGAATTAGAAAGGCATCGATTAGCTCGTGAGCTTCATGATTCAGTTTCACAGCAATTATTTGCAGCGATGATGATGATGTCGGCATTGACGGAGCAAGCAGAAAAAAGTGAGACACCAGAAATGTTCCGTAAGCAGTTGAAAATGGTGGCAGAGATCATCAACGCTTCCCAGTCTGAGATGCGTGCGCTGCTTCTTCATCTGCGTCCAGTCAATTTAGAAGAAAAAAGTTTAAAACAAGGCATTGAGCAGTTATTGAAGGAATTGCAGAATAAAATCCAGATTTCGCTAAAATGGGATGTAGAAGATGTAAAATTAACTAGTTCCATTGAGGATCACTTGTTCCGAATCGTTCAAGAATTGTTATCAAACACATTAAGACATGCTAAGGCTAATGAATTAGAAGTCTATTTGCATAAAATAGATAACAATCTTTTATTACGTATCATTGACGACGGGACAGGATTTAATATGAATGAAACCAAAACGGGAAGTTATGGATTGAACAATATCAAAGAACGAGTAGCTGGTATTGGTGGAACAGTAAAAATCATTAGTTTTAAAGGGCAAGGTACGAGCGTGGAGATCAAGGTCCCTTTGATGAAGGAGGCATAGATAAAGATGATAAAAGTTTTATTAGTAGATGACCATGAAATGGTACGCTTAGGCGTCTCTTCTTATTTATCTATCCAAGAAGACATTGAAGTGATTGGAGAAGCTGAAAATGGACGTCAAGGCTATGAAAAGGCGATGGCACTTCGACCGGATGTCATTTTAATGGATCTAGTCATGGAAGAAATGGATGGCATCGAATCAACAAAAGCAATCTTAAAAGATTGGCCAAAAGCCAAAATCATTATCGTCACAAGTTTTATTGATGATGAAAAAGTTTATCCTGCAATTGAAGCAGGAGCAGCAGGATATTTGTTGAAGACGTCTACCGCACATGAAATAGCTGATGCTATAAGGGCTACGCAACGCGGCGAGCGAGTATTGGAACCTGAAGTGACAACAAAAATGATGGAAAAAATGAGTCGGCGAAATGATCCAGTATTGCATGAAGAATTAACGAATCGAGAAAATGAAATTTTGATGCTGATTTCTGAAGGGAAAAGTAATCAGGAAATCGCGGATGAATTGTTTATCACACTGAAAACAGTCAAAACGCATGTGTCGAATATATTAGCTAAGTTAGAGGTAGAAGACCGAACTCAAGCAGCTATCTATGCGTTTAAACATGGTTTGGTGAAATAAAAACGATGATAAAGAGGATAATCAAAAGCTGAGAAAATAACTATTATTTTTCTTGGCTTTTTTACAATAATGATGCTTGCTTTTGTTTTTGGAAAGGCTTTGTTATACTGAGAAAAGAAGATACTAAAGGAGGAAAATGGTGAAACAAAATTTTGCAATTGTAGGCCTTGGACGATTTGGCGGAAGCATCTGCCGTACACTGATCGAAGCTGGACAAGAAGTACTGGCTATTGACAGTAATGAAGATCGAGTCAATGAATATATGAATATAGCCACTCATGCTGTTGTGGCAAATGCACAGGATGAGATGACACTTCGTTCATTAGGTATAAGAAATTTCGATCATGTAATTGTCGCTATTGGAGAAGATATCCAAGCCAGTATCTTAGTTACTCTGATGGTAAAGGAAATGGGCGTACCGAATATTTTAGCAAAAGCCCAAAATGAGTACCATGCCCGTGTACTAGAGAAGATCGGAGCAGATCGTGTCGTACACCCTGAGCGAGACATGGGGATACGGATTGCACATAACTTAGTATCAAAGAATATTCTAGACTACTTAGAGCTGTCAGATAAATATTCTTTAGCAGAAATCCGAGTCTCCAATCCTAAATTTTTCAACAAAACATTAGCTGAATTAAATTTCAGGCAACGTTTTGACTTAACAGTAGTCGCCATACGAAGAGTAGATCAAACGGTTATCGCTTCTCCTGCAGCAGATGAATATGTTCGCGAAAATGATAATCTACTGGTGATTGGAGAGACAGGCGATGTGGATATTCTAGACGATAAGATGAATCAATAGAAAGAAAAGAGAAAGTAGGTTGTTGGGATGGAATTAACGGTAACGCCAAAAGCACAAAAGTGGTTTGACTCAGAAATTGATCTGCCAGAAACTTACGGAATACGTTTTTTTGGAAAAGTCTACGGCAAAACAGAGGTTCATGATGGTTTTTCGATTGGAATGTCAGTTGAACAGCCAGAACATCCTGTAAAGAAAGTGGAAATGGATGGGACACTTTTTTTTATCGAGGAAGCAGATGAATGGTTCTTTAAAGGATATGATTTACTTGTTGATTATGATCCCAACCTGGAGGAGCCAACCTATCACTTTAAAAAACAATAAAAAAAGAGAGGGTGACACAAGTTTTGTCACCTTCTCTTTTTTCTTTTGAAAATATTGTTTTCAGCTATTAATATCCTGCAGACAATTTTACTTGATTGGTTTGAAGCTCATGGGTGGCAAAGTAGCTTTTCAGATTGGTTAAAAAAATAGCCATTAATTTCTTTTGAAAATCAGGTGTCAAACCTGCAATGTGGGAAGTAATCAGTACATTGTCCATTTTCCAAAGAGGATGATCTTGTGGAAGAGGCTCTTCCTCAAAAACGTCTAATGCTGCAAAGGAAAGTTGCTGGTTATTTAAAGCCTGCACCAGATCTTGTGTCTTAACAGAAGCACCACGGCCAACATTGATGAATACAGATTTTGGATCAAAGTGTTCAAACATATGCTGATCAAAGAGCCCAGTTGTTTCCTCCGTTAGAGGTAAGATATTGACTACGAAATCTACTTCAGGAAGAACTTCCGTTAGTTGATTTAAAGAAAAAGTCTTTTCCATTCCTTCTGCTGGATGACCGGATGTATTGATTCCATAGCAGTTCATGTCTAATGCTTTGCATTTTTTTGCAATCATTTTTCCAATATGGCCAGTTCCAATGATTAGTATTTTTTTTCCTTGGATAGATTGGTAATGGACCGATGAACCTAACCATTTCATGTCACTCTGTGCCTTTTGTGCTTGAAAAAGACCACGAGAATACCCAAGGATGATTCCTAAGACATGCTCCGTAATCGATTCACTGTGGATGCCACTACCATTTGAAAGTAAAATATGTTTCTTTGAAAAAGTCTCAAGGGGTAGCTGATCAACACCAGCTGAGATAGATTGGACCCATTTCAAGGTAGAAGAGGCTAATAGTTTTTCTTGGTAGTCTGAGTTCCAGCCCAAACTGATCTCTACATTTTGTAGATCCTCTGGTTGTAATTCTGTTTTAAAGATATAACCAGGCGCTATAGTATGGATTTCTTCGATAAATTCATCACGAAATGGACGATCTGCATAAATGATTCTTTCTGACATAGTTAATTTCCCGCCTTTCTTTACTCTAAGTGTAGCGCATACAAGAAGAACTTTGAAGCGCCTTGCTTGTTTTTTGAGAAAGAAATATTTTTCAAATAAAAAAGGGGCTGTGACAAAAAAAATGTCACAACCTCTAAAAGGGTCTATTGAAGTAGAAATAACGAGTTGTCTTTATTTCTTAATTGATCGATATTTTTGCCCATCCTTTGACAGCTTGAGCAAAAATAAAGATTCCTGCAAAAGCAATGAAGGCGCTTGTGTCAAAAGAAGGAAGAAAGACCATCAAGATTGTTGCAATTATAGTAGGCAATGAAATTGAATAGATCAATGTTTTTAAACAATCAAGAAAAGTAGCTTTTGTTAGTCGAAAGCGTGCATAGAGAAAAGCAGCAATGTTGGTAAATAGCAAAGTGATCAGCAGATTCAGAAAACTAGGATAAATAGAAAATATAAATGTCAGGACTTTTATCCAAAGTGGTATAGATGCTTTACTTAAAAAAGAACGGAGCTGCTTACCTGTTAAGTTTTTTAAAGATTCATTGGTGTAGGGAAGTTCTAATTGGTTATTGTTCAACAAAGCAGAAGTCGTGCCTGTATTAGGAAGAGCTATGATAAGTTTGTTTTTTAACATCCCGACACTAACAAAATTCCCCATCAAATCAGTAGAGATGTCCTGTTCTGTTCGTTTTCCCTCTGGATCAAATGTGAAGATAATGGAGTTTGTTTGGTAAATGAATCCTTCTTTTTCTTCGGTTTGAAGCTGCCCGTTTTGGATTGTAAAATCAGGAATGCGAGTAGCAATCTTTTGCCCATCCAATTGAATGTTGTTTAAGACTTGAAAAACTTGAAAAGAGATTGGCAAAGCCATAATTATACTCAAAACTAAAAGATAGACAATGGCTTTCCAAAATGGGACATTTCTCGCCTCCTTTAGGTCTTTGAATCGTATAAAGGAACTGATAATTAATTGTTTTGTTGTCATAAGTACTCCTCATCTAGTAGTGTCATCACTTGCAATTCTAGCGAAGTATCAAGTGAAATACAAGTGCTTTAGGGAAACAGCTGAATGATTGGTGAAATATCAAAAAAATGTTATTCTTGTCTAAAGACTATCCAATATAAATAAAATGGAGGAAGGAATAGTGCCTACACAGCCACAGAGATCATCAAAAAAACTATTTGGAGTAGTGGTTTTGAATGCGGTGATCACTTTATCAGAATTTATTGGAGGGATTATGTCAGGGAGTTTGTCTCTTGTTTCAGATACTTTCCATAACCTTAGTGATACATTGGCAATTATTTTTTCTTACGGGGCACAAAAAATGGCCCGAAAAGAAGCAAATAAAAAACGTACGTATGGCTACCAGCGTTTAGAAATATTGAGTGCTTTCATCAACTCATTCATATTGATCATATTATCCTTGTTTTTAACCGTTGAAGCATTCAAGCGGTTCACTTCACCAGAAAAGATAAATAGTCATTTGATGCTAACAGTAGCAGTTATTGGATTGCTCGCGAATTTGTTCTCAGTATTATTATTACGACAAGAAGCAGATGAAAGTTTGAATATAAAATCTAGTTATTTGCATTTGTTAAGTGATACACTGTCTTCGGTAAGTGTGATTATCGGAGCAATTTTGATCCGTTTTTTCGATATCTACTGGATCGATCCAGTTATTACACTGATCATTTCGATATATATTGATAGAAGCGATAATGGTGATCAAAAAAGCTGCCGCTATTTTGATACAAAGTGCACCTGCTATCGACTATGAAAAAATGGAACAAGAAATTGAAGCAATCGATGGGGTAAAGGATGTTCATCATGTCCATATTTGGCAGTATAGCGAAAAGATAATTATTTTCGACGGACATATTGATTTTGAAGATCAGCTACTAAGCGAGATTGAAAAGATATATCCTCGTATAATTTCTTTATTAAAATTAAAATATGGTATTACACATGTGACGATCCAAGCAGAGACAAAGGCAAAGGATCAAAAAAATTAATTTTTTTAAATAAAGATGAAAGTTATTGAAATATAGAGTATGATAAATAAGAATTTTTAATAAGGTAGGTTGGCTCATGAAGCAGTATCGACAGTTAAAAGGATATTTAGAAGCAAAAGGATATTGGGAGATACTAGTCTATCTCTTTTTTGGTGGTTTGGCTACGATTGTAAATTTTGTTAGTTTTGCTCTCGCACGCCAATATTTTGATTTAAGTATGGCCTTATCCAATTCTATTTCGTGGTTTTGTTCTGTATTGTTTGCTTTTGTAACGAACAAACTTTGGGTATTCCATTCAAAATCACCGAATTTTACACATGCACTTATTGAATGCGGTAAGTTCTTCTTCTACCGTATCCTTTCTTACGGATTGGACATGGGGGCAATGGTATTGTTGATCAATGTTATGAACAGCAATGAGTATGTGGCGAAAATCATCACTCAAATTATTGTTATCCTAGCGAACTATATTTTCAGCAAGTTGTTTATTTTTAAAGAAACTGAGGTTTTTGAAGAAGAAGTAGGTCAAAGTGAAAAAGACGACTAGGCATAACAATTGAAGAATTTCCTTCTCTTTGTTACTCTTTGTAATGTAGACATTATTAAGAAAACATTGAGGAGGAATTTTTTTATGACTTACACATTACCAGATCTACCTTATGCATATGACGCATTGGAACCTTATATTGACGAAGAAACGATGCATCTGCATCATGATAAGCATCACAATACTTATGTGACGAATTTAAATGCAGCAATTGAGAAATACCCAGAATTAGGCGAAAAAACAATAGAAGAATTATTATCTGATATGGACGCTATTCCAACAGATATCAAGACAGCTGTACGTAACAATGGTGGCGGACATGCTAACCATTCATTTTTCTGGGAAATCATGGCACCAAATGCTGGTGGCGAACCTACAGGAGAAATAAAAGAAGCGATTAATGAAGCTTTTGGTGATTTTTCTTCTTTTAAAGAAGAATTCAAAAAAGCAGCCGCTGGACGATTTGGTTCTGGATGGGCTTGGCTTGTAATGGAAAATGGAAAATTAGCTATTACCTCTACTGCAAATCAAGATTCTCCATTGATGGAAGGAAAGACACCAATTCTAGGTTTGGACGTTTGGGAACATGCTTATTATTTGAAATATAAAAATGTCCGACCAGATTATATTGCAGCATTCTGGAATGTTATTAATTGGGATGAAGTAAACAAACGTTTCGAAGCAGCAAAATAACCATTTCCTCCGTCATATCAGTCTTAAAAATAATTTGGAAAATAAAAGAGCGAAAGCTTGCTAGCGTTTTCTAAATTGGGTATAATGTTCTTGCAAGGTTACTTGCAAGAACTTTTTTGGAGGCTATACATTTATGGAACACGGAACGGTTAAATGGTTCAACAATGAAAAAGGATTTGGGTTTATTACAGTAGACGGCGGAGATGACGTATTTGTTCATTTCTCAGCAATTCAAGGAGACGGCTTCAAGAGCCTAGAAGAAGGTCAAGAAGTAGAATTCACGATTGTTGAAGGTGCACGCGGACCTCAAGCTGCTGAAGTGACTAAATTATAATAATTTGTTGAATAAAGACACGACTTCTTAGAGAGTCGTGTCTTTTTGTCTATTTATGAAGTTTTTAGATTTTTTGGCTAAGTAAATGCATTTGTTCACTTGACATGTCCTAACTAATTATCAAGCAAGGAACATTTTCTTCGTTAGTAATGGATTTTAAAGAAATTTCAGTTTTTTGGATGTTGAATAAAAGACCATTTGTGAAACCACTAGTATACATACTCATTACCATGTCAATTCTATTACTTTAAAAGAAAATCGTTTTACTTTGAAGAGGAGCATATTTATCCATTAAAAGATGATGGTAATGCAATCACTAGTTCGAGTTATTTTAATAGCCATGCAGTGAGCTGGAAATAAAACGAATAGAAGATGGGTTTAACAAAAGGAACAGTCATAGGAAGAAATTTTCGTGAAATCGAATGATAATCTGAACGGTAGGCAAAGACTGTTAAAAAGATGAGAAAGGTATGTGCGATCATTTTACTGCACGATTATTTGGAAAATACCTTGTTGTTCGCTTTTTCTGGAAAAAATACATAAAAAAAGATAAAACGATTGCGAACTGCGTGTATTCGGTCTTTCGATCTTTTTCACGGTATGGTATGATAGTTAAGAATTTTGAGAAATTTTAAAAAATAATAATCGTTACACAAAAATGTTTTTTAAAGTTTTCTTATGATTAAAAAGTGAATTTGCTGATTGAACAGTTATATGAGACAATATTTTAGAAAATGTGAAACAGAGGTGTATTATGAAGCGATGGCAAAAAGTTCTATTAACCTTGTTAGGGGTATTCGTTTTGCTGATTGCCGGATTATCAGCATACGGAATCAGATTTATGGGAGAAGCGAGCCAAACAGTAAACAAAATTTCTAAAAACTCTAATCGAATATCCTCCAAACGTTCTGAGAGAGTAAGCATTGATGACAAAGAACCTTTTTCGGTTTTGCTATTAGGTTTAGATACCGGTGGATTAGGAAGAACGGAACAAGGACGTTCTGATACGATGATGGTAGTAACAGTTAATCCGAAACAAAAAAAATCAACGATCATCAGTTTGGACCGAGATATTTATACGAATATCGTAGGTTATGGAACGGTAGATAAATTAAATCATGCCTATGCATTTGGTGGTGTCGAAATGGCCATGGATTCAATTGAGCAACTGCTCGATATTCCTATTGATCATTATGTAACGATCAATTTGGATGGCATGGAAGATTTGATCAATGCGGTCGGTGGCATCAAAGTGAATAATAAAATTGACTTTACTTTGGATGGTGTCCATGTACCAGTAGGTGAACAAACATTGAATGGAGAAAAAGGTTTAGCCTATTCTCGAATGCGACACGAAGATCCAGAAGGCGATATCGGTCGACAACGTCGTCAGCGGGAAGTAGTGACGAAAATCGTCAATAAAGTTTTAAGTTTAGATGGCGTAAGCAATTATAGAAAAATTTTAAAAGCAGTTGAGAACAATGTGACGACGGACTTAGATTGGGATGACATGCTTGATGTAGCGACGAACTACACCCCGGCGTTTGAAACAATCAAACAAGACCAGTTGCAAGGCGAAGGACAAATGATCAATGATATCTACTATCAAATTTTAGGAAAAAATGATCTTCTTTCGATCCAAAATGAACTGAAGAAACAATTAAATATAAAAACAAGCGATACATTACCTAATTTGAAAAATGAGAATGCTTCAATGATGTTCTTTGATGATTCGGAAGATGGCGATTCGACAAACGGTGATGGATCGAATAGTGAAGGGTACACCGATTATTCTTCCTATTCAGAAAACACATATGATCAGTACCAAGATCCGAATACCTATTATCAGCAAACAGAAGATACAAGTCAGTACTATACACCAAGTCAAGATACTCAAAGTTATGATCCTTACGCTGGACAGGAACAAAATGGTTATGGTTATGACCAGAATAATGAGTATGGAACAACAAGTGGGTACTAGAAAAAATAGTTTGGTTAATAAAGAGTGCCACCTAAATTAGACAAAAAATCTAACTTAGGTGGCACTTTTTCTATGTGTTAAATTACAGGACGTCTCTTTTTAGCGCTTAGTTTAAAAAATAAATTGAATAATTCAATAGAGTTGCGAATAGTACCCATAAATAATAAGGAATCATGAGCCACATTGCCAGGCGATGATGCAGCCACAACTGATACATAAGCACTGACAAGAAAATAACTAAAAGTGTAATATCGATTGCTGCAATGAAAATATTTCTTAAATTAAAAAATAGAGCAGACCATATAAAATTAAAAATGAACTGAATCACAAAAAGACCGACAAGATTGTTTCGCTGTTTTTTGTTGTTGTGATTAAGTAACAAATAAAGAGAAATACCCATCAATATATACAGTAAGGTCCACATCGGCCCAAATATCCAGCTAGGTGGTGCAAATGGTGGAAGTTGCAAAGAATAGTAATATTCTCCGGGATTTCCGCTAAGCAGCCCTGATAAAAAGCCTAATATGACAATTCCTATAACACAAACCCAAAAACGAATATCTTTTATCATCTTCATTTTACTAACTCCTTTCTATAATATTAGTTTACCATGAAGGCTCACAGCAAGACCTGTATTTAGTTTGTGAAGTAAGAAAAAAATTGATGATTGTTGTTATTAAAAAGTTGAACATTTGTTTATATGAATGATGTTTTTGAAAAAGATCATATGATTTAATTCTCATGTTTTCTATTTGTACTTTTCTCGTCTACTTCTGTTATAATCTCCATCTTACTTTTTTCACCTTTTTTATTTCAACATAAAATTATAAAAGCATAATGTTTGTGTTAATGAAATAAAGCGTTTACAATGTGGTTATCAAATGAAGGAGGTTTCTACATGAAAAAGATTAGTACGTTATTGTTTATTGGGTTAGTTAGTTTAGGGTTGTTCGGTTTTAGCATTCCAGGTTTTGCGCATGGTTATATTACTTCTCCAGGAAGCCGTGCATACCTAGGAACATCAGCAGCAGGAAACTTAAATCAAAATGTCGGAAGAGCACAATGGGAACCGCAAAGTATCGAAGCTACCAAAAATACATTCATTGATGGAAAAATTGCTAGTGCAGGAGTCAGCGGCTTTGAGCCTTTAGATGAACAGACATCTAACAGATGGCATAAAAACATGGTTAATCCAGGAACATTAAATATTACTTGGAATTTAACAGCACAACATCGGACAAGTACTTGGGATTACTACATTACCAAACCAACTTGGAATCCTAATCAACCTTTGAAATTTAGTGATTTTGAATTGATCACAAAAATAGACGACAAAGCAACTGTTCCACCAAAAACAGTCAACCAAACGATCACACTTCCGCAGGATCGAAAAGGATATAATGTGATTTTAGCAGTATGGAATATCAGCGATACGACAAATGCATTTTATCAAGTGATAGACGTGAATATCCAATAATAATCAAAAAGGGCTGTGACAAAAACTATGTCACAACCCTTTTTTTAAATAAATAGTGCCCTCCTGTTAACTCTTCGGTCACAAGTACAGTATTCATAAAACATGAAGAGCTATTTTTGTTTGGCTGTTCTTATTACTTGATACAGGGCAGACTTTTTCACAACCTCTTTCATTTAGTCAGCGAGTCTCGTCATCTTCACGACAACTTCACAACGTGCAGTCTGAGGAAACATGTCGACAGACTGTAAATATTCAATCTTGAACTTTTTACTTAAATCAACCAGATCTCTGGCAAGTGTAGAAACATTACAGGAAATATAAACAAGTTTTTTTGGAGGGTATTTCAATAATGATTGGATCAATGCGTTATCCAAACCCGTACGTGGTGGATCTACGATGATACCATCAGGTTGAAAACCTTCATTCAACCATTTAGGCAGAACTTGCTCTGCTGTCCCGACTTCATATCGAGTGTTGTGATATCCTAATCTTTCCGCATTTTTTTTTGCATCAGCGATTGCTTGAGGAACGGTATCCATTCCCCGTACTTCTTTGGCTTGTTTTGCTACACTTAAGCCGATCGTCCCAACTCCGCAATAAGCATCCACGATCGTTTCATTAGGCTGGACATCTAATGCTTTAATTCCTTCGCCATAAAGCAATTCGGTCTGCTGAGGATTGAGTTGAAAGAAGGCACGAGGAGAAAGATCGAAAGTCACTTCATTGATTTGTTCTTCAATGGCTTCTTTTCCCCATAAGTGGATCGTTTCATCCCCCATCACGAGAGACGTTTTTTGTGCCTGGACATTTTGCATGATTGAAACAACTTCGGGCAGTCGTTCATTGATCTCACGGATCATTGCATTTTTTTGCGGGAATTTTTTACTGCGAGTAATAAAAACAACTTGTAACTCCCCAGTTTTGACACCGATTCTAACCATGATTGTGCGGAAGATTCCACTGTTTGTCCGTTCATCATAGATGGGTGCATCAAATTTATTCAATAGTTGAACAACAGTATTCATTACTTTTTGTGTTCGAGGTTCTTGAACCAAGCAGTCTGTTATAGGGACTAACTGATGAGAGTTTGCTTCGTATAAACCAGCTTCAATTTTTTGAGTCTGCTTATTTTTTCGTAACTGAAATTGTGCTTTGTTTCTATAATGCCAAGGCTCATCCATCCCGATCGTCGGCAAAAGTTGATAAGATCGAAAGCCTGCTGGTTTGAATTTTTCCAATGCTTGCAAAAGCAGATCCTTTTTAAAATCCAATTGGGCTTGATAAGCTAAGTGTTGTAATTGACAGCCACCGCATTCATAGTAAACAGGACATGGTGCCACTACCCGATCTTTGCTTGTTTTTTTGACTTTTATTAATTCTCCTTCTGCATAGCGAGGAGTTGCTTTCGTGATTTTCACTAGTACTTCTTCTTTTGGTAGTGCATATGGAACAAATATGATCAACCGTTTGAAATAACCGATTCCTTCACCATTTATGCCTAAACGCTTGATTTTCAAAGGAACCGTTTGTCCAGTTTTGACAATTGTTTCTGCCATAAGTATCTCCCTTTTTCTTTTTTCTGTGGTTTATTCTAACATATAATATCTGATTACGGGGATTTTCTGTGGTATGATAGAGAATATATGTTCGAGGAGGATGTTTATGTTAACCGTTACGAGAATCAGTAAAGGCAAAGGCCCTTTCTATCGCGTAGATTTATCTGAAGGAGAAGCTTTACAAGTATCTGAAGATGTATTAGTACGCTATCGATTATTAAAAGGACGGGAATTAGACGAAGAAACTATCCAAGAGATCAAGAAGAGTAGCGGAGCTGATTTCGGTTTTCACCTAGCAATGAATTACTTAAGTTATCAGTTGCGATCGGAAAAAGAAATCCGAACATACTTAAAAGAAAAGGAAATCCTTCAAGAAGATCGAAATAAAATCGTAGCCCGCTTAAAAGAATTGGACCTTGTCGATGATTTGGTCTATGGGGAAAGTTATGTGCGCACGAATATGCGCTTAAGTGACAAAGGACCAAAGAAATTAGCGCAGCAGATGCAGCAAAAAGGTTTGAAACCTGAAATCATTGAACAAGCGCTCAGCCAATATACATTTGAAGACCAAGTTCAAAATGCACATCAGACAGCCGAAAAAGCGTTTGGAAAAAATCACGGAAAAAGCCAAAAAGAATTATTGAGAAAAATCCAACAAACATTGATGACGAAAGGCTTTTCTCAAGAAGTGATCCAACAAGCGATGGCTGATCTTCCGCAAGAAGCAGATCAAGAAATAGAATATGATTATTTAGTCAAACAAGGAGATAAACTATGGCGAAGAAATTTAAGGTTTGAACCTAAAAAAAGAAATCTAAAAGTAAAGCAAAGCTTATATCAAAAAGGATTTGATTTGGATATGATCCAGCGATTCATTACGGAAAAGGAAGAGGAAAGTGAATAAAGAATGGGAAAAATGGACAGATAAAGAAACAAAAGAATTTCAAGATCAGTTCATTCAATGGTATGAACAAGAAAAAAGAAACCTGCCTTGGCGCTATAATCGTGATCCTTATCGTATCTGGATCTCTGAGATCATGCTTCAGCAAACCAGAGTAGACACAGTGATCGATTATTTTTATCGTTTCATGGAATGGTTTCCTACAATTGAAGAGCTAGCAAATGCTCCAGAAGAAAAGCTTTTAAAAGCATGGGAGGGCCTTGGTTATTACTCAAGAGCCCGGAACATCCAAGCTGCTGCTAAACAGATCATGTCAGAATTTGATGGGGAAATGCCGCAAACGCCTGAAGAAATTAGCTCATTGAAGGGAATAGGACCATATACGACAGGCGCGATTGCAAGTATCGCATTTGGACTTCCAGAACCCGCGGTTGACGGCAACGTGATGCGAGTAGTCAGCAGATTGTTTTGCATTGAAGCAGACATCGCAAAAGCTTCTAGCAGGAAAATCTTTGATGAAGCGATGCGGAAAATCATTGATGAAAAGCATCCAGGTGAATTCAACCAAGCAATGATGGATCTAGGTTCAGCTATCTGTACACCAACTTCTCCAAAGTGTGAGACTTGTCCGATCCAAGCCTTTTGTTTAGCTAACAAACGAGGAATCCAAACGAGTTTTCCTGTAAAAACAAAAAAAGCAAAGCCAAAAGACGTTTATTATATCAGTGCGGCTCTTCAAAATCATTCTGGAGCGTATTATTTTGAAGAAAGAGATAGCCAAAAATTGCTGGCGAATATGTGGACATTTCCAATGATGGAAGTGACACAAGAGGAGTATGAGCGATTGAAAAAAGAATGGGAAACAAAGCCAGAAATCGATCTGTTTGATGACCTAGTAGCAGAAGAAGAGCAAAATCTCCCATTTGAAAAGCAGGAACTCTTTGTTTGGCAGACACGACATTTAGGAGAAGTTACTCATATTTTTAGTCATCTGAAATGGCATGTTCTCCTTTTTTACGGACGGGCAACCGAGGGAGCAGAACAAGAATTTACCGAGAACAAAACTTCGAAGTGGTTGAAGCCTGATGCATTTGATTCGGTCGTTTTTCCTAAGGTCCAAATGAAACTGGTAGATCAGTTAGAGAAAAATCGAAACAATAGGAATCCTTTCTAGGCAAAGCTCATTTTTATTGATATAATAATTATGATGTCGGTGTAATGAACACCCAAACACAAAGCACAAAATGCTGCTTAAGGAAGGGTTGCTATGGGAGTTCCAAAAGAAGGAGAGTTTGTGACGATCCAAAGTTACAAGCACGACGGCAAATTGCATCGAACGTGGCGAGATACCATGGTATTAAAAACAAGCGAACACTCTATGATCGGCGTGAATGATCACACATTAGTCACTGAATCTGATGGACGCCGATGGGTAACGCGCGAACCAGCGATTGTTTATTTTCATAAAAAATACTGGTTCAATGTAATAGCAATGATCAGAGAAAAGGGGGTTTCCTATTATTGTAATCTAGCTTCACCTTTTTTGCTGGACGATGAGGCCTTGAAATATATCGACTATGACTTGGATATCAAGGTATTTCCTGACGGCGAGAAACGACTATTGGATGTCGATGAATATGAGATGCACAGCAAAATGATGAATTATCCGAACGATATTGACTTCATCCTAAAAGAAAATGTGAAGATTCTGGTTGACTGGATCAATAATGGAGATGGCCCGTTCTCGGAAGGCTATATTGATATTTGGTATAACCGTTACAAGCAATTGTCGCGTAAGTAAACACAAAAAAGAACAGTAAGCCAGTGAGAGATTTTTCTCAAAAGCTTGCTGTTTTTTGCTTTTTTCGAAATAAATTTTTATAAAGTCTTTTTCATATAAATATGAGGCATGCCAGCATCTTCAAAAGGATCGCCGTAAGCTGTATATCCTAGTTTTTCGTAAAAAGTTTCAGCTGTGGACTGTGCCCCTAATAAAATCGTATTATAGCCTTGATTCTTAGCAAAGTTTTCTGCTTCTTCAATCAATATTTTTCCTAACCCTTGGTGTCTGTATTCAGAAAGAATCGCCATCCGCTGTAATTTCATTTTTCCGTTTTCTAAAGGCAAAAGACGTACAGTTCCTTGCGGTTCTTTTTTATCTGAGTACAGGACGAAGTGGATACAATGGGCTTCATCTTTGTCTATTTCTCGAGACAAAGGCACACCCTGTTCGACTACAAAAACTTGATGCCTGATCCGTACAGCATCTAAGTAGATATTGCTCATTGTATCTTTTGTTTGTACAACTTTCATGGTCTAGCCACCTTCCTTTCGTATAGTATACTGGAAAATAAAACAAATAAAAAGTATGGCAAGTTTTCAAAAATAAAAAAAGAATAAAAGAATTTTTAACGAATATAATATATACTAGTAAGAAAGAAAGGAGGAAATCTATTGTTTGAAAAACTTAGACAGTCTAAACTAATGTTTTGGTCGCTTGAATTATTGATCATAGCTGCATTGATCATGATTTCATCAGAAATAAACTTTATTTTCGAACCGATCGGGACATTTTTTTCCACGTTATTTGCACCTGTACTGATTGCAGGCTTTCTTTACTATTTATTGAATCCTATTGTCAAGCTGTTGATGAAAGCAAAAATCAAAAGAATATGGGCTGTCGCAATTGTGCTGCTCCTTTTAGTTGCAGCAATTATTTGGATTTTACTTAGTGTCATCCCAAGTCTAGTACAGCAAATTTCCTCATTGGCATCTAATATGCCTGATTTCATCAAACAGGTAGAAAGCTGGTTAAAAGAGGTAGCCGAATTGCCTTTGTTCAAGGAAGTAGATATCAATAAATATTTTGAGCAATTAGACATTTCTTACGGGACAATCATTCAGCAATTCCTTAGTGGAGTATCCAATAGTTTAGGTTCGATCGTTGGAACGATCGCTTCGGCAACCGTAGTAATCATTACAGCACCATTCATCTTGTTCTATATGTTGAAAGACGGAGAAAAACTAGTGCCAAACATCCAACAGTTTTTCCCAGAAAAAAGAAGAAACCAAATTGTGGAGTTATTGGGGCAACTGAATAAAACATTGGCTAATTACATTAGCGGACAAGCAATCGAATGTTTATTCGTTGGTACCTTCACATTTTTAGGATATATGGTAATTGGTGTGGATTATGCTTTCTTATTTGGGGTCATTGCGGGATTGACAAACCTAATTCCATATTTAGGACCTTATCTAGGACTAGCACCTGCATTTCTAGTAACAGTCTTCAATGATCCGGTAAAAGCATTACTTTGTTGTGTGGTTGTGCTAATCGTCCAACAGTTGGATGGGAATATCATTTATCCTAATGTAATTGGGAAATCACTGAAAATCCATCCATTAACGATCATTATCGTTCTTCTAGTAGCTGGAAATATTGCCGGATTGCTTGGTATCTTCTTAGGTGTTCCTTTTTACGCAATCTGCAAGACGATCATTTCCTATATAATCAAAATCGTCAAAGAAGACAAGCAAAATGAAAACAAGAAGAAAATTGCTACGACCTCGTAGGTAGTTTTAGTACACTTGTTTTTATTGCAAAGAAAATTGCTTTGTGATACCATTTTAACGTGGCTATAGTGCCACGTTTTTTTCTATCGTAAACTAAAAATTAATTTTATAAGGAGAGAATGCGATTATGAATGCTGACCCTGAGAGTCAGTCGCTGTTAGCGCAGATTTTATTATTGATCGTTTTGACATTGATCAATGCTTTTTTAGCAGCTTCCGAAATTGCTGTTGTTTCGATCAATAAGAATCGAATCGAGCAAAAAGCTGATGAAGGAGATGTGAAATCTCAAAAGCTTTTAAAAATATTGCAGAATCCAAATAATTTCCTATCGACAATCCAAGTAGGAATCACTTTGGTCAACATTTTGTCTGGTGCTTCACTAGCTAATACTTTATCGGAACGGTTAGCTCCGGTATTAGGTGGCGGCACAGCGGCAAAAAATATTGCAAATATCATTGTGCTGGCTATTTTGACCTATGTATCGATTGTTTTTGGAGAATTGTACCCTAAACGTATTGCTTTAAATAAATCAGAAGAAGTCGCAAAGTTCACTTCAGGGCTGATACGCTTGATTGGTGTAGTAGCTAAGCCCTTCGTCTGGCTGCTTTCTGCTTCCACAAGTTTATTGGCGCGTATCACGCCGATGACCTTTGATGATGAAGATTCAAAAATGACCAGAGATGAAATGCGTTATATGCTTGAAAACGAAGGCGTATTGAATAATGAAGAATTAGAAATGCTCCAAGGGGTTTTTTCTCTTGATACGAAAGTTGCCCGAGAAGTCATGGTCCCACGAACGGATGCATTTATGATTGATATCAACGACACTGTGGAAGAAAATGTGAATGAAGTTTTATCCGAAAACTATTCAAGAATCCCTGTTTATAACGAAGACAAAGATAAAGTAGTCGGAATCCTTCATACAAAGAATTTACTAAAAGCTGCCCATAAATTCGGCTTTGATAATTTAGATATCAAGAAAATCATGCAGGAGCCTTTATTCGTTCCTGAAACGGTCTTTATTGATGATCTGTTATATGAAATGAAAAAGACGCAGAATCAGATGGCTATTTTATTAGATGAATATGGCGGCGTCGTTGGGTTAGCAACACTAGAAGACCTTTTAGAAGAAATCGTCGGAGAAATCGATGATGAATCAGATGAAGTTGAGAATCTTTATGAAAAAATCGATGAACACGAATATATCATCCAAGGACGTATGCTGATTGATGAGTTCAATGAAGCTTTTGACAGCGATCTGCATATGAGTGATGTAGATACGATGGCTGGTTATTTGATTACAGCATTAGGCATGATTCCGGATGAAGGCGAAAAGTTATCGTTTGATGTCGATAATATTACGCTGGTTTCTGAAGAAATGGAAGGTTCTCGAATCCTTAAAATCCGTGTCATTTTTCATGATCCGGAAGAAACAGAAGCGGAACCTGAAGAAGAACGAAGATACTTCAGAAAAGAATTCGAAGATGACGAGCCAAGAAGATAATTGGAAACTTGGTTATGAAAGACGTGTTGCTTGAATAAACAAGCAACACGTCTTTTCTTTTAGTCAGCTGACAAAAAAATATTTGACTCTTATGGTTTGGTGGCTTTTTCATTCGCTGAATCCATGCTATACTGATTCAGTTGTAGTAGTTGACAAAGGTTGTGAAAAAGCTATCCTGCATTAAGTAATAAGAGCAGCCAAGCAAAAACAGCTTCTCGTATTTTTGGCTTGGGTGGGCTTATTGCTGATAGGCTGTCTCTAGAACGCCGTTTACTCGGAAAAAGAGACTGCTACACGGCTTTTGTCACAGCCCTATATGAAATTGTCTTTCTTTAAGAGATCGGACAATCTGTGCCTAGAGAAAATATAAATAATTGAATGGAAGAAATGGAGTTAGGTTATGAATAATCCAGAATTAAAGCAACAAGTGGACAATCGCAGAACTTTTGCGATCATTTCCCATCCGGATGCTGGGAAAACAACGATTACAGAACAATTACTATTGTTTGGTGGGGCTATCCGTCAAGCCGGGACCGTAAAAGGCAAAAAAACAGGTAATTTTGCCAAATCAGACTGGATGGAAATCGAGAAACAACGTGGGATTTCTGTTACTAGTTCTGTTATGCAGTTTGATTATCAAGGGAAACGAGTAAATATCTTGGATACACCAGGACATGAAGATTTTTCTGAAGATACTTATCGTACTTTGATGGCCGTGGATAGTGCGGTTATGGTAATCGATAGTGCAAAAGGGATCGAAGCACAGACAAAGAAATTATTCCAAGTTGTAAAAAAACGTGGCATCCCGATATTTACTTTTATCAACAAACTAGATCGTGATGGTCGTGAACCATTGGAATTGTTAGAAGAATTAGAAGAGCTATTAGATATCGAATCTTATCCGATGAATTGGCCAATCGGTATGGGTAAAGGGCTAGAAGGTCTTTATGATATCTACCATAATCGTGTAGAGTTTTATCGTCCGGAAAATTATCAGGATGAACGATTAGTAGAATTGGATGAAGATGGACTGCTTCCCGAAAATCATCCTCTAACTGAAAATTCCTTATATGAACAAGTCTTAGAAGAAGTAGAACTAATCAAAGAGGCTGGAGATGCATTTAATCAAGAAAAAATTGCTCGTGGCGATCAGACACCAGTATTTTTTGGTTCTGCATTGACTAACTTCGGTGTACAGACTTTTTTAGAGACTTTCGTTGAATTGGCACCAGCTCCTTATGGACACAAAACACAAGATGATCAGATGGTAAGTCCTTATGAGGAAGAATTTTCAGGTTTCGTATTCAAGATCCAAGCAAATATGAATCCAGCCCATCGTGACCGAATCGCTTTTGTCCGAATCTGTTCTGGAACATTCGAACGAGGAATGGATGTCTGGTTGGAACGTACAAATAAAAAACTGAAATTAAGCAATGTCACACAATTTATGGCAGATTCGAGAGAAAACGTCGAAAAAGCAGTAGCAGGCGATATCATCGGTGTATATGATACAGGTAATTATCAGATTGGGGATACATTGTTCGAAGGAAAACTAAAAGTTGCTTATGAAGAACTCCCTTCATTTACTCCAGAGCTATTTATGAAAGTGACTGCAAAAAATGTCATGAAGCAAAAATCCTTCCACAAAGGAATCTATCAATTAGTTCAAGAAGGAGCGATTCAGCTTTATAAAACATATCTAACGGAAGAATATATCATTGGAGCTGTTGGTCAGCTACAATTCGAAGTATTCCAATATCGTATGTTAAATGAGTATAACGCCGAAGTAATCATGTCTCCAATGGGACACAAAATCGCTCGCTGGATCGATCCAGAAGATTTGGATGAGAAGATGAGTTCAAGCCGCAATATCTTGGCTCGTGACCGTTTCGACCAACCATTGTTCTTATTCGAGAACCAATTTGCAGAACGCTGGTTTGCGGATAAATATCCTAATGTAAAATTAAAAAGTTTGATGTAAAGAAGTCTTTACAAGCTGCCCTGCATCAAGTAATAAGAATAGCCAAACAAAAACAGCTTCTCATATTTTGTTTAGAGCCGTGACGGATTTTCCGTGACGGCTCTTTTTACTATTTAAAATCATAGAAATGTCTAATCAAAAAAATATAAAAATTATTTTGCGTACATATGATTAAAGAAAGGAGAGTGTGACACATGGAAACAGAATGGCAAAGACGTGAAAGAAAAAAACAGAAAAAAGAAGAGATGTTACAATTATGTCAATTATTAGATGTAAAAGACTGGGACAAAAACGAGCAGATTGCACAAAAAGTACGATCAATCATCCATAAAGAGGAAAAAGTTAAAAATAAAGACACGCGTAGAACTGAAAATGAAAAGAGAAAAGTACAAAAGAAAAGAGAAAAATCAAAAAGCTAGAAAGAAAAAGAGGCTGGGACAGAAGCGTTTAACTCCAAGAAATAAGAAGAAATTCACGAAAATTGCTTTTCAAATTTTTGTGAATTTCAGCTTATTTCCGAAGGAGTTGCTTCTGCTTCCGCCGTTTATACGTGTCTAGAGCGTGAGACAAAAGTGTTCTTTACTTTTGTCCCACGCTCTTTAATTATTATGTTCAAAATTTGTTTACACGGCTAATGTAGCGCCTAATTCATGTTTTGGAATCGAGATCTCAACAAGGCCTGCCAATTCGATTACTTTGATTTCATCCTCGTGGTAAACGGCGTCTTTGATTTTATCTAAGAAATAATTTTTAGCATCTTCGATTTCTTTCGGCTGGATTTTACGTTTGTCATTGATCAGCAGAATTTCATTATGTTCAGGGGCTTCAGTGTAGACAATAGTGGTATTTCCGGCTGTGTAGACCTTGACTAGATGGGCATCAGTGTTTTCAAGCTGGTTTAATACAAGACGGGAATGGCTGTTTGTTACATTTACCAATTTCATGGCGCTCACCTCTTTTATGTATTTTTAATTGCTTGTTTCTCTTATTATAATTTCTTTTTTATAAAATGAACAGTATTTTGACTTTTCTGAAAAAAGAATGAGACGGCATTTCTCAAAGAAATACCGCCTCACGCTATAAAACTGGATTTATTCAGCCGTTTCTTCGGCTGATTCTTTTGCCAAACGTTCTGGTTTAGAAGTAACGATGATTTTTCCATCTTTATCCAGTTTTGCTTTCAACTCATGGATAGAAGGGTGATCAAGATAAAATTCAGCGATACCATCTTCGATTTGTTCTTGGATCGTGCGTCGAAGAGGACGAGCACCCATAGATGGATCATAGCCTAAGTCAACTAATTTTTCTTTGACATTCGTAGGAACTTCGATGTGAAGTTGCTGTGCTGCCAGCATTTGGTTGACATCGTCTAGCATTAGTGTGACGATTGTCATCAAGTTTTCTTTTGATAATGCACTGAATTCGATGATCCCGTCAAAACGGTTCAGAAATTCTGGTGTAAAGTAGTTGTTTAATTGGTTCAATACAGAACGAGTAACACCTTCGCGTGCCGCACCAAAACCAACGTTTGCTTCTACTTTACCAGTTCCGGCATTACTTGTCATAATGATGATCGTATCTTTAAAGCTGACCGTTCTTCCTTGTGCATCTGTCAATCGACCATCATCTAAGATTTGCAAGAACATATGCAAAACATCTGGATGAGCTTTTTCTACTTCATCTAACAAGACAAGACTGTAAGGATTTCTCCGTACTTTTTCTGTTAATTGACCAGCTTCTTCGTATCCGACATAACCTGGAGGAGAACCAATCAATTTAGAGACACTATGTTTTTCCATATATTCAGACATATCGAAACGAATCATTGAATCTTGTGAACCGAATAGTTCGTAGGCAAGTTGTTTCGCAAGCTCTGTTTTACCTACACCAGTTGGTCCAACAAATAAGAAGGAGCCGATTGGACGATTCTGTTTGTTTAATCCAACACGGTTTCGGCGAATCGCTTTCGCTACTCGATCTACAGCGTTATCTTGTCCGATGACATGAGCTTTCAAGTCATCTGCTAAGTTTTTCAGTTGTGTCTGTTCTTTTTCTTTTAATTCACCCACTGGAATACCTGTCCGTTGTTCAACGATTTTTTCCATATCTTTTTCGGTAATCACAGGTGTTTCCTCTTCAGTGAGCTGACGTTCTTTCATTTTTTGAAGTTTATTGATCTGATCGCGATAATAAGCTGCTTTTTCGAAATCTTCTTCTCGAGAAGCTAAAACTTTTTGTTCTTCTGCTTCTTGCAGTTTTTTCTCGATTGTTTTAGGATCAACGATTTGGATCGTCAAGTTTTTCTTAGAACCTGTTTCATCTAGCAAATCGATGGCTTTATCCGGCAAGAAGCGATCTTGGACGTAACGATTGGATAAAGTTGCGGCTGCTTCGATGGCCTCATCAGTATATTTTACATGATGATAGTCTTCATAACGTTTTTGCAAACCTTTCAAAATACTGATCGTTTCTTCGACAGTTGGTTCATCTACCCGTACAGGTTGCATACGACGTTCTAAAGCAGCGTCTTTTTCGATGATGCGGTACTCGTTTAAGGTAGTAGCACCAACCATTTGCAATTCTCCTCGAGCTAAAGCTGGTTTTAAAATATTACCAGCATCCATATTTCCATCACCAGCAGAACCAGCACCGACGATTTCGTGAACTTCATCTATGAATAGGATCACATTTTCTGCTTGACGGATCTCTTCAATCAATTTTTGCATACGTTCTTCAAATTGTCCTCGTATACCAGTACCTTGGACTAAAGATACGACATCTAAACGAATGACTTCTTTGTCCATTAATTTTTGCGGTACATCACCATCTACGATTTTTTGTGCTAAACCTTCAACAACTGCTGTTTTACCAACACCTGGTTCTCCAATCAAGACAGGATTGTTCTTGGTTCGGCGATTTAAAATTTCAATGACTCGTTTGATTTCGTCATCGCGTCCGATCACAGGATCGATATCACCTTGTCGTGCTTGTTCTGTGATATTGATTCCGTATTCTCCCAATAAACCTTCTGTATTGCCTTGAGGTGGCTGACCACCATTGAAGTTGTTGTTTCCGCCAAATTGTGTTGGTGGTGTTTGCTCATAATTTCCTTGCTGTTGCATTTGGCGAGACATGGAACGGAAAAGATCGTCCAAACTGCCAAATCCAAATGGATCATTTTGGGCCATATTAGTCAGACCTCCATTTTGTTGATTTTTGATTTTTTGATAACAGCTCTGACAGTAATCGAGTTGTGTCCGCTGACCATTGACAGTGGCATACAAGTGAATCGTTGCCTCATTCTTGCCGCAGTTTTGACAAAGCATGAATCATTCACGTCCTTTCACAAAAATGGGTACATCCATATTTTACATCTCGTTTTTCATGAGGTAAAAGAATAACCCCTAGTTTTTTAAGAGATTTATGAGGTAGAAAAGGTGAAATCTCTATTGACCATTCCTGACCTTTGACTCTTATTATACTAAAAATAAAAAGGGAAGCAAGTAATTCGTTTCATATGAAAACAAAGAGGGTCAAAGGAAAGAATGATAAACGTCAGGAGAAGAGAAAGCGACAAGAAAAAGAAAATAAACACGTTTGTTATAAAATGTGAAGAAAAGGATGAAAAAGAATCTGGAATAATTTGAATACTTTTATCTGAAATTGAATGAAAACTGTTGTATCTAACGAAAAAAAATGTTAATCTTTACAGATGAAAGGGTGGCATTTGTTAGGATTCTCTGAATTACTAAAAAAGAAAACCCTCACATAAAAACAACACTCACTTAAAGGAGACCGATTAATATGGAAAAGAAAGAATTTCACGTAGTAGCAGAAACTGGGATCCACGCTCGTCCAGCTACACTATTAGTACAAACAGCAAGCAAATTTAACTCTGATGTAAACTTAGAGTATAAAGGTAAATCAGTAAACTTGAAATCAATCATGGGCGTTATGTCTTTAGGTGTAGGTCAAGGTTCTGATGTTACTATTACTGCAGAAGGTGCTGACGAAGCTGATGCAATGGCAGCAATCGTTGAAACAATGAAGAAAGAAGGCTTATCTGAATAATGGTTGAAATGCTAAAAGGGATTGCCGCTAGTGACGGTGTAGCCGTTGCAAAAGCTTACCTGCTAGTTCAACCGGATTTAACATTCAGTAAGGCAACAGTAGAAGATACTGCGGCTGAAGAAGCTCGTTTGGATGCTGCATTAGCTAAATCTACTGAAGAATTGCAGCAAATTCGTGAAAAAGCAGCGCAAAGCTTAGGTGAAGCAGAAGCGCAAGTATTTGATGCCCATTTGATGGTTCTTTCAGATCCAGAAATGGTAGGTCAAATCAAGCAAAATATTAAAGACAACAGCGTAAATGCTGAATCAGCGCTAAAAGAAGTAACGGATATGTATATCGGTATGTTCGAAGCAATGGAAGATAATGCTTATATGCAAGAGCGTGCTGCAGATATTCGTGACGTTGCTAAACGTATTTTAGCGCACTTATTAGGCGTTACTTTACCAAATCCATCAATGATCAACGAAGAAGTGGTCGTTGTTGCACATGACTTGACTCCAAGTGATACAGCACAATTAGATCGCAATTTTGTAAAAGCGTTTGTAACAGACATTGGTGGACGTACTTCACATTCTGCTATCATGGCACGTTCTTTAGAAATTCCAGCAATCGTTGGGACAAAAGAAATTACTGCTAAAGTCAAAGAAGGCGATATTTTGGCTGTCAACGGGATCGAAGGCGATGTAATCATCGATCCTACAGATGAACAAAAAGCTGAATTTGAAAAAGCAGGTGCAGATTACGCAGCACAAAAAGCAGAATGGGAAAAATTAAAAAATGCAGAAACTGTCACAGCTGACGGCAAGCATTTTGAATTAGCTGCAAACATCGGAACACCAAAAGATCTAGTTGGTGTCCATAATAATGGTGGAGAAGCAGTTGGTCTGTACCGTACTGAATTCTTGTATATGGATTCTCCAGACTTCCCAACAGAAGATGACCAATATGAAGCTTACAAAGCTGTATTAGAAGGTATGGAAGGAAAACCTGTAGTTGTTCGTACAATGGACATCGGTGGAGATAAAGAACTACCATATCTGCAATTACCTCATGAAATGAATCCATTCTTAGGATATCGTGCATTGCGTATCAGTTTATCTGAACAAGGCGACGAAATGTTCCGTACACAAATGCGTGCATTGCTTCGTGCATCTGTTCATGGTAATTTACGTATCATGTTCCCTATGGTAGCTACACTCAAAGAATTCCGCGCAGCAAAAGCGATCTTTGAAGAAGAAAAACAAAAATTGATCAGTGAAGGCAAGGAAGTATCTGATACGATCCAAGTCGGCATCATGATCGAGATTCCAGCAGCAGCAGTCTTAGCAGACAAGTTTGCAAAAGAAGTAGATTTCTTCTCTGTAGGTACGAACGATTTGATTCAATACACAATGGCAGCAGACCGTATGAACGAACGCGTTTCTTACTTGTACCAACCATATAACCCATCAATTTTACGTTTGATCAAAAATGTAATTGATGCAGCACACGCTGAAGGAAAATGGGCAGGTATGTGTGGAGAAATGGCTGGAGATCAAACAGCTGTTCCATTGCTAGTAGGTATGGGTCTAGATGAGTTCTCAATGAGTGCGACATCTATTCTTAAAACGCGTAGTTTAATGAAACGCTTGGACACAGCGAAAATGGCTGAACTTGCTGATCGTGCATTGAAAGAATGCGATACGATGGAAGAAGTCGTTGAACTTGTTCATGAATATGTAAAATAAACAACGTATCAAAAGCTGGTGTGGCTTGTAAAAGAGCTACGCCAGTTTTTTTGTTCTTTTTTAAGAAAACGTTTTTGTCAGTAAGAATAGATAAAAATAGGGCTTAAGTTTGAGTGACAGTTTGTAGGCTATGTTATACTATATAAGTGAAGGGGGACGTAAGGTGAAGGTATTATTATATTTTGAAAGTGAAAAGATGCTTGCAAAATCTGGAATCGGGCGTGCGCTTGATCATCAAAAACGTGCTCTGACGGAAGTCGGTATCTCTTATACACTAGATGAAAAAGAAGATTATGACATCCTGCACATCAATACATACGGAATCAATAGTCATAATATGGTCAATAAAGCCAGAAGAGAAGGGAAAAAAGTTGTCTATCATGCGCATTCTACAGAGGAAGATTTCCGAAATTCCTTTATCGGATCGAACCAGCTTTCTCCTATCGTAAAAAAATATCTGGTAGGATTGTACCAAAAAGCGGACTATCTGATCACGCCAACACCTTATTCAAAACAGTTGTTGGAAAGCTATGGTATCCGTGTGCCGATTCAAGCTATTTCCAATGGGATCGACTTAGAGAAATATCGCCCTGATCCAATGAAAGAACAAAAGTTCAGAGAATATTTCAAACTGTCTCCGGATCAAAAAGTAATCATTTGTGTCGGTTTGTTTTTCGAACGTAAAGGAATCATTGATTTCGTAGAAATTGCTAAGAAGATGCCCGAATACACATTTATTTGGTTTGGTCATGTTCCCATGTACTCGATTCCTCGGAACATCCGGAAAATTGTAAAAGAAGATCATCCTGAAAATGTCCTGTTTCCTGGTTACATTCGTGGAGAGATCATAGAAGGTGCGTATTCAGGTGCAGATCTATTCTTTTTCCCTTCTTATGAAGAGACAGAAGGGATCGTTGTTTTAGAAGCTTTAGCAAGCAAACAAAACGTACTTGTTCGAGATATTCCAGTGTATAATGGCTGGTTAGAAGATAGCAAGAACTGCTATATGGGGAAGACAAACGAAGAATTTATCCGACTGATCCAACAGATTACCAATCAAGAACTACCGAGTACGACACAAGCCGGTTATCAAACAGCAAAAGAGCGAAGTATCAATAAAATCGGTGAAGAACTTAAAAATGTATACGAAAGTGTACTGAATGAAAAAGTCTCTAGCAAATTAAAAAAAGTAAATCAGATCAAGGACTAGTTTGGAGGCGAAAAACATGAAAATCGGCTTTTTTACCGATACCTACTTTCCGCAAGTCAGCGGAGTTGCTACATCGATCAAAACATTAAAACAAGAATTAGAAAGACATGGGCATGAAGTCTATATTTTTACAACGACCGATCCTAATGCGGATAAGTTGGAAAAAGATGTGATTCGAATGCCAAGTGTACCATTTATTTCTTTCAAGGATCGAAGAGTTGTTGTTAGAGGCATGTGGTATGCTTATTTGGTTGCCAAAGAACTAGAACTAGATCTTATTCATACCCATACAGAATTCGGAGCAGGGATACTTGGGAAGATGGTAGCTAAGAAGTTGAAAATACCTCTGATCCATACTTACCATACGATGTATGAAGATTACCTTCATTATATCGGTAAAGGAAAAGTGATCAGGCAATCCCATGTAAAATACTTGTCTAGATTATTTGCAAATCATACGACAGGTGTAGTTTGTCCAAGTGAACGTGTTATTGATACATTACGCAGCTATGGTGTAATAGCACCGCTTCGCGTGATTCCTACTGGTATCGACATTGAAAAATTCAAACGTTCTGATATCACTCAGCAGGATATCAGCAAATTAAGGGAGTCACTAGGTCTTCAGGAAAACCATTTGATGATTCTTTCTTTAAGCAGGATTTCTTATGAGAAAAATATCCAAGCCTTGATTAAAGGGTTTCCTCAGGTCATCTCCGCTTATCCTAACGCCAGATTAGTTATCGTAGGAAAAGGACCTTATGTAGAAGAGTTAGAGGAATTGATCTCAGAACTGCAGTTAGAAGAATTTGTGCAGTTCACAGGAGAAGTGGACAACAATGATGTAGCACTTTATTATAAAGCGGCAGATTATTTTGTCAGTGCTTCTACTTCAGAAACACAAGGGCTTACTTATACAGAAGCGATGGCAGCCGGAACACCTTGTGTCGTGGAAGGAAATGCTTATTTGAACCGATTGTTCGATCATCCTTCATTAGGGAAAACTTTTGAAACCGACGAAGACTTTGCACCAGCACTTATTGATTATATTTCCAGTGAATTTCCTAAATATCCAAAGGTTTTAGAAGCTAAACTTTATGATATTTCATCTACACATTTCGGCGAAGCTATGATCGAATTTTATCAAGACATGGTTGTTTATCATGAAGAAGAGATGCGAAGAAAAGAAGAAGAAGACTCGATTGAACGAATCAAAATAAAATTAAATTCATTTAAAAGATAAAATTCAAACATTTTTTATGAAAAAATCCTTGTTTCTAGCGTATACTAGCATAGAAGCAAGGATTTTTGATTTTTAGGAGGTCGAAAAAATGAAACTTGGTTTTATCGGAACAGGCGTCATGGGAAGTGCTGTCGTACGCCATCTACTAGAAGCAGGACACGAAGTAGCTGTCTATAATCGGACAAAAGCAAAAGCTGATCCTTTAGTAACAGAAGGAGCTAACTGGGCAGATACACCAAAAGCGGTAGCAGAACAAAGTAATATTCTCTTTACAATGGTAGGTTACCCCAAAGATGTAGAAGAAGTCTACTATGGACAGTCGGGGATTTTTTCTGCAGATATCTCAGGACATATTTTAGTTGACTTGACTACAAGTACACCAAGCCTGGCAGAAAAAATTGCAAAAACAGCAAAAGAAAAAGGCGCAGATGCGTTAGATGCACCGGTATCCGGTGGTGACTTAGGAGCAAAGAATGGTACACTGACGATCATGGTCGGTGGAGAAGAAGCCGTTTATGATCAAGTACTGCCTTTATTCAAAGAATTTGGTACGACATTTACATTGCATGGTTCTGCTGGGAAAGGTCAGCATACAAAAATGGCTAATCAGATCATGATTGCAGGTACGATGACAGGAATGACGGAAATGCTTGTCTATGCACAAAAAAACGGACTTGATTTAAAGAAAGTGATTGAGACGCTTTCAGGTGGAAGTGCAGCTAACTGGTCTTTAAGTAATTATTCTCCTCGTATTTTAAAAGAAGATTACACACCTGGTTTTTTTGTCAAACATTTTATCAAAGATTTAAAGATTGCATTAGAAGAAGCAGAAAAAATGGACCTTGTATTGCCAGCAACTACCCAAGCATTGAAACTATATGAAGAGTTGGCAGATAAAGGTTTTGAGAATGACGGAACCCAAGCTTTGATCAAACTTTGGTGGCCTGAAGGAAAAATACCAGAAAAAAAATCATAAAAAACGAGTTTTTTTAGAGAAAATCAATGCAAGTAGGCTATGCTTTTGATACAATATAACAGAAATAAGAAAAGGAGGACCTCCGATGACACATTCACAATTAGTCGCAATCATAAAACGACTGGAGGCTATGGTCGAGTCAGCAGATAATGAACTGCAAGTTCGCCGTTTTGAAAAAGAAGGCGTAGAGAAGTGTACAGTAACTTATGATAAAGCGACCGATACATTTGAATTAACTGAAACAGATACTCATCAGCAATACGAATTTGATAATATCGATATCGTAGCGATGGAAATCTATGACTTAATCCAATAAATTTTAGGATAATTGACATTTGAAGTTGAAGATGCCTAAAAGAAGCCGAGAAGCAACTAATTTAGTTGCTTTTCAGCTTCTTTTTTGTTTAACAGTTCAATTTCAGACTGTTCTTTTTCTAATTTTTTGCGGTAACTGATCAAGATTTGTACAGGATCGATTTCTTCTTTTGATAATTGACGTTTCAAAGATAAATGAGCTTCTTTCTTTTCATAATAGAAGTCAGGAGAAACGTCACCAGAGGCAATCATTGTTTCTACAAGTTGACCATGACAAACGAGGTAGTGCTTTTTCTGACTCTCATCTGCTGCTAATGGCATGCTGAAGGTGAGCGATGGTGTTCTTAAAAACTGCTTTTGTTCCTGGATCCGTCTAATAAAATAAGTAACTAATTCGATATCTTTTTGAAGCATACCGGCTTTTTCGAAATTCAACTGATAGATGAAATGTTGTTGTCTTTTTTTCAAGTAAGTCAGTAGCTTTTTGTTTCGGCCTTGAAACAGCCCTTGGAGTTCCTTTTTTTTCTGTTCAAAAGTCATTTCCTGTAGGTCAGGAAGCTGGACTCGCAAAGCTAACAAACTAATTTCAGACAACCAAGGCATTTGATAAGTTTCTTCCATTATACGCAAAATAGACGGCATTTTTTTATAGAGACGAAAAGGCCCGTATGTTCGAGCCGTAGGAGTATCTGTTAATACAAATCCCTTATTGGTAATATGTACATAATTATAATTACTGAAATAATTCATTTGTCGGTTATAAAAAGGTCGGTAATGTTGGATCAATTGACACTCGAGCAATAAAGCATCTAATTCCGTGTCTACTACGACGAAATCAAAATCTGTTATATGATGAATCATGCGTAATACTTTTTTCGAATGCTGTTTATTCTGATGAAAATAGCTGCTTACTCTATTTTTGAGCCGTTTTGCTTTACCAACATAGATGACCTTACCATCTCGGTCTTTCATAAGATAGACACCCGGCAGCATGGGGAGAGTTTTCATTTTTTCTTTTAACATAGGATCTCCTTTTACGCTTTGAATAAAAAGACTATAACAAATTTTGAAATAATGGACAAGTTTTAGGGAATTCTATAGTTCTGTTCACAGAAAATACTTTGATAATCAAAATATGTGAGATAGATGATTTTTCTAATAAAAGAAATTATAAATGCTGATTTATCAGTTGTTTTAAATGAGTAAAATCTTAAAAAAAGCTCATATAGTAAAAAAATGATCTTTTAAGGTTGCATTTTGAAAAAAGTTAAGATATAGTTTGAACATCAAAAGATTTGATAATCAAACTAATTAGTGGACGGTGGAACATGGAACCAGATTTAAAAACAGTAAATGATTATCTTGTTAGTGTCTTCAATGATATTTTGACAATCGAAGAGTCTGAGCTGAAAAAATCTCAATTCAAAGATCTGTCAATCACAGAGATGCACACGATCGAGGCAATCGGGATGTACAAGAAAAAAACAACTTCAGAAGTAGCCAAAGAACTATCAATTACTGTTGGGACCTTGACCACTGCTATTAACAAGTTAGTAAAAAAAGGCTATGTCGAACGTATCCGCAGTGAAGATGACCGCCGCGTTGTAAAGTTGGGACTAACGAAAAAAGGAAAGTTACTATTTCGGGTCCATCAGCATTTTCATCGTGAAATGGTCAAGAACATCTTAGACGGAATGGCTACGGAGGAACAGCATGCCTTGCTGGATGCACTGAAAAACTTGCACGACTTCTTGCAAGACTATAAGTGAGGATATTTAATGGAACAATTTGGAATGATTACTGCAACAGCCAGCGTCCTTCCTGAAAAGATTATTACTAATAATGATCTTTCCAAGATGATGGATACCTCTGATGAATGGATTTCGTCAAGGACGGGTATTCGTGAACGAAGATGTGTAACAAATCAGGAGACTTCTGATTTATGCATTTTAGTGGCGGAAAAATTGATAAAACAGAAAAATCTAAACCCTAAAGATTTGGATTTTATTTTAGTAGCAACAATGTCGCCCGATTACACGACACCATCTGTAGCAGCACAAGTACAAGGGAAATTGGGAGCAACTCATGCTATCGCTTTTGATATCAGTGCTGCGTGCTCAGGATTTGTTTATGCGTTAAGTATGGCTGAAAAAATGATCCGCTGCGGCTCAACTAAGGGACTGGTGATTGGTGGTGAAACACTATCTAAGCTAATCGATTGGTCTGATCGTACGACTGCTGTGTTGTTTGGCGATGGAGCAGGTGGGATTCTCTTAGAAGCGAATCCACAGAAAAAATTGCTGAAAGAAAAATTAGCAGCTGACGGAACCAGAAGTAGCTCATTGACCGCTGGCTACCAGCAAAATAAAAATCCGTTCTATTCAGAAGATTCAGAAGGTTCGTATTATTTGCAAATGACTGGCAGAGATATTTTTGATTTTGCCGTACGAGACGTTGCAAACAATATCCAAGAAGTCATGAAAGACAAACCAGTTGATTATCTGCTTTTGCATCAGGCAAACCTCAGAATTATTGAGAAAATTGCCCGAAAAGTAAAGATGCCGCAAGAAAAGTTCCTGACCAATATGGATAAATATGGGAATACATCTGCTGCAAGCATCCCTATCTTATTGGATGAAGCAGTTTCTAGTGGAAAGATCACCTTGGGAAAACAGCAGAAAGTAATATTTACAGGCTATGGCGGAGGTTTAACATGGGGAAGTATTCTCATGGAGTTGTAGACTGTTAAATTATAAAAATAAAAAGCAAACAATATCGGAGGAATATATTATTATGGTATTCGAAAAAATTCAAGAAATCATCGCAGAAGAATTAGGAAAAGAAACTGAAGAAATCAAATTGACTACTGACATCCAAGAAGACTTAGAAGCTGACAGCTTGGATTTATTCCAAATCATCAATGAAATCGAAGATGAATTTGACGTGAAAATCGAAACAGAAGACGGAATCAAAACGGTTCAAGATTTAGTGACTTACGTAGAAAAACAAACTGCATAATCATTAAAATTAGGTTGGGGGCTGGGACATTTCCTGAAATAGGAATGTCTCGGCCTTTTTGAATAAAAAGAATCAAACATATATTCTGGATATATTGGAGAAAAACATGAAAACAGCATTCTTATTTAGTGGCCAAGGTGCACAATATCAAGGTATGGGAAAAGATTTGTATGAAGAAGTCATTGTAAAGCAGACATTTGATGAAGCAAGTGAAATTCTTGGCTACGATATGGCTGAACTTTGCTTTACAGAAAATGAACATTTGGATCAGACGCAATATACACAGCCAGCTATTCTAACAGTCAGCATCGCGTATTATCGCTTATTGAAGGAGCACGGAATCATCCCAGATGCAGCTTTAGGACTGAGTTTAGGAGAATATTCGGCATTAGTAGCTAGTAATGCGTTATCCTTCACTGAAGCAGTTGCGTTAGTAGCAAAAAGAGGCGCTTATATGACAGAAGCGGCCCCAGCTGGAAGCGGGAAAATGGTTGCAGTGATGAATGCGCCGATTGAAACGATCGAGGAAAGCTGTCATGAAGCTAGTAAGTACGGCATCGTATCTCCTGCAAATTATAATACACCTCAGCAGATCGTGATTGGTGGCGAAGAAAAAGCAGTAGACGAAGCTGTTTTACTATTAAAAGAAAAAGGGTTCAAAAGAATGATCCCTCTAAATGTCAGCGGGCCTTTTCATACAGCTATTTTAGAACCGGCAGCAAAAAAACTGGCGAAGGACCTAAGTCAGATTCAATTCTCTGAACCTTCTTTTCCTATCATAAGCAACACAACAACGGAAATAATGAAGAAAGAAACGATCGCGGGACTACTTGAACAGCAAGTCATGCAACCTGTTCGTTTCTATGAGAGTATCCATAAGTTAAAAACAATCGGCATCGAGCAAGTCATCGAAGTCGGCCCCGGAAAAGTATTAAGCGGATTTATGAAAAAAATCGATAAAACAATACCAGTTCTGCGTGTTGAGAATAAGCAGACATTTGATGAAACAATAGCAATACTATAAGGAGGAACGTTATGGATGTAAAAGGAAAAAATGTATTTATCACAGGTAGTACAAGAGGAATCGGCAAAGCGATGGCCTTAGCTTTTGCAAAAGCTGGAGCAAATATCATTTTGAATGGTCGCGGAGAGATTCCAAAAGAAAAGATAGAAGAAATCGAAGCATTCGGTGTAAAATGCGTAGGAGTTTCCGGTGACATCTCTGATTATGAGAAAGCGGGACAAATGATCAAAGAAGCAGAAGAAAAGCTTGGATCGATCCATGTGTTAGTAAACAATGCCGGAATCACAAATGACAAACTTGTGATGCGGATGGATGCAGAAGATTTCAAAAAATGTCTTGATATCAATTTGATTGGAACCTTCAATATGACGCAGCACGTATTGAAAAAAATGATGAAGCAGCGAGAAGGGGCCATCATTAATCTCTCTAGTGTATCTGGGTTGATTGGAAATATTGGTCAAGCAAATTATGCAGCTAGTAAAGCTGGCGTAGTAGGATTAACAAAATCTGTGGCACGAGAAGCTGCAACTAGAGGCATTACATGTAATGCCATTGCGCCAGGATTCATCACAACTGATATGACGGAAGTTTTAGCAGACAAAGTCAAGGAACAAGCGGAAAAGCAAATTCCGATGCAGCGTTTCGGACAAGTAGAAGATGTTGCACAAACAGCAGTTTTCTTAGCACAAAATCCATATATCACCGGACAAGTCATCAATGTCGATGGCGGATTGGTCATGCACGGATAAGAAAAGGAGAGCAAATAAATGAATCGAGTGGTAATTACTGGCTATGGAGTCACTTCACCTATTGGAAATGACGCAGACAGCTTTTTGAATAGCTTAAAAGAGGGGACGAATGGCATCGCACCGATCACTAAATTTGATGCTTCAGAAACAGGGATTACCTTAGCGGGCGAGGTCAAAGATTTTCCTTACGATAAATATTTTATTAAAAAAGATAGCAAACGAATGGATATGTTTTCAATCTATGGAATCTACGCTGCTTTAGAAGCAATGGAGATGAGCGGTTTAGATAAAGAAAAAATGAATCAAGACCGGTTTGGCGTCATCATCGGATCTGGGATCGGTGGTCTTCCAACAATCGAAAACCAAGTTATTCGTCTACATGAAAAAGGTGCAAAACGAGTTTCTCCAATGTTCGTGCCAATGGCGATTGCCAACATGGCAGCTGGAAATATTGCTTTGCGCGTAGGTGCAAAAGGTATTTGTACAGCTATCGTAACAGCTTGTGCTAGCGGAACGAATTCAATTGGGGAAGCATTCCGTAACATCAAACATGGCTATTCAGATGTCATTCTTGCTGGAGGAACAGAAGCAACGATTTGTGAGATGGGGATTGCTGGATTTGCAGCTTTAACAGCACTCTCAGAATCAACTGATCCTAATCGTGGTTCGATTCCGTTTGACGAAAATCGGAATGGTTTTGTGATGGGTGAAGGAGCAGGTGTTCTAGTTCTTGAATCTTTAGAACATGCACAAGCTCGCGGTGCCAAAATCTATGGAGAAATCGTTGGATACGGTGCAAACTGTGACGCTTACCATATGACAGCTCCTACTCCAGATGGTTCTGGTGCATCTAAAGCAATGAAGCTTGCGATGGAAGAAGCTGGTGTACAGCCGGAACAAGTCGGATATATCAATGCTCACGGAACAAGTACACCAGCCAATGACCAGGCAGAAGCAAAAGCAATCCAAATCGCATTAGGTGAAAATTTCAGAGATACTTACGTCAGCAGCACGAAATCGATGACTGGACATTTATTGGGAGCAGCCGGCGGGATCGAAGCCTTGGCAACTTTGCTGGCATTAGAACATCAATTTATCCCACCTACGATCAATGTAGAAAAACAAGATCCTGAGATTGACTTGACAGTTGTCAAAAACGAAAGCAAACCTGCAAGTTTTACTTATGCAATGAGTAATTCATTAGGGTTTGGCGGACATAATGCGGTTCTGTGCATGAAACGCTGGGAGGAATAATTTTGGATATCAATGAAATCAGAGAATTAGTCAGTCAATTTGATCAATCCTCGCTAACGGAATTCGATTTGCGTGAAGGTCAATTTGAATTGTATATGAATAAAAATAAAACAAGTCGAGGCATGAATATGGTTCAAACAAACGAAACGTTGCCAGTTTCGGAGCCAGTCAATGTCATACCTGAACAAGCAACAACTGCTCCAGAAACAATGAAAGAAAAAGAATCGGCAGTATTTGATGGAATCGAGGTTGTTTCGCCAATCGTGGGAATCGTTTATCTGCAACCGGCGCCCGACAAACCAGCTTTCAAAAAAGTAGGTGATCAAGTTGCCAAAGGAGAAGTTATCTGCATTATTGAAGCGATGAAACTAATGAATGAGATAACTAGTGAGGCCGACGGAGTAATCACAGAAATCCTTGTAGAAAACGAGTCAGTTGTTGAATATGGACAGCCACTCTTTAGGATCCAGCAAAAATAAGCAAAGCAGGAAAGAGGGAAATCAATGAACATACAAGAAATAAAAGAAATCATTCCACATCGTTATCCAATGCTTTTGATTGATCGAGTGGAAGAAATGGTTGAAGGAGAACGGATCGTTGCTAAGAAAAATGTAACGATCAATGAGCCCTTTTTTCAAGGACATTTTCCAGAAGAACCTGTTATGCCAGGGGTATTGATTGTTGAAGCAATGGCTCAAGCAGGAGCAGTTGCATTACTTTCTCTTGAACAATTCAAGGGAAAGACGGCTTATTTCGGCGGATTGGACAAAGCAAAATTCCGTAAGAAAGTTACACCGGGAGATACCTTATACCTTGAAGTTGAGATATTGAAAGTGAAAGCTTCAGCCGGAATAGGCAAAGGAATCGCTAAAGTAGACGGTAAAAAAGTAGCCGAAGCGGAATTAACCTTTATGATTGGATAGGTGAAATATGTTTTCTAAAGTATTGATAGCTAACCGCGGTGAAATCGCTGTACGTATCATTCGTGCATGCCGCGAACTAGGGATCCAAACCGTAGCGATATATTCAGAAGCAGATGCCGAAGCACTTCATACACAGTTAGCAGATGAAGCAATTTGCATTGGCCCGGCAAAAGCCGTTGATTCATATCTGAATGTTCAGGAAGTACTGAGCGCTGCAATCGTGACAAAAGCCGAAGCAATTCATCCAGGATTTGGTTTTTTATCTGAAAATAGCCGATTTGCCTCCATGTGTGAGGAGTGCAATATCACATTTATTGGTCCTAAAAGTGCAACGATCGATGCAATGGGAAATAAGATCAATGCGCGTCAATTGATGCAAGAAGCAAATGTCCCAGTCATTCCAGGAAGTACTGGTGTATTATCTACAGTAGAAGAAGCATTGGAAATAGCAGACAGAATTGGTTATCCAGTGATGCTGAAAGCAGCTGCAGGCGGTGGTGGGAAAGGCATTCGGAAAGTTCAATCAAAAGAAGAGCTCCCACAGCATTTTTCTTCAGCTCAGCAAGAAGCAGCAGCGGCATTTGGAAATGATGATATGTATTTGGAAAAAATCATTTATCCTGCTCGCCATATAGAAGTTCAGATCTTAGGTGATCGATTTGGTCATGTCATTCATTTAGGCGAGCGAGATTGTTCTTTGCAACGCAACAATCAAAAAGTACTGGAAGAATCTCCTTCTGTAGTGATCTCACAAACAAAAAGAGAAGCACTAGGAGACGCTGCTGTTCGAGCAGCTAAAGCAGTCAATTATGAAAATGCCGGAACGATCGAGTTTCTGATGGATGAAGAAGGCGATTTTTATTTCATGGAAATGAATACTCGAATCCAAGTGGAACATCCAGTAACAGAAATGGTCACAGGAATCGATTTAGTAAAAAAACAGGTGGAGATAGCAGCCGGTGAGCCTTTGAATGTACGTCAAGAAGAAGTAGTATTCCAAGGACACGCAATCGAATGCCGGATTAATGCAGAAAATCCTGCTTTCCATTTTGCTCCTTCTCCAGGGAAGATCCAAAACTTACTGCTTCCAGCAGGTGGGATGGGACTGCGGGTAGACAGTGCAGTTTACCCGGGATATACGATCCCGCCATATTATGATTCAATGATTGCAAAAATAATCGTCCATGGAAATACGCGTTTTGAAGCATTAATGAAGATGCAGCGAGCCTTAAGTGAATTTATCACAGAAGGAATCATCACGAACGCAGAATTTCAGATGGATTTGATTAGTCATCCTGCAGTCATAGCAGGTGATTACAGCACAGCATTTTTACAAGAAGAATTTTTACCGAATTGGACACCAGAAACGGAGATAGGAGGCGCATAGATGGCTCTGTTTAAGAAAAAGAAATATATTCGGATCAATCCTAATAGAGAGAGCAAACCTGCTAACTCGCCATCTGTTCCTGATAACATGTGGGCAAAGTGTCCAAATTGCAAACATATCCTTTATACGAAAGACATCGGTGAAGAAAAAGTATGCCCTCATTGCGGATACGCTTTTCGAATCGGTGCATGGCAGCGTCTAGCTTTGATTATTGATGAAAAAAGTTTTGAAGAATGGGATACGGATCTTGTAACCAAAGATCCGCTAGCATTTCCCGAATATACGGAAAAAATTAAAAAGATGCAAGATAAAACAGGACTTCATGAAGCAGTCCTCACTGGTAAAGCAACCATTCAGGGGATTCCCTTCACTATTGGAGTGATGGATCCTAATTTTATCATGGGAAGTATGGGAACGATTGTCGGAGAAAAGATCACCAGATTATTCGAACGAGCAACAAAGGAAAGACTTCCAGTCGTCTTGTTCACAGCTTCAGGTGGTGCACGGATGCAAGAAGGAATCTTTTCTCTAATGCAGATGGCAAAAATCTCTGCTGCTGTCAAACGGCATAGTAATGAAGGTCTTTTTTATCTAACTGTTTTGACAGACCCGACGACCGGAGGAGTAACTGCCAGTTTTGCAATGGAAGGTGATATCATTTTAGCAGAACCCCAAAGCTTGATTGGTTTTGCTGGAAGACGTGTCATCGAACAGACGATCAAGCAGGAACTTCCAGAAGATTTCCAAAAGGCTGAATTCTTATTGTCTCATGGTTTTGTCGATCAGATTGTTCCCCGCATAGAATTAAAGCAGAAAATCCATACGCTTCTTGAATTGCATACACAGAAAGGATGGATAGATCGTGGATAAAACAGCACATGATGTCGTTCAGTTAGCAAGAGCTAAAGAACGATGGACAAGCTTGGATTTTTTTGAAGAGATCTTCGATTCTTTCGAGGAATGCCATGGTGATCGTTTATTTGCAGATGACGAAGCGATTGTTGGTGGAATCGCTCGATTAGATGGCAAACCGGTAACAGTGATCGGTATTCAAAAAGGACGGGATCTGCAGGAAAATATCCGCAGAAATTTTGGTTCTCCCCATCCTGAAGGCTATCGAAAAGCTTTACGACTGATGAAACAAGCGGAAAAGTTCAATAGACCGGTGATTACATTGATCAATACAGCAGGTGCATATTGCGGTGTAGGAGCAGAAGAGCGCGGCGAAGGAGAAGCTATTGCCAGAAATCTGCTCGAAATGTCTGATTTAAAGATACCGATCATCGCCATCATCATTGGTGAAGGTGGAAGTGGCGGTGCCCTTGCTCTAGGTTTAGCGGATGAAGTCTGGATGCTGGAAGAAACGATTTATGCTGTGCTTTCTCCAGAAGGATTTGCGTCGATTTTGTGGAAAGACGGTAGTCGCGCCGCAGAAGCAGCTGAGTTGATGAAAATTACTGCGCCAGAACTACGCGAGTTAGGAATCGTTGATCGAGTTATTCCTGAAACGTTCAACGGCGAGCAGTTGCCACGATATAAAGTCGCACACATTATGAAAAAAGCGTTGATTGAAAGGTTGACGGAACTTGTTCGATTCGACCAGCATGAATTACTGGAAAAACGATACAAGAGGTTCCGCCAATATTAGGTGTTTAACAACTAAGCAAAGAGTAAAGAATGGTCTTGCTCGCTTAGTTGTTTTTTGTTTCTAAATTTTTCTGTGATCAATCTTTATTTTTGGTCATTTTGTAAAGAAATGCTTTTTCTGAAAGACGAACGAGTATAGAGGTAGTTTTTTTTGCTGATATGCAGTATAATACGGGGTTGAGGAGTACTTTATGTGCTCCTTCATTTTTTGCAGATGAGGAGACAGCATGTTTTCAAATTACAAACCAACATGGATGGTAGAAGCCATCTATCAGATTACACCTGCCCAATTAAAGAATCTAGGCATCAAAGCAGTATTGACCGATTTAGACAATACGTTGATTGCATGGAATAATCCAGATGGAACAGAAGAGTTGCTTACTTGGATTTTAGAAATGAAAAATGCAGGAATCCCTGTTGTTGTTGTTTCAAACAATAATTCAAAACGTGTCGCGCGAGCGATTGAAAAATTTGATCTTTTGTATGTTGCACGAGCAATGAAACCTTTAGCAAGAGGGATCAACATAGCAAAGAAACAATTGGATTTAGCAGATGATGAGATAGTAATGGTAGGCGATCAGATTATGACTGATATACGTGGAGCCAATCGTGCAGGGATACGTAGCATCCTTGTAAAACCCATTATCGCAACAGATAGTTGGAAGACACAATTTAATCGTTTTTGGGAAAAAAGAATTATGGCCTATCTATTAGCAAAACACCCTGATATGGGCTGGCGAGGTGGAATCGAATGACAGAAGAATTACAATGTATCGGCTGTGGTGCCGTTATACAAACAAACAAACCCGGTGAATTAGGATACACGCCGCAAACGGCTTTGGAAAAAGGTTTAGCTTCCGGGGAAGTCTATTGTCAGCGTTGTTTCAGATTACGCCATTATAATGAGATCCAAGATGTCTCATTGACGGATGACGACTTTTTGCGCTTACTGAATGAATTAGGGCAAAAAGATGCATTGATCGTCAATGTGGTGGATATTTTTGACTTCAATGGTTCACTAATCCCAGGACTACACCGTTTTGTCGGTGACAATCCAGTACTTTTAGTTGGGAACAAAGTGGATATATTACCTAAATCATTGAAAAAAACTAAATTAACACAATGGATGAAGGAACGTGCTTACGAAGCAGGAATTCGTCCAGTAGATGTATTATTAACTAGTGCTAAGAAATCTCATGAGATGACGGAACTATTAGAAAAAATCGAAGAATACCGCGATGGACGGGATGTCTATATCGTCGGAGTAACAAATGTCGGAAAATCGACGCTTATCAATCAAATCATCAAAAATACAGCGGGAGTACAAGATGTAATCACAACTTCGCAGTTTCCAGGAACGACCTTGGATAAAATCGAGATTCCTTTAGATGACGGGCATTTTTTGATTGATACACCGGGAATTATCCATCGCCATCAAATGGCGCACTACTTAGGTAAAAAAGATTTGCGGATCATTGCACCGTTAAAAGAAATCAAACCTAAAGTTTATCAGCTGAATGAAGGGCAAACACTTTTCTTGGGCGGACTTGCAAGATTTGATTTTATCAGCGGCAATCGTGCTTCATTTATTGCTTATGTGTCGAATGATGTTAATATTCATCGAACAAAACTGGAAAAAGCAGACGAATTTTATCAAAAACACGTAGGTGGGTTATTGCAGCCGCCTCGTCCTAATGAAGTCGAGGAATTTCCCGAGCTTGTTCGTTTTGAATTTTCCGTGAAAGAAAAAACAGACATCGTTTTTGCCGGTCTAGGCTGGATCACCGTAACAGCACCAGCAGTAATTGCTGGCTGGGCGCCAAAGGGTGTAGATGTCTTGAAGCGAAAAGCATTGATTTAAGGAAGAAGGAAAATTATGAGTTTAAGAGGAAAACAAAAGCGTTTTTTACGTAGCCAAGCACATCATCTTCAGCCGATTTTTCAAATCGGAAAAGGTGGGATCAATTCAGCAATGATCGTTCAAATTGAAGAAGCTTTAGAAAAAAGAGAACTGATCAAAGTATCGTTACTTCAAAATACAGATGAGATTGCAGAAGAAGCAGCTCAAGTATTAGAAAAAGAAATAGATTGCGAAATCGTCCAAATCATTGGACGTGTTATCGTATTATACAAACCTTCCACAAAAGAAAAGTATCAAAGGCTATCAAAAGAAGTAAAAGCAATATAAGGAGTGACCATGATGAATACGCAAGCTAAGACATTTGTTCGTTCACAATTATTTCCTGAAGAAATGCCTCAATTCTTAGAGAAGAAAAAGCAAGTAGGGATCTTGGGCGGAACATTTAATCCCGTTCACCTTGCACATTTAGTGATGGCTGAACAAGCTGGCCGGAATTTAGGTCTTGACCGCGTATTTTTGATGCCTTCTTATCAGCCACCTCATGTTGATGAGAAACAGACGATTGATGCAAAACATCGACTCAACATGTTGGAATTAGCTGTGGAAGACAATCCTTTTTTGCAGATTGAAACGATTGAATTAGCTCGTGGTGGGAAAAGTTACACCTATGATACTATGAAGGAATTGACGCAAAACAATCCGGATACAGATTATTACTTTATTATCGGTGGGGATATGGTAGAATATTTGCCAAAATGGTATAAAATCGATGAGCTGACTTCTATGGTCAACTTTGTGGGTATACGTCGACCAGGATACACAACGGATACTCCATATCCTGTAATTTGGGTAGATGTACCTGAGATCGACATCAGTTCCACGAAAATACGTCAAAAGATCAAAGAAGGCTGTTCTATCCGCTACCTTGTTCCAGATAAAGTAATTGATTATATTCAAAATGAAGGGTTGTATGAATATGGACTATAGTAATGAATATACTGCTTATTCTAGAGAAAACCTGATGCAAAAAATACAGATGAGAATGAGCGAACAACGCTTCAAGCATGTGCTTGGAGTAGAAGAAACAGCCGTGGCTCTTGCCAAAAAATACGGTGCTTCTCCTGAAAAAGCTAGTATTGCTGCATTGACACATGATTATGCAAAAGAACGACCAGATGAGGAATTCAAAATGGTAATCGTAAGAGACGGTTTTGATCCAGAGTTATTGAATTATAATAATGCAATCTGGCATGGTCTTGTTGGCGCTTCGTTTGTAGAGCGGGAATTAGGAATCACCGATGCAGAGATTCTTCATGCAATCCGGGTGCATACGACTGGGGCTGCTAAGATGAGTCTCCTTGACAAAATCATTTATGTAGCAGACTATATTGAACCAGGTCGAGATTTTCCTGGGGTACAAGATGCACGAGCCATTGCATGGGCTGATCTAGACGAAGCTGTAGCATTTGAAACAAAACATACATTGGCCCATTTGCTTGCGCAAGAACAACAGATTTATCCAAAAACAATCGAAACATATAATTACTGGGTAGCAAAAAAATAAGCTGCTCATATTAGGAGGAAATCATCATAGATAGTAAAGAACAATTAAAAATTGCGGTTGAAGCAGCAGATTCAAAACGGGCAGAAGACATTATCGCTTTAGACGTTCGAAATGTTTCCTTGTTGGCAGATTATTTCATGATCTGTTCAGCAAATAGCGAACGTCAAATCAACGCAATTACAGAAGAAATCATTGATAAAGAAGAAGAAAACAAATATGAAGTAAAACGTATTGAAGGAAAAGAAGGCGGAAAATGGGTATTGATCGATCTTGGAGATTTGATCGTACATGTTTTCCATGCGCCAGAACGAAGTTTCTATAATCTGGAAAAACTATGGTCAGATGCTCCGCTAGTCGATCTTAGTGAATGGTTGGATTAACATATGGCTTATGAAACATTTGCTTTCATTTACGATGAAGTGATGGACGAAACACTTTATCAGCAATGGCTAGCTTTTTCGAAACGTCATTTACAAGAAGACACAAAAAATATTTTGGAACTGGCATGTGGTACTGGAGCATTAGCGGTTGCCTTTGCAAAAGATGGATATAAAGTGACAGGGTTAGACCTTTCAGAAGAGATGTTGATGATTGCCAGCCAGCGAGCATATGAAGAAGACGCATCGATCCAATTTGTGGAAGGCAATATGCTCGATTTATCAGAAATCGGACAATATCAGGCAATTACCTGTTTTTCTGATTCGCTGTGCTATATGAAAAATAGACAAGAGGTACAGCAAGTGTTTGATGAAGTCTATCAAGCGTTAGAAGAAAATGGCCGATTTTTATTTGACGTACACTCCATCTATCAAGTAGATGAGGTTTTTCCAGAATATAGCTATCATTATCAAGGGGATAATTTTGCTTTTTTGTGGGATAGTTATCCAGGAAGCGAGAAACACAGCATCGAACATTTTCTTACCTTTTTCGTTGAAGAACAAGAAGGGTCTGGTCGATTTATTCGTGAAGATGAACTACATCAAGAGCGTACCTATCCATTGGAAAGTTATTTAAGAATGCTGGAAAACAGCGGCTTTTCGAAAGTCGAAGCATTTTCTGATTTTACAGACGAAGCAGCATCAGAGAAATCAAAGCGCTGGTTCTTTGTAGCATACAAAGACTAGCGGTTTTGCCTGCTCGAGTTAACAAGAAAAGAATAAATCTTCAACATAAATTATATATCCGAACGATATAGGCATTGCTCTTGCAGTGCAGCTTTTCGTCGCAGAAGTATTGTGTTTGCGAGAATAGTTTATATAGTTCGGGTATTTTTTCCGATTTTTGTCTTTTTTTTACTTGTCTCTATTTCTTTTTTATCGATAACTATGAAGGAGGATGCGCATGAAAAGCTGCGGGATTATCGTAGAGTACAATCCTTTTCACAATGGACATCGCTATCATGTGGAAATGGCACGAAAAACAACAGGAGCAGAGGTCGTCATTGCTGTAATGAGCGGGAATTTTTTGCAACGAGGCGAACCGGCTATCATCGATAAATGGCATCGCGCGAATGAAGCTTTACAAAATGGTGTGGATTTAGTAGTGGAGCTTCCCGTCGAATGGGCGGTTCAGTCAGCTGACTATTTTGCTAAAGGTGCAGTAAAAATCTTGCAAACACTGGACTGTGACAGTTTGTGTTTTGGAACAGAAGAAGAGACTTCGTTTGATTACAGCAGTTTCGGACGCTTTGTCCAAGAGAATCAAGATAGGATAGAAGAGGCATTTCAAGAACTGTCTGATCAAACGTATAGTTATCCGCAAAAAATGACTGAGGTTTTTCGCAGTCTGTACCCCGATATTATGCTTGATTTTTCTTCGCCAAATCATATCTTAGGATTAAGTTATGCAAAGGAAAATGCCAAGTATGTCCACCCTATGGAATTACATCCGATCCGACGTAAAAGTGCAGGCTATCATGAAAAAATCATCACAGATCAGACGATAGCCAGTGCAACAGCCATTCGCCATGCGTTAGAAGAAGGAAAAAGGATAGCTGGACTTGTGCCGCCTCAGACAGAAGAAGATCTTTCAACTTGTTCGCTGCAGACTTGGGAATCTTATTGGCCGTATTTGCGTTATCGGTTGTTATCTTCTACTTTGCTGGAACTGACAGATATCTATCAGATGACCGAAGGAATAGAATCGCGCATGAAAACAGCAGCTGCAACTGCTGATAGTTTTGAGGATTTTGTGTCAAAGGTAAAAACAAAAAGATATACATGGACACGGATCCAACGATTATCTTGTTATGTCTTGCTGAATATCAAAAAGCAAGAGATTCCTGTCCAACAAAATAAAAATTATCTTCGACTACTTGGATTTACCGATGTTGGAAGAAGATTCTTAAAAGAAAAAAAAGAGATTTCTATTTATTCCCGAATCGGAAAAAAAGAGGCACAAGAAGCGGAACTGTTAGTTAGAAGTGATCAAATCTATCAATTGGGAGGCAATATTCCGGAACAGAATTTCGGGCAAATCCCAATCCGAGTATAGATAATTGACTAAAAATGAGAAGAATGAAGGAAGAAAGAAAAAAAGCTTCACAGAATCGTGATTCACAAGTATAATGGAACAGGACGTTTTTGCGTTATGAAACTATCAAATCAGAAAGCGAAGTGAAAATATGGGACGTAAATGGGCAAATATCGTAGCAAAGAAAACTGCTAAAGATGCTAATAATAGCCGGATTTATGCAAAATTTGGGATTGAAATCTACGCGGCAGCAAAATCAGGTGATCCTGATCCGCATGCAAACCAAAAACTACGTTTCGTCATTGATCGCGCTAAAACTTATAATGTACCAAAACATATTATTGACCGAGCAATCGAAAAAGCAAAAGGTGCAGGAGATGAAACATACTCTGAATTGCGCTATGAAGGATTTGGACCAAGCGGCTCAATGGTGATTGTTGATACATTGACGAACAATGTGAATCGAACAGCAGCAGACGTACGGGCAGCATTTGGGAAAAATGGCGGGAACATGGGTGTTTCCGGAGCGGTTTCTTACATGTTTGACAATACAGCAATCTTTGCTTTTGCAGGAGAAGACGCTGACGAGATCCTTGAATACCTAATGGAAAAAGACATCGATGTTCGCGATGTAATGGAAGAAGAAGGACAAATCATCGTTTACGGTGAAGTAGCGGATTTCCATAGTATACAAGAAGCGTTAAAAGAAAAAGGAATCACTGATTTTTCAATCGCTGAGATCCAAATGATCCCTCAAAACGAGGTAACACTATCTCCAGAAGATCAAGAAACATTTGAAAAAATGATTGATGCACTGGAAGATCTAGAAGATGTACAGCATGTGTTCCATAATGTGGCATTAGAAGACTAAGCAACCAGTTTTAACGAAAAGTATTCAGTCTTTTTCGAAAAGCAAGACAATCTGTTGTGAGATTGTCTTGCTTTTTTGTGTGATTTATTTTCTTTTCTAATTCAACCTGTGGTATGATGAGAGCATAAGTATCATGTGAAATGATATGAAGTATGTGGAAGATGGACGGGGAAGAATATGGAAGCAAAAATCACTTTAGAACCTTTTGAACGTATCTTAAGCGGTTACCGCAAAGTAGAAGAGTTAGCTGTGAACGTAACTGATTGTTCAAAATTAGCGCAAAAATACGCAAGATTCGGCGTTGAAGGCTATCGATTAGGAAACTATGTCGGTACAGGGTATCTGAACCGTTATTTAGAGTGTATGGTGGACCGCGCACCAATGCTGATTTATAGACAAAAATATTTGATTCCGCTGCTTTTTCGTCGTTCTGATTCAGCCTTTCGGTTATTTGAAGAAGAGTATCGGATGGAGGCTTTCTTTCTACTATTAGAGTGGAGCTTGAAGCATCGTCCTGAAAAAATTCTTATCGAAAGAAATGAGAAGATAGACACGAAAAAAAATAAAGTGATCGATAGTGCATACCTAGCATTTCGTGTATCAGAGATTTTGGATTGTGGCGGCTATCCAATCAGCAATTTCCAATCAATTGACCAGTTCATTGAATGGAATCGAATTTACCGATTGATCGACAATGGCGGGATTGGCCGTCATAGCAAGGTATTTGACCCAGAATATCCAGAAAACATGGAAGAACTGAAAATGATTATTTCGCTTGTCAAATTAAAATATCCTGAAACAGATTTGGATTTATATATAGAATAAATGACCTTAAATGATTGAATTACTTTTTCTGCAATTATTATTGTAAATAAAAAGACAACTGCTAACATTAATGATAGCAGTTGTCTTTTTACTTACAGTACTTTTTTCTCATAAGATGAAATATCCATATTGTTTAACAAAGGACTTTCATTATTGGAGGTAAAAAGGGTCAATTCATGCATCGCACGTGTACACATGGTGTAAAGGATCAATTTGTCTTGCTGAGAAGAAAAATGTTCTGCATCTACATCCCACAAGAAAACTCGGTCAAACTCCAGACCTTTTGCTAAAAAGGCTGGAAGTAAAATAATGGAACGCTTCATAAAGTCACTCTCATTTAAAATCAGCTGGACTTGTTGTTTCAACTCGTCTGGCAGTTGAGCATAAAGAGCTTCGCATTCTTCTTGTGTTTTAGCTATGATTGCTGTACGCCAATACCGGGCTTTTCCCTGAGTCGTTCGAATGGTATCTGCTAACCAATTCAATTTGATATCATCTGTTGTTCCTTGGATGAGCAAAGGAAGGTCTCCTTTTCTTGCTGTTGTTTCTACTTGATGTTCTTTCACAATAAAATGATTAGCAAAATCAGTGATTTCTTTTGTGGAGCGATAGCTTGTCGTTAATTGGAAACGAGTGACTTCACGGTCCACGAAAAGGTCTTCCAATGATCCAACGATCGTTTCATTTCCAAAGACATTTTGATTTAGATCTCCACAGAAAGTCAAATTTGCTTTTGGGAACAAGGCTTGCAGCAATGCCACTTGTGATGGTGCGAAATCCTGCATTTCATCAATAAAGATATAGCGAGCTTTGTGTGTAACCGTCACTGGATATGTTCGGCGCATCAGTAAAAAGAATAGTACAGCATCCTCTTGACGCAATTCTCTTTGACGCAAGTGTGTACGAACAGTTGTCAAATGTTCCTGCCATCTGGTCTCGCTGATTTTATGTCGTGTTAGAAGAGAAAGTGGCACAGTTTGTAGAAAGTGGAGATATTGTTTCGTTATATTGACAAATTGATAATTCATGATCCCTCGATGGATTCGACGGAATCTTTTACGTACGATTTGGTTGGCCAGTTTTTTACGTAATGAACGCTCCTTTTGTTCTGTATATTCAAGATTAGGATCTGTTGCGTATAGTTCTTGGAGCTGTTCTTCCGCTAGATCTTTGACCCATTGCTGACGTGTTTCGTCTTTTTGCAGACCGCCTAATTTTTTCAGGAGCTTCGTTTGTAATAGAGAGAGTCTATGATGTAAAGGTAATTGTTCATTTGTTTCTTTATACCATTGGCGAATCGATTCCTTTGATAGGATCGTACGGCCATTTATTTTCATATCACGGAACAAGGGACCGTAGTTTGTGATGCCTTGGATATAGCGATCAATCTGATCGACTAAGGTCAATCCGCTTTTCATCACTTGTATCGGATCTTTTTCCCCTAGCAAAAACCCACTTTCTTGTTGCTGTTCATCTAGTAAAGAAAACTCTGGCAGCAGCTGCACCAAATAATTTTTGAATGTCTGTGTAGGCACGCCGCTTTCACCTAATGAAGGCAATACAGTCGAGATGTAATCAGAAAACAAATGGTTGGGTGAAAATAGAAGAACGTTTTCAGCCTCGAGCCACTTGCGATTATGATACAACAGAAAAGCAATACGTTGAAGCAAAGCGGATGTCTTTCCACTTCCGGCGATTCCTTCAATCAGCATTACTTTACTTGTTGTGTCCCGAATGATTGCATTTTGTGCTTTTTGTATCGTAGAGACGATGTTTTTCATATGGTTGCTTGATGATTCATCCAATATCTCTAGCAAAAAGTCATCATTGATTACTTCCGACGTATCTACCATAGATAAAATACGTCCTTCTTGGATTTTAAATTGTCGTTTCAACTGCAGATCGACATCTATTCTATCTGTTTCAGTTTCATAAAATGCGGGACCAATCTCACCTTCATAATAAAGATTGGCAATTGGTGCGCGCCAGTCAATAACGATTGTTTCTTCTGCCAGATCTCTTAAAGAAGCGATACCTAGATATAATGTTTCTGTTTCACGGTCTTCTTTAAAGTCGATACGGGCAAAATAAGGACTATCTTTCATGACAGACAACGTTTGCAGGCGTTTTTGCTGTGCTTCAAGAGTATGGTATTTCAAAAGCAATTCCTGCTCATGTTGGCGATATTCAACAGCAGATTCATAAAAAGCTTCATTGGAACCAGCTCGAATCTTGTGATTAGCTGTGTCTTTTGTCGAATGATTCATTTCCTGAGTCAATTCTTGTTGTTTTGTATCCAGCATATTTTGTTCGATCTGGATTAGTTCGATCGTTTCATCCACGTGCGTTTGTTCTAGTTGTTTCTCATTCATCGCATGTTTGCTCCTTCCGCCGTAAATAACGAATTAAAAGTATAGCATAGTTTTTCGAAAAAAGGTACTTTTTAACTGATGAATCGAAAAAGTCATCCTTGCTGAATATTTTTGTTTGTAGAACTGATGAATTTTGGAAACGCTGATAGTGATAGTTGTTTTCAATTAAGACCTATTGTTTTAAAAAGTGCTAATCAAGGACTATGCTTAAGATGAAAGAGGCAGCTGGAAATTTATTACTAACCTCTCTAAGTCACATAAAAGAGGAGAAAAAACAATGACACATTTCAAAAAATTTTTACTTACTTTGCTTATTGGTGGAATAGCTTTATTAAGTGAATTTGTTTTTCACCAGCCGGCCCTTGCATTTGCGATTGTCGCATTTACTGGAGGGATTCTCGCCTTCTTGATGTTTTTGGAAATGATCAAGACGTTACGTTCAGGAAGATATGGCGTAGATGTATTAGCGATTACCGCAATCCTTGCAACATTAGCCGTCAAAGAATACTGGGCTAGTTTGATGATATTGATCATGCTTACGGGCGGAGATAGTCTAGAGGATTACGCGAATAAACGAGCGGGTAAAGAACTGCAGTCTTTGTTAGATAACACCCCAAGAATTGCCCATCGATTCAAAGAAGGAAATTTGCAGGATATAGTGATCGATGAAATAAATATTGATGACCAGTTACTAGTCAAACCTGGCGAACTTGTACCTGCAGATGGTCGAGTGATCAAAGGAGAATCTTCGGTCGATGAATCTTCTTTGACAGGTGAGTCCCGCCCGGAAACCAAGAAACCTGGAGATCAGATTATGTCAGGGTCTTTAAATGGAGACGGATCGATCCAAATGATCGCTGAAAAACGTGCCGCAGACAGCCAGTATCAAATGATTATTAAACTAGTCGAAGAATCAAAAGAAAAGCCTGCCCGATTTGTCCGTTTAGCTGATCGTTATGCAGTCCCTTTCACGTTGATTGCTTATTTGATCGGTGGTATTTCTTGGTGGTTCTCAAAAGACCCTTTACGATTTGCTGAGGTACTGGTAGTGGCATCACCTTGTCCACTGATTCTAGCTGCGCCCATTGCTTTAGTTGCAGGAATGAGCCGTTCAAGTAAAAACGGGATCGTTGTAAAAACTGGAACAACGATTGAAAAGCTCGCACGTACAAAAACGATTGCTTTTGATAAAACAGGAACGCTTACCAAAGGGATATTGGAAGTAGAGGCGATTCAGCCAGTCAATGGAATAAAAAAAGAAGAGCTACTTCTGTATGCAGCTAGTGCAGAACAGGAATCTAGCCATATCTTAGCTCGTTCGTTAGTGAACAACGTGAAAAACAGCCAACTGTATCCTGTTAGTCAACTGAAAGAAGTGACCGGTCAAGGAATCCAAGCAGTAGTCAATAATCATGAAGTAAAGATTGGACGTGCCTCTTTTGTTTCAGCTGAAGAAATAGAAACGTCCAATACAGCAATCTATGTAACAATTGATCGATCTTTTGCAGGAACGATCCTATTTTCGGATCAGATTCGCCCAGAAGCAGCAAAGACAATCAAGGAGCTAAGAAAACTTGATGTGAAAAATTTGATGATGATCACCGGGGATGGATCTGCCATTGCTCAAACGATTGCAGAAAAAGTCCAATTAGATTCTGTACATGCCCGTAGCTTGCCTCAAGATAAACTGACCATTTTAGAAAGTATCCCTAAAGATCAAAGACCTGTTGCGATGGTAGGAGACGGCGTGAATGACGCTCCAGCACTTGCTGCTGCAGATATCGGTATTGCAATGGGAGCTCATGGTTCTACAGCTGCTAGTGAAAGTGCAGATGCGGTCATCTTGAAAGATGATCTCTTGCGTGTAGCAAAAGCAGTAGTGATTTCAAGAGATACGATGAGAATAGCTAAACAGTCTGTACTGATTGGCATCTTTATTTGTATTTTTTTGATGTTAATTGCAAGTACGGGACTAATCCCCGCATTATTCGGAGCTGTTTTGCAAGAAGTCGTGGATACGGTCTCTATTTTGAGTGCCTTGAGAGCAAAAAAAGATCCAGCCATTTTTCCTGATTCAGTACCCAAGACAAACATAGTATGATAGAATCGAGTTGAAAAAAGAACGATCAGAAAGAGGAGAGAGCATTATGCCATTCGTACATGTCGAATTAGTAGAAGGTCGCAGTCCGGAACAATTAGAAAATATGATGAAAGATATCACGGAAGCTGTTCATAAAAACACGCAGGCACCAAAAGAACACATCCATGTCATCATCAATGAGATGAAAAAAGGAACATACGGTGTAAATGGGGAATGGAAAAAATAAGTTTAGTTTCCCACTTGATTTTTCTATTTATTAGTGGTTAAATAAACACATAATTGATTGATGAGAAAGCCAACTGAATTTGAGAGTCTTCGATAAGAGAGGAAAAGCTAGGCTGAAACTTTTCCAGGAGAAAACCAAAGGATGACCACTTTCGAAACCCTTGTTGAAGCAAGGGCGGTCGGACCGTTACAACGCTTGAGGAACGCATTTGCGTTTGAACATTAGGTGGAACCACGAACTTTTCGTCCTAGTATCTCTTTTCAAGAGATGCTAGGATTTTTTTGTTTTTCAGCTTGATGATCTGATCAATCAAAACATTTCAAGGAGGAAACTATTATGATAAAAATTACTTTTCCAGATGGTGCAGTCAAAGAATTTGAGTCTGGAACAACAACATTGGCAATTGCTGAAAGCATTTCAAAAAGCTTAGCAAAAAAAGCTTTAGCTGGTAAAGTGAACGGCAAACTCGTTGATTTGACTCGTCCAATCGAGGAAGATGCAAGTATTGAGATCATCACACCAGACCATGAAGATGCACTTGGCTTAGTCCGTCATTCAGCAGCTCATTTGATGGCCCAAGCCATGCGTCGCCTCTATCCAAATATCCACTTTGGCGTTGGACCAGCTATCGATTCAGGGTTTTACTACGATACAGATAATGGACAAAACCAAGTAACTGCAGAAGATTTGCCAGCAATTGAAGCAGAAATGATGAAAATCGTCAAAGAAAATCTGCCAATCGAACGCCGTGTTCTTTCAAAACAGGAAGCATTAGAAATTTTTGCAAGTGATCCGTACAAAGTAGAACTGATTAGTGAATTGCCAGAAGAAGAAGTGATTACTGCTTATCAACAAGGCGAATTCATCGATTTGTGCCGTGGACCACATGTTCCATCCACTGGCCGTATACAAGTATTCAAATTATTATCAGTGGCAGGTGCTTATTGGCGTGGAAACTCAAACAATCAAATGATGCAACGAGTATACGGGACAGCCTTTTTTGACAAGAAAGCTTTGAAAGAATATATCCGTCTCCGTGAAGAAGCAAAAGAAAGAGACCATCGTAAACTAGGAAAAGAACTTGACTTGTTCATGGTTTCCCCAGAAGTAGGTTCTGGCTTGCCATTCTGGCTTCCAAAAGGGGCAACAATCCGACGCACGATCGAACGTTATATCGTAGATAAAGAAGTTAGTCTAGGTTACCAACATGTGTATACACCGATAATGGGGGATGTTGAGTTGTACAAAACATCTGGACACTGGGATCATTATCAAGAAGACATGTTCCCGCCAATGGATATGGGAGATGGCGAAATGCTTGTTCTTCGTCCAATGAACTGCCCTCATCACATGATGGTCTACAAAAACACGATCCATTCTTATCGTGAATTACCAATTCGTATCGCTGAATTAGGAATGATGCATCGCTATGAAAAATCAGGTGCTTTGTCAGGTTTACAACGTGTACGAGAAATGACGTTGAATGATGGTCATACATTTGTTCGTCCTGATCAAATCAAAGATGAATTTAAACGTACGCTTGAATTGATGGTGGCAGTATACGCTGACTTCAATATTACAGATTATCGTTTCCGCTTGAGCTATCGCGATCCAAACAATACAGATAAATATTTTGATGATGACGCAATGTGGGAAAAAGCCCAAGCAATGCTGAAAGCCGCTATGGATGAATTAGAATTAGATTACTTTGAAGCAGAAGGCGAAGCAGCCTTTTACGGACCAAAACTAGATGTTCAAGTCAAAACAGCTCTTGGTACAGAAGAAACATTATCAACTATACAATTAGACTTCTTATTGCCAGAGCGCTTTGATTTGACATATGTTGGAGAAGACGGGGAAAATACGCATCGTCCAGTAGTTATCCACCGCGGAATCGTTTCTACAATGGAACGTTTTGTCGCTTATTTAACAGAAGTATACAAAGGCGCTTTTCCAACATGGTTGGCACCTATACAAGCAACAATCATCCCTGTTTCTGTTGATGCACATGGCGATTATGCTTATGAAATCAAAGAACGCTTGCAAATGAAGGGTTTGCGTGTAGAAGTTGATGATCGTAATGAAAAAATGGGCTATAAGATACGTGCCTCTCAAACACAAAAGATCCCTTACCAATTAGTTGTTGGAGACAAGGAATTGGAAGATGCAACAGTAAATGTACGTCGTTATGGAAGTAAAGAAACAGCTGTAGAAGATTTGAATATCTTTATTGATGCTATGGAAGCAGAAGTCAAAAATTACAGCAGAGAAAACTAATAGGTAAATTTCCTGTAAAAAAGTAGTAGATAGAAAACAATCCGAACAATAGATAACAGGTATTCCTCAAAGACACAGATGCTCAATAGAATCTGTGGGATTGATGGAATAAGATATTCTGTTGGGCGGATTGTTTTTTTGTTTTTTTATCCAGTATACGACCGTGAATAAGGGTCTGATATGGTATACTTACATAGACTATCATTAAAAGGGTGGAGGAACTTATGAGCGTAATTAGTCGTATTGAAAGTATGATGGAAGATTATTCTTCAGCAGAAAAAAAGTTGGCCAACTACATTATCGGTAATATTGAGAAGGTCCCTACAATGACAGCTAATGAATTAGCAGAAGCTTCCGGGTTGAGTGCGCCGACAGTTGTACGTTTTTCCAAAAAAATCGGTTTTCAAAGTCTGACGGACTTCAAAATCACGATTTCAACAGAACTACAGACTGGAATCGATGAAGGTTTTAGTGATATAGAAGCAAATGAGTCCTTTTACTCTATCAAAAACAAACTTGGTAACAATGCACAAGTAGCGATAAAAGAAACAGTAGATATTCTAGAAGAAGAAACGATCCAAAAAGTCGTAGAGTGTTTGGAATCGGCAGAGACTGTTTTTTTATATGGGGTTGGCGCCTCTTCTTTAGTAGTAGAAGATATTCTGCAAAAATGGTCTCGTGTCGGTAAGCCAATCATTTTTGAAAAAGATATCCACGTCTTGCTCCCGCAACTTGTCAGCAATGAGAAAAAGAAAGTGCTTTGGCTTGTTTCAAACTCAGGTAGAAGTGCAGATGTAGTCGCATTAGCCGAGCTGGCGAAAAGCATGAATATCGAAATCATTGCGTTGACGCAATTTGGAAATAACCCGCTTAGCAAGATAGCCGATGTACTCGTACAAACATCTAGACCAAAAGAAATCACGAATCGAAGTGCGGCAACTAATTCACTTTTGGCCCAATTTGCTACGATCGATATCATTTTTTATTTCTATATGGCTAAAAACGAAAAGCTTAGCGAAAAAGTGAAAAAAACACGAGAAGCAATCCAAGAATATTTTATGGATTCGAAATAAAAACCTTACTATTTTTTATATAAGTTTTTTAGAATAACAAAACGTAGTTTTCCACAAATAAATGATCCATCAAAGTGTTTCACGACTTAAGAAAACATAATTTTCAAAAATAAGTTTATTTTTTAATGAAAAAAATAGTTGGATATGTAACTTTAAGTGATTGCTGTGAAACAAAAAGTTGATTTTATCTTGAAATTAGGTAAAGAATTTCTTGCTCCGCCCATTTTTTCTTTTTTATTAAGAAGTTTTTGGGTACAATGAAGCATGAATGTAAATAGGCGGAAGGATAGGAAATGATGAAAGATTTTATGAAAAAACTATTAAATACTTCTTGGTTAGAAAAAATAAGAAAAGGTGCACAAGAACCTAAGAACAAAACGTTTCGCCGGTCCCATGTTCCTTTTCGCTTAAATTTTCTTTTTTTCATTATATTTACGTTATTTGTTGCGTTGATTGCTAGATTGGGTTATTTGCAGATCGTGAACGGCGAAGAGATGGAGGCGCGAGTGAAGTCTACTTCTACGATTACGGTCCAAGAAAGTACTCCTCGCGGAATGATCTACGACTCCACAGGAAAAGCTTTAGTTACGAATAAAGCGAATCAGGCCATCACATATACGAGAGGAACACAAGTTACGGCTAAAGATTTGCTTGAAATCGCAACGAAGCTGAACTCGCTGATCGATGTTCCGGTAGATGAAAATCTGACAGATAGAGATAAAAAAGATTTTTGGCTGGCTGATCCCAAACATTTGAAAGAAGCCACAAAAAGACTTTCGGCAAAAGAAAAGCAATTAGGGAACAGCGAACAATATAGTGCGATGGTCAATAAAGTCACAGCTGATGAGATTAATTTAAACGAGGAGCAATTAAAAATTGCTACCATCTTTAAACGGATGAATAGTGCATATGAATTAAACACTGTCTATATCAAAAACTCTGGTGTTACTGATCAAGAGTTAGCTGTTGTGGCAGAACGCGCTTCTGAACTTCCAGGAGTTTCGACTGGCACAGACTGGACACGAGAATATAATGCAGCAAGTTCACTGAAAAGTATTCTTGGCAGTGTGACGACTGAAAAGCAAGGACTTCCAGCAGATGAAGCAGAGAAATACCTAGCAAAAGGTTATTCTCGGAATGACCGTGTAGGACAAAGTTATTTGGAAAAACAATATGAAGATGTCCTGCAAGGAACCAAAACCCAATATGAAGTTTCCCTTGATAATGAAGGAAATGTTTCGAATCAAAAAGAAATCTTCTCTGGGGAAAAAGGTTCTAATTTAATGTTATCTATGAATGCAGAATTCCAATCAAAAGTAGAAGAAATTTTGAAAAGGAATTATCAAACATTGATCAACAACGGCAAAGCACAGTATTCGCCTGGTGCTTATGCAGTGGCTATGAATCCTCAGACAGGAGAAGTGCTAGCAATGACTGGTTTCAGTCATGAACAAGGTTCCAAAGAAATCACCGAGAATGCTTTAGGCACGATTACTAGCGCCTTTGCTCCAGGGTCTGTAGTCAAGGCTGGTACTTTGACAGCAGGCTGGGCAAGTAACGCGATCAGCGGAAATCAAGTTTTGATTGATGAGCCGATTCGTCTGCAAGGTGCTTCAGAAAAAAGCTCTGTCTTTAATCGAAGCGGACAAGTTGCTCTTGATGCAGTCAAAGCATTGGAATTGTCTTCTAATACGTATATGATCAAAGTGGCGTTAAAGATGTTAGGACTAGACTATACACCTGGAATGGGACTACCTAGTTTAGATGAAGAAGCTAAAGCTTATCAGCAATTGAGAGACTCTTTCAAAGAGTTTGGTCTTGGTACAACGACTGGAATCGATTTGCCGAATGAATCTCCTGGGATCTCACGTTCTGTTGATTATATGAAGAAGTTCAATGCGGATAATGGCAAAGAATGGTATACTCCAGGTAACTTTACCGATTTGGCATTTGGACAGTTTGACACATATACACCAATCCAATTAGCTCAATATGCTTCAACAGTCGCTAATGGAGGGAAACGAGTACAGCCGCACCTAGTCAAAGCGATCTATGGCAATGACGAAAATGGAAACTTGGGTGAAGTGAAGAAAGAAATTGGCACAACAGTAGAAAATACGGTCAATATTTCTGCAGAAAATATGGCGATCCTCCGTGAAGGATTCCACCAAGTTGTCCATGGTACTGATCCTTACACAACAGCCAAACCATTAGCCAGTGCGAAAATGGACCTTTCCGCAAAAACAGGGACTGCAGAAACGGTTGCGGAAGGTCATCCAGATATTACGACAGTCAATAGTAATATCGTGGCATACGGACCAACAGACAATCCGGAAATTGCCATCAGTGTTGTCTTGCCGAACTTATTAGACGAACAAGACCACATGAACTTGACGATTGCTAAAGAAATAATGGACGCGTATTATGATATGTTCATGGCAAAATAAAAAAGAGGTCGTGAAAAAGCCGCTTAGTTTCGAGTATGAAGAAAAATTTTGTGAAAATAGCTTCTCACATTTTTGCTTAAATTTGACTTCATACCGAGAAACTGGCTTTTGAACACCGTTTAAGGAAGAGGTTGTGAAATCAGCGCCCTGACCTGAGTATTAGAGAAACAAAACGGAAAAATAGCTTCTCATATTTTGCCGTTTTTGAGCTAATACCGAAGGACAGCTGATTGAACGCCGTTTATCAAGAGGTCGTGGGCCTGCCGTTCAGCTCCGAGTCACAAGGAACAAGTTCAAAAAAACAGCTTCTCATGTTTTATGAATATTGTGACTTGTGATTGAGGAGTTGGCAGGAGAACACCGTTTACTCGGCAAAAAAGGTTGTGACAAAAATTGTCACAACCTCTTTTTTGTGGAATCTAATTCTCTATTATAGTTTAAGTAGTTTTTCCAGATAAACAGCTAAACCGTCTTCCTGATTGCTCAAAGGAGTGACATCATTTGCAATGCCTTTGAGTTGATCAGTACCGTTAGCCATAGCTACTCCCCAACCTGCATAATCCAACAATTCCAAATCATTATGCTCGTCACCAAAGGCAATGACGTCTTTTTGATCGATAGACAGGTAGTTAGCAATCTCTTGCACGCCTTTTGCTTTTTGGATTCCTTTTGAAACAATCTCTAAGATGGCAGTAGGTCCACCCCATGTCCGAACATCGACATAACTGCCAAATTGACGTGTTAATTCAGCAGATACAGCTCCTGCAAAACGTTTGTCTGTTCGGACAAGCAAAGACGTAGGATTTGTCGTCAAATTTTTAGGAGAAAGCAAATTCTTCTCTCCTGGACGAGAAGAAGCAAAAATTTTTTCATCAAAGAAATCAAAACTGTCAATAAAAAAAGTATCACGATTTTCAGCAGCGATAAAATCTAAATTTAGCTGCTTTTTTTGCGATAAGATTTCAAAAGCAATTTCACGATTGATCAACGTTTCTCTTTCACCATCCCAGTGCTGATTAGGGATGTGTACTAATGCGCCGTTAAAATTAACCATCGGTGTTGTTAATTCTAATTGTTGGTAAAACTGATGGCTCATTCGGAATGGGCGTCCTGTAGCAATACTGACATGATGACCGGCATTGATTGCTTTTTTCAGAGTCTCTTTTGTTTTAGATGTAATCATCGAATCTTGATTGAGGGTAGTTCCGTCCAGATCGATGGCAATTAATTTTTTATTCAATAAGGGTCCTTCCTTCCTCAACTAGCATTTGTTTTAGTCTAGCATATTTTAGGTAATTAACAAGAGCAATCAGCTATTCCTAACAAAAACTACAGTTATGGCTATATAAATAGCTAAACACAAGCTAAACACGAACGTTAAGTATTATTTTCGCTTTTTTTGTTAAAAAAACGTTGAAAAGCGAATGAAACGTCTATATAATTTGAAATTGTTCGATGGATTTGCCCTATTTTACTTATTTTTTATTATTATAGTTTTCCATCAGAAAAAAATTCAGGGAGTGGAACTTTTTATGGAAAAGTTTTTCGGTTTAAAGAAAAACAATACAAATGTATCAACTGAAATAATGGCGGGAGTAACGACATTCTTTGCCATGAGTTATATCTTATTCGTAAATCCGACGATTTTGTCAGCATCAGGTATGCCCTTCCAAGCAGTATTTCTAGCGACAATCATTGCATCGATTATTGGTACGCTGGTAATGGGATTGTTCGCAAATGTACCATATGCTCAGGCACCAGGTATGGGATTGAACGCATTTTTCACTTTTACGGTCGTTTTTGGGCTTGGTTATTCTTGGCAACAAGCCTTGGCGATGGTGTTTATTTGCGGATTAATCAATATTTTTATTACTGTCACAAATATTCGAAAAATGATTATTCGGGCGATTCCCGAAAGTCTTCAACATGCGATTGGTGGCGGGATCGGTATTTTCGTTGCGTATGTCGGAATCAAAAATGCAGGATTCTTATCTTTTTCAGCAGACCAGTCAGCTATTTCGAGCTCTGTCGTTGAAGGCGGAAAAGCGACAAATGTTACGATAAATGGTGGAATCGTCCCTGCGTTAGCCAACTTTGACAACGCTCCTATCTTATTGGCTGTGATTGGTTTGGTACTGACAGCCATTTTAGTTGTAAAAAATGTCCGTGGGGCTATTCTTATCGGTATCGTAGCGACCACAGTCCTTGGTATCTTTATGGGGGTTGTTGATTTAAGTTCCATTGATTGGCAAACGAATTCGTTAGGTAATTCATTTAAAGAATTAGGAACAACTTTCGGTGCAGCATTTGGCTCTGAAGGCATGCAATCTTTATTCAGTGATTCTTCCAAGATTCCTCAAGTATTGATGACGATCATCGCATTCAGTTTATCTGATACTTTCGATACGATCGGAACATTTATCGGTACAGGACGCCGCACAGGCATTTTCTCAAAAGAAGACGAGATCGCGTTGGAAGATGGTCGTGGGTTCAAAACAAAAATGGATAAAGCACTATTTGCCGATGCGATCGCTACTTCCGTGGGGGCTATCTTTGGTACATCGAATACAACAACTTATGTCGAATCTGCAGCTGGGATCGGGGCCGGTGGACGTACTGGTTTGACTTCAGTAGTAGTGGCAGTGCTATTCGCATTAAGTAGTTTATTCTCTCCACTGATCGCCATTGTACCAAATCAAGCAACTGCGCCAGCATTGATTTTAGTTGGAGTAATGATGATGGCTTCTTTTGCAGACATCAAATGGCTAGATATGGAAGAAGCTTTACCGGCCTTCTTTGCATCGATCTTTATGGGATTGTGCTATAGCATTTCCTATGGGATTGCAGCAGGATTTATTTTCTATACAATTGTGAAAGTAATCAAAGGAAAATACAATGAAGTTTCTGTTGCTTTGTGGATCGTTGATATTTTATTCATTATCAACTTCATCATTCTAGCAACAATTTAACTAAAGAGAAGGGATTGGAACAGTATTTGTTCCGATCTCTTTTTGTTTTACATAAAAAGAACGTTACATATAAAATGACCTTTGCGGGATTTTTCTCTTTTTACTGGCGAGATCGTTGCTTGTTTATTCGAAAATAGGTATGATAAAAGAGACGAAAGAGGGATGATAGATGGAGATTAATTGGAGAAAAAATTTAGTGATTGCGTGGATTGGCTGTTTTTTCACTGGTGCAAGTATTAGTTTAGTTATGCCATTCATACCAGTTTATGTCGAGCAACTAGGAACACCAAAAGATCAAATCGAATTGTTTTCGGGACTAGCAATCTCTGTGACTGCTTTTGCATCTGCCGTGGTTGCACCAATCTGGGGAAATCTAGCTGATCGAAAAGGCCGAAAACTCATGATGATCCGTGCAGCAGCAGGGATGACATTAACAATGGGATCTTTGGCTTTTGTACCGAACGCGTATTGGCTTTTGATCATGCGGTTTTGGAATGGGATTTTGTCTGGATATATTCCAAATGCCACAGCGATGATTGCTTCACAGGCACCTAGAGAAAAGAGCGGATGGGCGTTAGGAACATTGTCTACCGGAGCGATTGCTGGAAATCTGATCGGACCTTCAATGGGCGGTGCACTGGCTCAGTGGTTTGGTATGGAAAATGTATTCTTGATCACAGGGGCTTTGTTGATGATCACAACGGTGCTGACCATCTTCTTAGTCAAAGAAGATTTCCATCCAATCGAGAAAAAAGATCTGATAAGCACCAAAGAAATTTTTTCAAAAATGGATCATCTCTCTATTTTGATCGGTCTCTTCATTACGACCTTGATTTTACAGATAGGAATCACTACGATCAGCCCTATTTTGACCTTATATATTCGTGAATTGAGCGGAAGTACAGAAAATATCCTTTTTGTCAGCGGCTTGATTGTTTCGATAGCTGGTGTTTCCGCTGTCTTTTCTTCACCGAAACTAGGAAAACTAGGGGATAAGATTGGGAATCAAAAAGTTCTAATTGGAGGACTCATTTTATCATTTTGCTGTTATTTACCTATGGCATTCGTCACTACACCGCTCCAATTAGGTATACTTCGCTTTATTTTAGGCTTTTCAACTGGCGCTTTGATGCCTTCTGTCAATACACTGATCAGTAAGATTACGCCTCAAGAAGGAGTCAGCCGAATCTATAGCTACAATCAGATGTTTAGCAACTTTGGACAAGTTTTAGGTCCCATGCTAGGATCGACAGTCGCGCATGCTTATAATTACAGTGCTGTTTTTATTGTGACAAGTTTGTTTGTTCTGTCAAATATTCTTCTTTCTTTATTCAACTTTCGTAAAGTTCTTCGCAGCAGATTATAATGGTGGTGAGGAGTAGAAAATAAAAAAGAGCTTGAGATATCTCAAGCTCTTGGCTGTTTTTTTACGAATGGGCAGAGGTTTCTTTTCTTGGCGCAACTGCACCAATCAAAAGGATAATGACACCCGCAATGAATGAAATGATTGTTGTCAAAGTAAAATCATATGTTCCGCTTGTTAATGCAGCACCAATATAACCGACTACTTGACCTAGAACGACAGCCCAGAATAATGTAACGATATATCGCATAAAGAACACCTCTTTTCTATCTTAATTTTACCAGATTTTCTTTGAATGTAAAGAAACGAGACCAAATCTCAATAAAATTTGAGTTCTTGCGAAAGAACTCATTCCTACAGATTACAAGCAAGCAAATGAAGTGGAATAATCAACTTCAGCGCCTGCTATCTTAATGAAAGTAAAAGGATCAAACCTTTTAACGCTAGTGAATTTTAACGAAAAAAAAGGCGGAATGCAAGATGTTTTTCCCACAACTTTATACAATTACTTCTTATTCTCTTTTACAAAGTACGATACGTATTCGAGAATATGTACAAGAAGCAAAAAAACAAGGCTACACTTCATTAGCCATAACGGATAAAGATGTCTTATACGGTGCACCTGAATTCTATCGTATTTGTGTAGAAGAAGGAGTACAGCCAATCATTGGATTACATCTTAGTTATACTTATGAAGAAAAAAATTATGGCTTGCTTGCGTACGCAAAAGATGAAATAGGTTATCAGCAGCTGATGAAACTTTCCAGCCGAAAAATGATCCAAGAAAAATTGGAACTTGCAGAAATGACAGAAACCGACCATCTAGCGTTTGTTGTTCCGGCAAATCATTCTGTTTCTGAGGCTTTCAATAAAGAGGATAACTTTTTCGGTCATTGGCAGTTTTTGCTTGAAAATGTTTTTACTAGAGATTTTTATATCGGATTGACAGAAAACACGCCTGATCAATTGCCTGAATGGTATCAGTATGTGATAAAAGAAAATTATTCGCTTTGTGCATTACATCCCATCGCTAGTTTACAGCAAGAAGAACTTTTTGCACTTGAAGTGATGAAACATATCAAAGATGGAAGCCAAATACCTTTAGAAAATTTATCTGCATCTTTACCACTAACAGCAAATGGCTATCTTCTTTCAGAACAAGAAATGATCAAACGATTCGAAAAAGCGGGTCTTTCCCAAGCTGTAATAGGCGCCCAGCGTTTAGCTGAATCGATTTCATTTGAATTCCAGTTCCATCTGAAATTACTTCCGCATTATCCAGTTCCTAATGGAAAACAAGCTGGAGAATATTTAAGAGAGTTATGCTATTCGCAAGTGGAACGCCGAATCACTGATTATACAAAGGAATACCAAGAACGTTTGGACTACGAGTTATCTGTCATCCATCAAATGGGATTCGATGATTATTTCTTGATCGTATGGGATGTAATGGCTTTTGCTCATAGAAACAAAATCGTTACCGGTGCAGGTCGTGGTTCTGCTGCGGGTTCATTAGTAGCCTATGTGTTAGAAATCACAGATGTGGATCCATTAGAATATGATTTGCTGTTCGAACGCTTTTTAAATCCCGAACGCTTTACGATGCCAGATATCGATTTGGATATTCCTGACAATCGACGTGAAGAAGTATTGAATTATGTTCGAGAAAAGTATGGACAATATCATATGGCACAAATCGCAACATTTGGCACAATGGCAGCAAAAATGGTTCTTAGAGATGCAGCTAGAGTGTTTGGTTTATCGCAAAGTGAAGCAAACCGCTGGTCAAAAGCAATACCCAATCAATTGAAAATCACATTGACCCAAGCTTATAAAACTTCGCATCAATTAGTAGAATTAGTTCAGGCAAGCGAAAAAAACCAACTTTTATTCAAAACTGCAGTGATTTTAGAAGGATTGCCAAGACATGTTTCGACTCACGCAGCAGGTGTAGTTATCAGCGATAAGAATCTACTTGAACTAGTTCCGCTCCAACGCGGTTCTGATGAAGCTTTTCTGACCCAGTATACGATGAATGAGGTAGAAGCAATCGGTCTTTTGAAAATGGACTTTTTAGGACTACGCAACTTATCGATTATTGATTTTACTTTGAAAGCTGTTAAGCGAGTAGAAGGGTATGAGATCCGATTAAAAGAGATCCCGCTAAATGATGCAAAAACGCTGCTCTTGTTTCAACGAGGCGAAACCTCAGGAGTATTTCAATTTGAATCTGCTGGTATCCGGAACGTTTTACGAAGATTAGGTCCAGAAAACATCGAAGATATTGCCGCAGTCAATGCATTGTATCGACCAGGCCCTATGCAAAATATAGATACCTTCATTGCCAGGAAGAAAGGAAAAGAAGCCATTCGCTACCCAGATGATTCACTGATCCCGATTTTGAAAAACACATATGGAGTGATCGTCTATCAGGAACAAATCATGCAGATCGCCTCGACTATGGCTGGATTTACATTAGGGCAGTCAGATATTCTGCGACGGGCAGTGAGTAAAAAGAAAAAAGACGTATTAGATGAAGAAAAGTCGCATTTTGTATCAGGAGCATTACAACAGGGATATTCGGAAAAAACAGCAGCGACCGTATATGAATATATCGAAAAATTTGCAAACTATGGATTCAATCGGTCACATGCATTTGCTTATTCATTCGTGGGATTCCAAATGGCGTATCTAAAAGCCCATCATCCAGGTGCTTTCTTTACCAGCCTGATGAATTCTGTTCGGCATAACACATCAAAATTGAAAGAATATATTGCAGAAGCACGTAAAAATAAACTCAAACTTTCCTCGCCGTCCATTAATCAAAGTAATTCCAGTTTTGAGTTGGTCAATAAGGAAGAAATCAGATTCGGACTGACAGCGATAAAAGGTATTCGGCGTGATTTTGTAGAAGATATATTAAACGAAAGAAAACAAAATGGCCCGTTCCAGTCAGTGGATCAATTCCTCATACGGATCGATAAGCGTTGGCTGAAATTAGAGTTACTGCAATCACTGACAGCAGTAGGCGTTTTTGATGAATTATCTCCTAACAGGAAACAATTGATGCTTGATCTCGAAGGAAAAATCCAAAATATCGTTTACAGTGGTGGAAGTCTTGACTTGCTGGGAATCATGGCATTAAAAGAAGAAGAAGTCGCTGACTATACACTAGAAGAACGCTTGAAGCTGGAAGAGGAGTACTTAGGTATTTATTTGTCAGGTCATCCTGCAGAAGGGTTTGATCGTCTTCGTTTAGCTAAACAAGTTCAGCTGATTACAGATATCGTCCCTAATCAACCAGTCAATTTATTAGTGATGATCAAGGAAGTTAGAGAAATTCGGACAAAAAAAGGAGAACTGATGGCCTTTGTTGAAGGAACCGACAGTAGTGGAGAAATTTCTGTCACAGTTTTTCCAACTCTTTATCGTAAATATCGTAATTTGTTTGCCGTTGATCGAGTGATCTTTGTTCAAGGGCGGAGCGAAATCAGCAAATATAATCAGGAACTGCAACTAATTGGAGAAAGCTTTGCTGATCCTAACCAGTTAGAAGCCCAGTATCCTTCACAAACTTGCTATTTGCGTATTACAGAAGAACGGGAAGATCCCGAGATAATGAAACAATTACAAGTGATTTTTCAGAAACACCCAGGATATATACCAGTAGTTATGTATCACGAAAAAACGCAACGAAAAGTAGTTCTGTCAGATGCTTATTGGGTGGATGACAGCAAGAGTATAAAGGGGCAACTTATTTATCTGCTTGGCGAAGATAATGTGGTTTTCAAATAACTTACGGTAAAAAATACTACTTGCTTTCATTTTTTTTTCATTTTTTTATCCGTAAATCAAGACAAGTGAGAAAAATAATGTTAGAATGTTAGTCGTGGTTAACGCAAAAATGGTTGTAAACCTAAGTCATACTTAGGATAAAGTATTTTAATGAGGTGAATGTTTATTATGAAACGCATCGGAATTTTGACCAGTGGCGGAGACGCACCTGGAATGAATGCAGCTGTTCGTGCCGTTGTTCGTAAAGGTATTTACGAAGGACTGGAAGTATACGGGATCAATTATGGTTTTGCCGGTTTAGTTGCTGGAGATATTCGTCGTCTTGATGTGGCAGATGTAGGTGACAAGATCCAACGTGGTGGTACATTCTTGTATTCTGCACGTTATCCAGAATTTGCAACTGAAGAAGGTCAATTAAAAGGAATCGAACAATTGAAAAAATTCGGAATCGAAGGTCTAGTGGTTATCGGAGGAGACGGCTCTTATCATGGCGCAATGGCTTTGACAAAACGCGGTTTCCCAGCAGTAGGTATTCCTGGAACAATCGATAATGATATTCCTGGGACTGATTTCACAATCGGTTTTGATACAGCAATCAATACAGTACTAGAATCAATTGACCGTATTCGTGACACAGCGACTTCTCATGTTCGTACATTCGTTATCGAAGTAATGGGACGCAATGCAGGAGACATCGCTTTATGGTCAGGTGTGGCTGGCGGAGCGGATGAAATCATCATCCCAGAACATGATTTTGATATGGCTTCAGTTGCTAAAAAAATCCAAGAAGGCCGCGATCGCGGGAAGAAACATTGCTTGATCATCTTGGCTGAAGGTGTAATGGGCGGAAATGAATTCGCTGAGAAACTTTCAGAATTTGGCGACTATCATACACGTGTATCTATCTTGGGACACGTTGTCCGTGGTGGAGCACCAAGCGCACGCGACCGCGTGTTGGCAAGTAAATTCGGTGCTTACGCTGTCGAATTGCTTCAAGAAGGAAAAGGTGGATTATGTGTCGGTATCCATGACAACGAAATCGTTGCGTCTGACATCATTGATACACTTGAAAACAACAAACATAAACCAGACTTATCACTATATGATCTAAATAATTCACTTTCATTTTAAGAGTGAAAGAAACCAAGCTATTTAAGCTGTGTACAGCTTTAAATAAACAAAATTGAATGGGAGAGTTTTTTAAATGAAAAAAACCAAAATCGTTAGTACATTAGGACCAGCAAGTAACTCAGTAGAAATTATTTCTCAATTGATTGAATCTGGGGCAAATGTCTTCCGCTTTAACTTTTCTCATGGTGACCATGAAGAACAATTATCACGTATGACTATGGTCCGTGAAGCAGTTAAAAAGACAGGAAAAGATGTCGGTATTCTTTTAGATACAAAAGGAGCTGAAATCCGTACAACTGTTCAAGGCACAACAGAAGCTGATTTTGGTCGTGCAGGATACATCAAATTTGAAGTAGGAGATCAAACACGCATCTCTATGGATCCTGAACATGTAGGTTCAAAAGAAAAAATCGCGGTTACTTACCCAGGATTATTTGACGATGTTCACGTTGGCGGACACATTTTATTTGATGATGGTTTGATCGATATGCAAATCATTGAAAAAGACGAAGCAAACCGTGAATTAGTCGTAGAAGTTAAAAATGCAGGTATGCTAGGATCACGTAAAGGGGTAAATGCACCAGGCGTTTCTATTAGTTTGCCAGGTATTACTCCAAAAGATGCTGACGATATTCGTTTTGGTTTAGACAACGATATCGACTTTATCGCTGCAAGTTTTGTACGTAAAGCACAAGACGTTCTAGATATCCGCGAAATCTTAGAAGAAAAAGACATGACTCATGTTCAAATCTTCCCTAAAATCGAATCTCAAGAAGGTATCGACAACATTGACGAAATCATCAAAGTTTCTGACGGTGTTATGATTGCCCGCGGAGATATGGGTGTTGAAATCCCAGCTGAACTAGTACCAATGGTTCAAAAACGCATCATCAAAAAATGTAATGCTGCTGGTATCCCAGTTATCACTGCTACACAAATGTTAGAATCAATGCAAGAAAACCCACGTCCAACACGTGCGGAAGCTTCTGACGTTGCTAACGCTGTATTTGATGGCACAGATGCAACAATGCTATCTGGTGAATCTGCAAACGGGGACTACCCAGTTGAAGCTGTTTCAACAATGGCACGTATCGACCAAGAAGCTGAAAATGCATTATCAGAATTAGGTACATTCCAATTGAACGAATTCGATAAAACAGATGTAACTGAAACAATCGGTTTATCTGTAGCTCGTGCTGCAAAAAATCTAGGCGTGAAAACAATCGTTGCTGCAACTGAATCAGGATACACTGCAAAAATGATTTCAAAATATCGTCCAGACGCAGATATCTTGGCTGTTACTTTTGACGAACGCACAAAACGTGGTTTGATGTTAAACTGGGGCGTTTACCCAACAGTTGCTGAAAAACCATCAACAACTGATGAAATGTTTGAACTAGCAGCTAAAAAAGCTGTTGAATTAGGTTTCGCATCAGAAGGCGATTTAATCTTGATCACTGCTGGTGTACCAGTTGGTGAACGCGGAACAACTAACGTGATGAAAATTCAAATGATTGGTTCTAAATTATTAGAAGCTCAAGGCGTTGGACAAAAATCTGTCGTTGCAAATGCAGTTATTGCTTCATCTGCTGAAGAAGCTGTAAAAAAAGCAAAAGATGGAATGGTTCTAGTTGTACCATCAACTGACAAAGAATATATGCCTGCAATCGAAAAAGCAGCTGCTGTTATCGTTGAAGAAGGCGGATTGACTTCTCACGCTGCAGTTGTAGGAATTGCACAAGATATTCCTGTAATCGTTGGTGCTAAAGGCGCAACAACAACAATTACAGAAGGTGAATTGATTACCGTTGATTCACGTCGCGGCATCGTTTACCGTGGCGAAACAACAGCTATCTAATTTAGCTTAATAAAAAATAAAAACAGCTCTTCTTTTACGAAGAGCTGTTTTTTTGTGCTGTAACGAATTCATGGATAACTTGGACTACTTGTTCTTGAAGAGGCGTGACGATCTGCTGTGTTCGTTTTGCCAATGAAATCAAGAAGCGAGGCTGAACTTCATCTGAAAGAGGGAGGCAAACTAAATGATCTTCAGGATGGACAGCAATCTCTGCCAAAAAACCGATACCCACATTTTCTCGGACCATACTCTTTAAAATCATCAAGTCATTGCTTTGATAAACAACTTTTGGATGAGTATGTGTTTGTTTAGAAAGCTTAGTGAATGCTGCGGGGTGGACATAATGTTCATTCAATAGTACAAACTGTTCATCTGCTATATCTTTGAAAGAGACAGTATCCTGCTTGGAAAGAGGATGTGTAGGTGGCACGACGATCATGAAACGTTTGTCCAAAAGTAACTCTGTTTCTAAATATTGATCCACGATTGGCTGTGTTGAGCCTAATACAGCTAAATCGATCCTCCCTTGTCGGATCATCCCGTATAAGTCCCGAGAGCCTCCATCGGTAATCTCAATTTGATTCATCAATTCATGCTTGATAAAGTAACTTGACAGTTTAGGAAAGTATTCATTGCCGATAATAGGAGGCATCCCAAAACGAAGCTTTTTCTTTTGCAACTGAGTGATTTCAGCTCTTGCAGTAGAAATCTCTTGGAGAATGGTTTGTGCATGGAGAAACAGCTGCTTTCCAGAAGGCGTGACGATTAATTCGTGATGCGATCGATCTCTTGTAATAAGTACGGTATCAAACTCTTTTTCAAGACGTTGTAATGCATATGTAATAGTAGGTTGGCTCACACGGAAATAATTAGCCACTTTCGTAAAGTTTTTTTGTTTGACGATTTGGACATAGTATTCGATATCTTTCGTGTTCATGAAGATCATCCGCTCCTTTAATGGAATAATGATTATTGTAAATGATTCTGAGGGTGATAGCAAACAGAGGCTTTCTAATAAAGATTTTTCTGTTTTTTTATGAACTGCAAGGTGTCAAGAAAATTTCATTGACAACATGCTTTTTGCCCTGTATAATTGCTTTTGTTGCTTAGGAGTGATGAAAAATGAAATGGTCTTTATTGGAATTGAGAAAATACCAGGAGACACCGTTAACTTTTCATGAGACGCTCGACTTGAAAGCCGCTCTCATGAAGCGAGACAATTTAATACTTGATGTTGCGCCAGTGGAAGTCGAAGGTTTGGTCTCAGTTGATAAGAAAGGCTATATCGTTCATTACACTGTGCAGACGACTTTGACAGTTCCTTCAACACGTTCACTAGAACCTGTTGAACTGCCCATGGATTTTTCTGTAGACGAAGTATTCATGACAGAAGAACAATTCCAAAGTAGAGATGAACAAATGTCTGCGGATGAGATTTTGCTAATTGAAGGTCCATTATTGAATTTAGCAGAGTCGATTGAAGACAACATCTTATTGGCGATTCCAATGCGGGTATTGACAAAAGAAGAGGAAGCAGCAACAGAACTTCCAAAAGGCAATGATTGGGAAGTTGTTTCCGAAGAAGAATACCAGCGCAGAAAAATGGAAGAAGCCGAGAATAAAATTGATCCTCGTCTTGCAAAACTATCTGAACTTTTTGATTCTAAATCAAAAGACGACGATAACAAGTAAGATTGGAATATATTGTGTCTAATTTAGATACAAGACTTTACAAGGAGGTGTAGCAAAATGGCAGTACCAGCTAGAAGAACATCAAAAGCTAAAAAAGCAAAACGTCGTACACACTACAAATTGACAATCAAAGGGTTAAACGAATGTCCAAACTGTGGTGAAATGAAAAAAAGCCATCACGTATGTGCAAATTGTGGTTACTATGATGGTAAGGACGTAATGTCAAAAGAAGCTTAATACATTTTAATTAGAAAATGTAAAACCTCAAGGCTAACCATGGAGCCTTGAGGTTTATTTTTTGTAGTCGGTAAATAAAAAATATGTTGTTCTTTAGTTTGCAATGTAGCCGTGTTAAGCTATAATGTAAGAGATTAGGGAGAAATCCCGTATGTAGGAGGAGTTCATATGTCAAAACAACAAATCGGCGTTGTCGGTATGGCCGTTATGGGTAAAAATCTAGCCTTGAACATAGAAAGCCGCGGCTATTCAGTGGCTTTATTCAATCGTACAGGGGCTAAAACAACCGCTGTAGTAGAAGAACACCCAGATAAAAATTTCAAAGCAACATATACAATCGAAGAATTTGTAGAATCTATCGAGAAACCACGTCGGATCTTGCTAATGGTCAAAGCAGGACCGGCAACAGATGCAACAATCCAAGAGTTGCTTCCTCACCTTGATAAAGGCGATATTTTGATTGACGGAGGAAATACATTCTTTAAAGATACGATGCGTCGTAATGAAGAGTTAGCCAACTCTGGCATCAACTTTATCGGTACAGGCGTTTCCGGTGGTGAAGAAGGAGCTTTAAAAGGACCTTCAATCATGCCTGGTGGACAAAAAGAAGCCTATGCGCTAGTTGCACCAATCTTAGAGCAAATTTCTGCAAAAGCAGAAGACGGAGCACCATGTGTCACATATATTGGCCCAAATGGAGCCGGACATTATGTGAAAATGGTACACAACGGTATTGAGTATGGAGATATGCAACTGATTGCTGAATCTTATGACTTAATGAAGAATATTTTAAACCTTTCAGTAGAAGAAATGGCTGATATCTTTAAAGAATGGAATCAAGGCGAATTAGACAGCTATTTGATAGAAATCACTGCTGACATTCTGACACGTAAAGACGATGAAGGAACAGGTAAACCAGTAGTAGATGTGATCCTTGATGCAGCTGGGAATAAAGGAACAGGTAAATGGACAAGCCAAAGCGCGCTTGACTTAGGTGTGCCACTTCCATTGATCACTGAATCTGTATTTGCCCGCTATATTTCTGCTTATAAAGAAGAACGCGTACAAGCAAGCAAGATTTTGTCTCGTACGAACGATTTTGAGTTCACGGGAGACAAAAAAGAATTGGTCGAAAAAATCCGAGAAGCGTTGTATTTCAGTAAAATCATGAGTTATGCCCAAGGATTTGCTCAATTACGTGTCGCTTCAAAAGAATTTGATTGGGACTTGCCATTTGGTGAAATCGCAAAAATCTGGCGCGCTGGATGTATCATCCGAGCTCGATTCTTGCAAAAAATTACGGATGCCTATGACAAAAATCCTGAGATCGAAAATTTATTGCTAGATGATTACTTCGTTGAAATCACGAAAAAATATCAGCAATCAGTCAGAGACGTCGTTGCCTTGGCTGTCCAAGCTGGCGTACCTGTACCGACTTTCTCATCAGCCATCGCTTACTTCGATTCATACAGAGCAGAACGTCTGCCTGCAAATATAATCCAAGCCCAACGCGATTACTTTGGCGCACATACCTATGAACGTGTCGACAAAGAAGGAATCTTCCATTACTCATGGTACCATGAAGAATAATAGTCTTTCGGCTGTTAGGAAATGAGAAAATAAAAAGAGGACGAAAGAGCTGAAGTCGATTGTTATGAGTAGACTTCAGCTCTTTTTTAAAATTGCTATCCATGATAAAATGACTATAGATTTTTAAGCATATTATCGGTATAATGATAGAGTTTTTAAAAAGCCAGTAGAATAGAAAGGATAAAATAATAAATGAGCAATATTCTAATCATTGAAGATGAAAAGAACTTGGCACGATTTGTCGAGCTAGAGTTGAAGCATGAAGGGTATAACGCAGAAGTCCACTACAACGGCCGAACTGGTTTAGATGCGGCATTAAATAATGAGTGGGATGCCATATTGTTGGATCTGATGCTCCCAGAATTGAACGGTTTAGAAGTCTGCAGACGTGTACGCCAAGTCAAAAATACACCAATCATTATGATGACTGCAAGAGATTCTGTGATCGATCGTGTATCTGGACTTGACCACGGAGCAGATGACTACATCGTCAAACCATTTGCTATCGAAGAATTATTAGCACGTCTTCGTGCATTGTTGCGTCGAATCGATATTGAAGGCGATAAAAATGTGGCTAAACAAACTACTATTACTTATCGCGATTTGACTATCGAAAAAGAAAACCGTGTCGTACGTCGCGGAAATGAAGTAATTGAACTAACAAAAAGAGAATACGAGTTGCTGCTTACTTTAATGGAAAACGTGAACGTGGTATTAGCACGTGACGTTTTACTAAATAAAGTGTGGGGATACGAAACAGAAGTTGAAACAAACGTAGTGGACGTATATATTCGTTATCTTCGCAACAAAATTGACGTTCCCGGGGAGGAAAGCTATATCCAAACTGTACGCGGAACAGGTTATGTGATGCGCTCGTGATAAAGCCGAAAAAATCGGAAAAAAGAGAACTGAAAGGGCCCTCCTTGACAATCAAGTGGGCCTTTGCGAGTTCTTTCTTCATATTCGTTGTGTTTACAATTTTCGCTGTCATTACCTATAAATCATCTATCAATCTGATTGTGGCAAAAGAAAGAAACAATGTAGAGCGTACGATTTCAGAAGTAGCTTCTCGTTTGGCTAACTCGGATGAAGAACTGACATTAGTAAATACGTATCGTAATCTGACGAAAGCGACAAATGACGGAGATGAGGTCGTAGATCATACTTCACTGGTCGAAGGAAACTTAATGAAGATCGATTCCTTTATAGCTGAGCTAGGGCAGCCATCAATGGATCTTTATGTTTATGATTTGGACGAGAACTTGATTTTTAAAACCCATGAAAACAGTCGAAACCTGATTCAGACTACACGTAAAGTTCCAACGATCGTTACACTAGAAGGAAAAACTGGCTTTTTATCTATCCAGCCTATATATTCTAAAGGTACAAGAGAAAAGATCGGCTATGCGCAAAGCTTCTATGAATTATCTTCTTTCTATGATATTCGAAATAAGCTATTATTGACTCTTATTGTTTTAGAAGTTGTTTCTTTGATCTTAAGTAGTATTTTAGGTTTCTTTTTATCTTCTTATTTCTTAAAACCACTCAAGGTACTCAGAGATACAATGGATACTATACGTAAAGATCCGCAATCAGATATCCACATGCCTGAAATCGACACAAATGATGAATTGGCAGATTTAGCTGAAATATTCAATGAGATGCTTGACCGTATGCGTTTGTATATTGAACAACAAGAGCAATTCGTGGAAGACGTATCTCATGAGTTAAGGACACCTGTTGCAATTATTGAAGGGCATCTTAGTCTGCTAAATCGTTGGGGGAAAGATGATCCTGAGATATTAGAAGAATCATTAAGCGCCAGCATGCAAGAAATCAGCCGTATGAAAAGCTTAGTTCAAGAGATGCTAGACTTATCAAGAGCAGAACAAGTAGATGTTCATTATGCGAATGAAACAACTAAAGGAAAAGAAGTCACCTATCAAGTTTATAATAATTTCAAGATATTATATCCAGACTATGTGATCACTTTAGATGATGATTTGACAAAAGAAGTGACCCTGCAAATTTATCGTAATCACTTTGAACAATTAATCATTATCATATTGGATAACGCAGTAAAGTATTCAACTACACGAAAAGAAGTCCATATCTCTATTTCTTCCACTCTGAATGAATTTGAGATCGCGATTCAGGACTTTGGCGAAGGAATACCCAAAGAAGACCTTAATAAGATCTTCAATCGTTTTTATCGAGTGGATAAAGCAAGAGCTAGAACGAAGGGTGGAAATGGTCTGGGGTTGTCTATCGCTAAACAACTGGTTGAAAACTATAAAGGACGTATCTTAGCAGAAAGTGTAGTAGGGCAAGGGACAATTTTTAGAATCTTTATTCCTATCGCAAAGGCAGAAGACAAGTAAAGCATGTGCTTTACTTGTTTTTTTATATATCCAACAAAGAATAAGGTACAAAATACAAGCAAGTGAGAAATTCAGGGATGTCATTATAAAAAACTAGCGAACAATTAAATAGAATAACATCCGTTAATTAAATGTAAGTAGCTTTTAGATGAACGAAAAAACAATAAAATACTGTAATATTCGTGTTTAAAAATAATAAATAAAAATAGGGAATTTTCTATTGCAATTTTATAAAGAGATTGCTATATTATTATTTGTTCTAAATGATTCCTTTAAGGTGTCACTAAAAATTATAAAAAATAGTGTTGACGCACTTTTGATGTCATGTTATAATAACGAAGTCGTTTAAATGAGATAGCTAATAAAGCTTGATTTTATCGAAAAAAACTTCAAAAAAGTTATTGACAAATAACAATAAAGATGATATGATAATCAAGTCGCTGCTAATGAGTGATAAAGACGTTTAGAAAAAATAAACAAAGAAGTTGTTGACATTCTCTTTTGAATCTGATAAGATTAAAGAGTTGTTGAAACAAAAAGATTAGACCTTTGAAAACTGAACAAAGTAAGACAAACCAAATGTGTAGGGCGTCTTGATTCAATTCAAGACAACAAACATTTTTAACAAGCAAGCAATATGCTAGCAAACAAATTGAGCTTAACAATCGTAAGATTGTTCGAACTTTTTATGAGAGTTTGATCCTGGCTCAGGACGAACGCTGGCGGCGTGCCTAATACATGCAAGTCGAACGCTTCTTTTTCCACCGGAGCTTGCTCCACCGGAAAAAGAAGAGTG